>JAURZN010000032.1 GCA_030653355.1 Gallionella sp. | reverse complement strand
TCGGGCGGCAGATATTCCGTGAGGATGCCGTATTTTGCCGGTGAATAGGCGGCCGCACCCAGGCCGACCATGCCGTAGGCCAGCAGGGGATTGAGGCCGACCAGCATGGCGATGCAGCCTAACAGCTTGACGATATTGCTGATGAACATGACGCGCCCCTTGGGCAGCGAGTCGGCGAACGCACCGACGAACGGGGCGAGTACGATGTAGGAGACGATGAATCCCTGCTGCAATACCGGCGTGTGCCAACCCGGTGAATTGAGCTCCATCAGCAGTGCAATGGCGGCGAACAACAATGCATTGTCGGCGAGCGCGGACAGGAATTGTGCCGCGAGGATGATGTAGAAGCCGAGATTCATACAACTTGGGGGATATTTTTATCAATTCGTTTTATATCACGAAAGTATAGCCCCTGCTATCATTGCGCAATTGAAATATCGTTGAAACAGAAGATTCATGCCGCGTCCCATACAAGCACACATTGATCTGAATGCGCTGGAAAACAATCTGCATGTCGCACGTCGTGCCACTTCGGCACGCATCATGGCCGTCATCAAGGCGAACGCCTATGGTCATGGATTGCTGCGTGCGGCCGAGGCGCTGGCGGAGGCAGACGGTTTCGCGCTGCTGGATATACAGGATGCAGTGCGCCTGCGTGAGGCGGGATACCGTCAGACGCTGCTGCTGCTGGAGGGGTTTTTTGACGCGCAAGACTTGGCGCTGGTTGCCGAATATGATCTGAGCTGCGTGGTACACAGCGTCTGGCAGATCGCGTTGCTGGACGCGTATCCCAGGCGCGCCGCGCTGGATGTCTGGCTCAAAGTCAACAGCGGCATGCACCGTTTGGGTTTTGCGCCTGGCCGGGTGGCGGAAGCGATGGAAGCCTTGCGCCGTCATGCGGCGGTACGCGAAATCACCCTGATGAGTCATTTTTCCGATGCAGACGAAGCGCGCGGGGTGTCCGTGCAACTGGAACTGTTCAATCAGGTGGCGTCCGCGTATCGCGGTGCGCGCAGTTTGGCCAACTCCGCGGCGCTATTGCGTTATCCGGCAACACACGGCGACTGGGTGCGTCCCGGCATCATGCTGTATGGCGCATCGCCGTTTGCCGAAGCCAGCGCGCAGTCCATGGGCTTGAAGCCGGTAATGACGCTGAGCAGTCGCATCATCGCCACGCAGGATTTATCCGCAGGCGACCGTGTGGGCTATGGTGGCCTATTTTGTGCGGATCGCGCCATGCGCATCGGTATTGTCGCCTGCGGTTACGCCGATGGCTATCCGCGTCATGCGCCGGGCGGCACGCCCGTGTTGGTGGACGGGCAGCAGACGCAACTGCTGGGACGCGTCTCCATGGATATGCTATACGTGGATATGAGTGCCTTGCCGCAGGCCGGTGTGGGGAGCGAGGTCGTATTGTGGGGTGCGGGCTTGCCGATAGAAACGGTGGCGGCCGCTGCTGGAACCATCAGTTATGAATTGATGTGCGCGCTGACGGCGCGCGTGCCCGTCCGGGTGTAACAGGGGGAAGTGTATGGATGATAAGCTGCAGCCAGTCAAACAGACTGAGATCGAGATTGGCAAACCGCTGGCGTGGTCGGTGTACGATAAATTCGGTCGTCTGCTGCTGGGCGAGGGCGCGTTGATTGAGTCGCAACAGCAAATCGACGCACTGGGTGCAGAGGGTTTGTTTCGCGAGGGCAGGGATGAGGCCGCCAGCCGTAAGCCTGTGTCAGCCGAGCCGGTTGCCGGGAAACACATTCCGGTGGAGCAGGTTGAGGACTTGACGTCTATCAAGCTGGCCATAGGCGATACGCTGCAATTGCAGGATTTTTCCTCAGGCAAGCAACGTTATTTCGTCAAGCTGATCGGCTTCATGAATAAAAAAAGCGTGCTGGTATCCCATCCTCGCCACGACGATAAGTTGAGCTTCATCAAGGAAGGTGTCGGGTTTCTGGTGCGTGGTTTTTCAGGCACCAAAACCTACGAATTCAGCAGCAATGTGATCAGCGTTTGCCTGACCCCTTACCCTTACCTGCATCTTGCCTTTCCCCCGCAGGTCAAAACGACCAATATGCGCGGTTCGGTGCGTATCAAGCTCCGGCTGGTGTGTTCGATTGATTCGGCGGCTACCGGGCTGAAAGTGTCTGCCATCATCGAGGATATGAGTATTTCCGGGGCGCGCATTCATGCCAGCAAGGCATTTGGCAAGGTGGGCGATACCGTGACAGTAGGCTTGCGCATGCAGGTCGGCGGCGAGCATCAGGTGTTTCAGGTGTCGTCGATAATACGCAATTTACATGCAGAGAATGATAGTCAGACGGGGAACGAGGGGGTCATGCATGGCATGCAGTTTGTGCAAAGTGTGAGTATGGACCTGACTGTACTGCAAAATTTCATTTATAAATCCATGCTGGGAGAATAGGCGCTCATGTTAGGCATTATTGGCGGTAGCGGTGTTTACCATATCGAAGGGCTGGAAAATTCCCGCTGGGTCAGGGCGGAATCAGCCTATGGTGAAGCGTCGGACGAGGTGCTGCTGGCCGAACTGGCGGGGCAGCCGATTGCATTTTTGCCGCGTCACGGCAGAGGACACCGCATCTCGCCGTCGGACATCAATTTTCGCGCCAATATCGACGCGCTCAAACGTCTGGGCGTGACGGACATCATTTCGGTCAGCGCGGTTGGTTCCTTGCGCGAGGACTTGCCGCCCGGTACCTTTGTCATCGTCGATCAGTTCATCGACCGCACCTTCGCACGCGAGAAGAGTTTCTTCGGCACCGGACTGGTGGCGCATGTGTCGATGGCGCATCCGGTGTGCAATCGTCTGGGCGATCACCTGTTCGAGGTGGCGCAGCAGCTGGGTATTCCGGCAGTGCGCGGCGGCACCTATCTGGTGATGGAGGGCATGCAGTTTTCCAGCCTCGCGGAATCAGAGCTATACCGCACTTGGGGCTGCGATGTGATCGGCATGACCAATATGCCGGAAGCCAAACTCGCGCGCGAAGCCGAGATTTGCTATGCCACGGTAGCGATGGTGACAGATTTCGATTGCTGGCATCCCGAACATGACAACGTCACGGTGGATGCCATCGTCAAGGTGCTGCTGGAAAACGCAGACAAGGCGCGCACGCTGGTGAAGGGTGTCGCACAGCCGGTACACGGCGACGATGGCGCTCATGCCTGCGCCTGCCGCAGCGCGCTGCAATACGCGATACTCACCGCGCCGGAAGCGCGCGATGCACAGATGCTGGAAAAACTGTCTGCCGTAGCCGGGCGGATGCTTAAGAACTAGTCATTAGTCGTTAGCCAGTAGTTAAATCAAAACCGCGTAGCGACAACACCGACTAACGACTAACGACTAACGACTGAGGTCATCATGCCCATTAAATCCCGTATCCGCACCGTTCCGCATTATCCCCATCAGGGCATCATGTTCCGCGACATCACCACCTTGCTGAAAGACCCGATCGGCTTGCGCGCGACGATTCAGGAGATCGTGCACCGCTACAAGGACGTCAAAATAGACAAAGTAGTCGGCATAGAATCGCGCGGCTTCATCGTTGGCACGCCGGTCGCCTATGAACTGAATCTGGGTTTTGTGCCGATCAGGAAGCGCGGCAAGTTGCCCGCCGAAACGGTGGGGCGCGATTACCAGCTGGAATACGGCAGCGACCGCATCGAAATCCATCTGGATGCGATTAAGCCCGGTGAACGCGTGCTGCTGGTGGATGACCTGATCGCCACCGGTGGTACTGCAGAAGCCGCAGTCAAACTGATCGAAGATATGGGCGGCATCGTGGTCGAGTGCTGCTTCGTGATCGACCTGCCGGATATCGGCGGTCGCGCAAGACTGGAGAAGATGGGCCAGAAGGTGTTTGCGCTGTGTGAGTTCGAGGGCGACTGATGAGGATTAACGGCACTCCCTATCGCACTATCTGGCCGACTTCGGACGGTGCGGTTGAGATTATCGATCAGACGCGCCTGCCGCATGTGTTTGCCACCCTGCGTTTGAATTCCATGCGCGATGCGGAATTCGCCATTCGTTCCATGCAGGTGCGCGGCGCACCTTTGATCGGTGTCACCGCAGCTTACGGGGTGGCGCTGTCGATGAAACACCACGCGTCGGATGCGGCGCTGAAGGCGACTTGCGACATGCTGGCCAAAGCGCGGCCTACGGCGGTGAATCTGCGCTGGGCCATAGAGCGCATGCGCGATTTTTTGTCGCCGCTGCCTGCTGGCGAACGCGCAGAGGCGGCCTGGCTGGAGGCGGGGCGCATCGCCGAACAGGATGTGCAGATTAACGAAGCCATCGGGCGGCACGGGCTGGAAATCATCCGTGCTGTTCATCAGAAAAAAAATGACACGGTCAATATCCTCACCCATTGCAATGCCGGCTGGCTGGCGACGGTGGACCGGGGTACGGCGCTCGCACCCATCTACGCGGCGTTCGAGGCGGGCATCCCGCTGCATGTCTGGGTGGATGAGACGCGCCCGCGCAACCAGGGCGCGAGTCTGACCGCATGGGAACTGGCGCAGCACGGCGTGCCGCATACGGTGATCGTGGACAATGCGGGCGGGCATCTGATGCAGCATGGTCAGGTGGATATGGTCATCGTAGGCACAGACCGCGTCACTGCGACGGGCGATGTGTGCAACAAGATAGGCACGTATCTGAAGGCGCTGGCGGCATTCGATAACGGTGTGCCGTTCTATGTGGCGATGCCGGTCTCGACGCTGGACTGGACGATAGACGACGGGGTTAAGGAGATTCCGATCGAGGAACGTGGCGAGGACGAAGTAACGCATCTTTCAGGGCTGTGCGACGACGGGCAGGTGCGTCGTGTGCGTCTCACGCCACAAGGCTCGAAAGCGGCAAACTACGCTTTCGACGTAACGCCCGCGCGACTGGTTAGCGGACTGATCACCGAGCGCGGGCTGGTTGCGGCGAATGCAGACGCGATACGCATACTGCTATAAAACCCTCACCCGACCTTCGCTCACCCTCTCCCGCGTACGGGAGAGGGGCGGGGGAGAGGGTGTAAACAGAGGATATGAAATGAACGAACAGGAACTGCGCATAGAACTGGTGCGCGTCACTAAAAATCTGGATGCGCTGGGCTTGAGTCATGGCACGTCAGGTAATCTCAGCGTTCGTTATGCCGAGGGATTCCTGATTACGCCCTCCGGTTTCGGTGCGGAAGGGTTGACGGCCGAGGATATTGTCTACGTCTATCTGTCGGGTGAGTCTGAAGGCCGCTGGCAGCCGTCCAGCGAATGGCTGTTCCACCGCGATATTTATGCGCAGCGTCCCGAATTCGGCGCGGTGGTGCACACCCATTCCAATGCGGCGACGTCGCTGGCCTGTTTACGTCGCGACATTCCGCCTTTTCATTACATGCTGGCGCTGCTGGGCGGCAACAGCCTGCGCTGCGCTGACTATGCCACTTTCGGTACGCAGGCCTTGTCCGATAACGCGCTGATTGCAATGACTGAGCGCAAAGCCTGTCTGCTGGCGAACCACGGCATGATCGCAGCGGGTAAAAATCTCGCCGAGGCATACCGCAATACCGTAGAGGTGGAAAATCTCAGCGAATTGTATCTGCGCACCTTGCACGTGGGTGAGCCGGTTCTGCTCAGTGAGGCGGAATTCTCTGATGCACAACGCCGTTTTTCTACCTATGGAAAACCGCTCTCGTGATGTTTTATGTGTCCAGAAACTAAAGCTTTTGCGTATGTTACGGGTTTCTGGTTATCATGCGCTGATGAGTGCCAATACGTCCTTTACGGGACGATAAGACCGGCATGCGATCCATTATAGGAACTGTTCGATGCCGGTAAGCTGGAATATCCCGCTGGTCATATTGTCGCTGCTGGTCGCAATGATAGGCTCATTCACCGCGCTGACACATGCCCAGCGCATGCGCGAAAATACGGGGCGCTGTTCGTGGATATGGCTGATGACCGGTGGGGTGACGCTGGGTGTGGCGATCTGGACCATGCACTTTGTCGGTATGCTGGCTTTTCATCTGCCTGTTCCCATCTCGTACGATCTGCAATTAACCCTTGTTTCTATTCTGCCCGCGATTGGCGCAGCGTTGCTGGGTTTCTATCTGTTATGTACACCGCAGATCCGATTTTTCCGGCTCGCCAGCGGCAGCGTACTGATGGGGCTGGGTATCAGCGTCATGCATTACACCGGCATGGCCGCACTCAAAATGTCGCTGCCTGTTATCTATTCCTGGCCCGTGGTGGCGATTTCTGTGCTGATCGCGATCATGGCCGCACTGGGTGCCTTGCTGATCGTGTATGCCGGCGATGCGCGTCACGCTATGCTGCGCTACGGCGCGGGTAGCGTGGTGATGGGACTGGCCATCGGCGGTATGCATTACACCGCCATGTCGGCAGCAACCTTCCCCGTGGGCGGTATCTGTCTTTCCGGTGCCTCGCGCATCGAATCCGATATTCTGGCGATGCTGGTGTCCACGGGCGCACTGTTTATTTTTGCAGGCGGGATGCTGGCGACATTGTTTGACCGGCGCGCAGCCTGGCAAAAGACGCAGACACTGGAGCAACTGCAGCATTTACATGCTGAACTGGGGCAACGTGCGCAGGAAACCGCCGAGGCAATGACTCGGGAACTAAGTGAAAGCCGCAGCATGTTAAGTTACATTCTGGACACCGTGCCGCAAGCCATCTTCTGGAAGGATCGCAACAGCGTGTATCTCGGATGCAACAGAATGTTTGCCCGAAATGCGGGGTTGAGCGATCCGGCCGACATCGTCGGAAAGACCGATTTTGATCTGCCCTGGACGCGCGAAGAGTCGGATGCCTATCGTGCAGACGATCAGGCCGTGATGAACAGTAATGTAGCCAAAATGCATATTGTGCAGCACCAGCATAATGCGGCCGGCCTGGACACGTGGGTGGATACCAGCAAGGTGCCGCTGAAGAATGGCGAAGTGTTTGGCGTGCTGGGTGTTTATGACGATATCACTGAGCGTATGCGTTCTCAGGATGAGTTGCATAAAAGCGAAGAGCGCAACCGCCTGATTCTGGATGAATCCATGGATGCCGTGATTAGCGCCGATCAGGAAGGGCGGGTGATCGGCTGGAATAAAGAGGCTGTCCGCATGTTCGGTTATTCTGTTGAACAGGCCATCGGCAAGTGTCTGACTGAGTTGATTGTGCCGCCGGTGTACCGCGAAGCGCATCGGCAGGGCATGCAGCGTTTCGTGAATACCGGAGACGCCACGATCATCGGTCATCGCGTCGAGATAACCGGCATGCGCGCCGATGGTTCTGAATTTCCCATTGAGCTTGCCATCGCGGCCACGAAGGGCGAGATAGGCTATATATTCAATGCCTTCATTCGTGATATTACCGAGCGCCGGCGCAGTGGGGAGGCGATGCGTATTGCCGCAGCCACCTTTGAGACCCAGGAGGCGATCCTGATTACCGATCCTGAATCGACGATCCTGCGCGTCAATCAGGCTTTTCAGGAGATTACCGGTTATAGCACAGAGGAAGTGGTCGGAAATAATCCGCGCATGCTGCAGTCCGGGCGACACGATCGTGCTTTTTATCAGGCGATGTGGTCTGCGCTGCTGGATACCGGAAAATGGTCCGGCGAGATATGGGACAAGCGCAAGAGTGGCGAGATCTATCCAAAGTCCATGACCATTACGGCGGTCTATGATGATCAGCATCGGGTGACGCATTACGTGGCGGTGTTTCGCGATATCAGCAATCGCAAGAAGTCCGAGCAGAAAATCCATCAGCTGGCGTTCTATGACCCGCTGACCCGTTTGCCGAATCGGCGGCTGTTGCTGGACCGTTTGCAGCAGGCTATGGTCGTTTCGATGCGCAGCGGTCTGCATGGCGCGCTGATGTTTCTGGATATGGATCACTTCAAGACCATCAACGACACGCAAGGGCATGCGGTGGGTGATTTGTTGCTGATCGAGGTGGCGCACCGATTGCAGGCCTGTGTGCGTGAGGGCGACAGTGTGGCACGGTTGGGTGGTGATGAATTTGTTGTATTGCTCGAAGATTTAAGTGCGGAAGTTGATGCGGCGGTTAACCGTGCCGAGCTGATTGCGGAGAAGATGCGCGCTGCGTTGAATAAGCCATACACAATCAGAGATTATCAGTGCAATACCTCGCCCAGTATCGGTATCAGCCTGTTCTGCGGCCAGACTGAAAGCGTGGAGGACTTGCTGATGCACGCGGATGTGGCGATGTATCAGGCTAACTCGTCGGGCCGCAATGCCATCCGTTTCTTCGATCCGAAGATGCAAACGGCGCTGGATGCGCGCGCCGTGATGGACGCGGATATGCGGCATGCGCTCGAAGGGCGGCAATTCATTCTGTATTATCAGGTGCAGGTCGATGGTCGCGGCAAGGCAACGGGCGCGGAAGTGTTGCTGCGCTGGCAACATCCCGATCGCGGCTTCGTGTTTCCTGATCAGTTCATTCCGCTGGCCGAGGAGACCGGGCTGATCGTGCCGATCGGACAGTGGGTGCTGGAAACCGCCTGCTCGCAGCTCAAACTATGGCAAAAAAATGCGCTGACCCGTGACCTGACACTGGCGGTGAATGTCAGTGCCAAGCAGTTCCGTCAGGCTGATTTCGTCGCACAGGTGCAGCGCACCTTGCTGGAAAGCGGCGCTAAACCGTCACAGCTTAAGCTGGAATTGACCGAAAGCACCGTGCTGGAAAATGTCGATGACACCATCGCCAAAATGCGTGAAATAAAAATTCTGGGGGTGGATTTTTCTATGGATGACTTCGGCACCGGCTATTCTTCGTTGCAATATCTGAAGCGCCTGCCGCTGAACCAGATCAAGATCGATAAATCCTTCGTGATCGATATTGCCACGGATCCCAATGACGCCGCGATCGTGCAGACCATTATCGCAATGACGCAGGCGATGGGGCTGAACGTGATTGCCGAAGGTGTGGAAACGGTCGCGCAACGTGATTTTCTCGATAAAAACGGCTGTCACGCCTTTCAGGGCTATCTGTTCAGCAAGCCCGTGCCGCTGGCCGATTTTCATGCCTTGCTGGATAAGCTGGCGTGAACTCTTTGTCGGCGCAGTGCGGTGTTTCGAAAAGACGCGTAGTCTGAATGCTTTCGTGGTGCGCCTGATTGATGAGTGAGAATTATAAAATTGTGATTGTGGGAGCAGGTCCCGGTGGCTTGTCGGCTGCCGGAAGAGCGGCACAGTCCGGCATTTCTCATGTGTTGCTTGAGGCGTCGCCGCATCTGGCCAGCACCATACACCACTTTCAGAAAGGCAAGTCCGTCATGGCGGAGCCTGCGCTGCTGCCTTTACGCAGCAGCATGAGCTTCGCTGCAGGGGTGCGCGAAGAGATACTTGCCATCTGGCAGCAGGAGATAGATCAGTATCGCGTCAATGTACGGCTGGCTTCGCAGGTGACGGATATCTCGGGATGTGCCGGGGATTTCTGCATCACGCTGGCGACGGGTGAAACGCTGCACGCCGACTATGTGGTGCTGGCCATCGGTCTGCAGGGGAATATCCGCAAACTTGCGGTGCCGGGCGAAGACCTGCCGGGTGTGCAGTATCAACTGGATGACCCTGACGAATTCAGCAATGAAACAATCGTGGTGGTGGGCGGCGGCGATGCCGGCGTAGAGAATGCGCTGGGACTCGCCAGACAGAACCGCGTGATTCTGGTCAACCGTCATGAGGAATTCAGCGACTGCAAGGCGCTCAATCATGAACGGCTGATGGCGGCGGTCGCGCAGGGCAAGATGGAAACGCGCGTCAGCACGTATACCGAGTGCATAGAAGCGCTTGCCGGTGATTCTCTGGTCTATGTGGCACAGACTCCGCTGGGGCAGGAGCGGATCGCATGTCATCGCGTCATTGCGCGGCTGGGTGCGAAACCGCCGCGACCGTTGCTGGAGCATTTCGGCGTGGTGTTCCCGAACGCGGATTCGACCGCTGTGCCGCAGTTATCCGAACAGTATGAATCCAACGTGCCGGGACTCTATATTGTGGGTGCGCTGGCTGGTTATCCGCTGATCAAGCAGGCGATGAATCAGGGCTATGAGGTCATCGAATATATTCTGGGTAATCCGGTTGAGCCGGCAGACGAGGCCTTGCTGCGTGCGAAATTCGTCGATGTGCCCGATGTATTTTCGGTCAGTGACGGCATTGCACTGCTCCGGCGTAACCTGCCCCTGCTGTTGCCGTTGACCACGCTGCAATTACGCGAATTTATGCTCGACAGCGCCGTGCTAATACTGCGGCGCGGCGCGGTGGTGTTCAACAGTAATGATTACAGCAACAGTTTCTATTCGATTCTGCAGGGCTGTGTCGCCATTGAGACCGAAGATGGGCAGGGCGAGGTCAACGTATTCGGCCTGCATGAGGGCGAGTTTTTTGGCGAGATGGGCTTGCTGTCCGGTCGCAGGCGTTCAGGAACGGCGGTGGTCAGTCAGGATTGTGTGCTGGTCGAAACGCCGCGTCGTTCGATGCTCAAACTGTTGTATTCGTCCAAGGGCGTGCAGCGCAGACTGGACGAGGTCTCGCTCAAGCGTGTGGTGAGAGCTTGCCTGGATACTGCGTTGCCTGAGAGCGAACTCGATTATCTGGTGCAGGGCGCACAGGCAAAACTGTATGCGGCGGGTGATGCGCTGTTTTGCGAAGGCGATACGGCGGATGGGCTGTATCTGATACGGCGCGGTTCGGTCACGGTATCACGGCAGCGTGAAGGGCGTGAAGTGGTGCTGGCGTATCTGCCGGCGGGAAATTATGTCGGCGAAATGGCGCTGGTCTCCGGTCAGCCGCGTTCGGCGACAGTGCGTGCCGCTTCGCCTGCCGAGATCATCCTGCTTGAGGCGTCGCGGGTCGGCGAGGTGCTGGGCCGCAACACCCTGTTGCGCAGCAAGGTGGGTAGCCAGTTTCTGGAGAACGTGCGCGACGAGCATACGCGTGACGAGGCATCCGGTCACGGAGATAGCGGGCTGGTAAATTTTTTGCTGGAGCAGGGGGTGGGCGAGGCGTCGGACGTGCTGCTGATTGATTATGCGCGTTGCATTCGTTGCAATAACTGTGAGACGTCCTGCGCGGATGCACATGACGGCACGTCGCGGCTCGACCGCGAGGCAGGCGCGACCTATGCGCAGATCCATGTGCCCACGTCGTGCAGGCATTGCGAACATCCGCACTGCATGAAGGATTGTCCGCCGGATGCGATACATCGCTCGGTCAATGGCGAGGTGTATATCGGCGATAATTGCATAGGCTGCGGCAATTGCCAGACGAATTGCCCGTATGGCGTGATCCAGATGGCGGTAGAGCAGGAATATCACACGCGCAGCGTCTGGCAGGTGATATTCGGGATCGGAAAGCGGGAGGCGCAGCAAGGGGCTGATTTGCCGAAGAAGGCCGTCAAGTGCGATATGTGCAAGGACATCCTCGGCGGGCCGGTCTGCGTGCGCGCCTGTCCGACCGGGGCCGCGATGCGCGGTCATCCAGAGGAGCTTCTCAACTATGCCGAATAGCACCGTGCAGCGGAGTATCGAATGAACAGAATGCAGGGCGCTACACTGCTGAAATACCGGGACCATCGCTATCTGAAGGTGGCGAGTGCACTCGTATTGCTGGCAATGGCGGCGTATTCGCTGTCAGGCAAGGCAGGCGATGAGGATTTTGGCGGCACGCTGCTGGGCTACCTGCTGGGTATTGCGGCGACCCTGATCGTGCTGATACTGATGTTATATGGCGTTGTCAGGCGTCGTATTGGCGGAACCATGGGCAGGCGTCAGCCTGCTAAGGATGAGAAAGCTACGCGCGGGGAAAAACCTTTCAGGGCGGGAAGGCTGGAAGGCGCGACACTGCAAGGCTGGCTTTCCGCGCACATTTATCTGGGGGTATTGCTACTGGTGCTGGCGACGCTGCATACCGGCTTTCATTTCGGCTGGAATGTGCACACGCTTTCCTATGTGCTGATGTTGCTGCTTATTGCCAGCGGTCTGTACGGGCTGTATGCCTATCTGAATTATCCCACCCTGATCACGCTGAATATGGGCGATGACACGCTGGATGACCTGTTGCTTATGATTGCTGAACTGGATGAGTTGGCGGCAGCGCGCGCGCTGGCATTGCCGGACGAGATTCAGGCGCTGGTGCAGAAAGCGTGTCGTGAGACGCGTGTGGGCGGAAAGTTCTGGCAACAGTTGAGCGGTGAACAACGCGATTGCCCGACGCATTACGCCGTGCAGCAGTTGCCAGAGCTCAGTGCAAAGTACGGCACGCATGAGCAGCCGAAAATGATACGCGAGCTGTATGCACTGCTGTTGCGCAAGGAAAAACTGCTGCAGCGTGCGCGTACTGATGTCATGCTGCGTGCACGCATGCGCTGCTGGCTGTTGCTGCATGCACCGCTGGGTATCGCCTTGCTGGCCGCGCTCACGGCGCACATCGTGTCGGTCTTTTTTTACTGGTAGTCGCAATGATCTCGTGTCTGTTGATTCATGTTTCGCGTACCTCGCACGGTCTGCCTGTACGTCAGGCGGGAGTGGTCTCGGGCGAGACGATACAGCTGGGTCGGGGGGCGGGTTGTCATGTCCATCTGCCTGACCATC
This sequence comes from Gallionella sp., assembly GCA_030653355.1. Lineage (GTDB taxonomy): Bacteria > Pseudomonadota > Gammaproteobacteria > Burkholderiales > Gallionellaceae > Gallionella. Next base: position 11,274 of record JAURZN010000032.1, on the reverse strand, counting down.
ATGTCGCACTGCACCATGCCAGTGTGAGACGTGCCGACGATGGCGCGCTGTACATGGATGCTGTCGGCGATGCGATGCTCAAGATCGACGGCATCATTGCGCGGAGTGTGGCATTGCAGCCGGGCATGCGGATAGAAATCGGCCCTTATCTGCTGCTGATTGAAACCGCACCTGCCGGACACGACATCGCCCTGTCGATGGAAAAAGTGCATGCGCCAGACGGACACGAGACGGCTGTCGGTTTGAGGCAGCCTGTCACGCTGGAGGCGCTCGGATACAGCAAGCGCATGCTGGGGGCGATGCTTGCGGCCGGTATCCTGTTGCTTTACATGCTGCTGCCGATGTTGCCGTCCGTATCGCAGGCGCTGGATAAATGGCAGGCCGATCTGCCTGTTACGTTAAACGGTTCATGGAGTTCAGGTCCGCTGGCGGGCGGTCATGCGATGTTCGAGGCCAAATGTTCCACCTGTCATAAACATCCTTTTCAGTCTGTAGCGGATGAGGTCTGTACCGGATGCCATACGCAGGCGGGGAAACACCTGAGCAATGAGACGTTGCACAAGCGGGCGTTCGGCAGTATGCGCTGCACGGATTGCCATAGCGATCACAAGAGTCGCGCAAAGCTTCGGCATGATGCTGAAAAATGCGTGGCGTGTCACGGCGACATCAAACGTATAAATCCCGACAGCAAGCTGGCCGATGCGCGTGATTTTACTGTCAGTCATCCCGCCTTTCACCTCACCGTACCGGACGGTATGGATGCCCAGGGGGTCGAGCGCCGGGTTCGATTCCGCCAGCAGGACAAGCCGCTTGAAAAGTCAGGTCTGAAATACTCACACAAGGTTCATCTGGATAAGGCGGGGATATCGAGTCCCGAGGGTGATACGGTCATGCAGTGCCGTGATTGCCACCGGCTGGAGTCGTCAGGTGAGCATTTTTCCGCGATGACGATGGAGAAAACCTGTCAGCAATCTGCGTGTCATGCGCTAAATTTTACCGAGCCAGTCGAAGGCATCGTGCCTCATGGTTCGGAACGCGCGGTGATGAGCAGGTTGCGCGAGTTTTATGGTCGATGGCTGGCCGATGCGCCTGAAAACAGGGCGCAATGCGAGGCTGGCAGTGCGACGGGGAATGCGTGCGCGAATGATCTTGCGCGTCGCAATGCCGCGGCAACGTTGTTCAGAAAGGATACCGAGTGCGGGGAATGCCATGAGATCACGCCCGCTGCCAATGAGGATGTGCCGTGGAAGGTAACGCCGCCGCGCATTAATCGAGACTGGCAGCCGGGTGCGGTATTCCCGCATGCTAGGCATGACACGATGGATTGCACGGCATGTCACGATAAGATGAATTCCCAGAAGAGCGCGGATATCGCCATGCCATCCATCGAGAAATGCCGTGAATGTCATGTCGGGAAATCGCCTGTCAGAGGAAAGCTGGTCTCGGCGTGTGTAAGCTGCCACCGATTCCATAATGGTGAGGGAAAATGATTTTGTCTTTGCTGATTTAACGTGTTAGGCGGAGGTCTCTGTTATGAGAGGAGTTTCAGCGTTTTTCCCTGTTGTCATGCTTGCATTGTCTGCCTGTTCGGATGAACCGCCGCTGGAAATAGCGACTGCTCTGCCGGTGAAGACGGCGACGTATGAGGAACTCATCAAGCGCGCCAATTGTCTGGCCTGTCATCAGGAGGGGAATCAGATGGGCTCGCCGACCTGGGCGGATGTGGTTGCCAGATACAAGAATAATAAGGACGCCGGAATCCTGCTCAGTAACAAGATTACTCAGGGAGGGGCGGGCGCGTGGGGGAAGATGGATATGCCACCCTATCGTGCTGATTTGACGGACGCGGAGATCGATATTCTGGTGCGGGGAATACTGGCTGAGAAAAGCGCGAAATAGCGGATGTTGATGCAAAAAAAATGACCCGCATAAAGCGGGTCAAATTTGCTGCGGTGGAGAGATTATTTCTGGATGGTCAGCAGGTAACTGACGAAGTTGGCTTTGTCTTCAGGGCTGCAATTTTTGCCGTACAGATCCTTGCAGTGATCGCTGAATTTACGTTCCGATTTGTTGATGTTGGAGAAGCGTTGCGGATTCACGGATGGCGCCATCGGTTTGATCGCTTTGCCGCTCACATTGTGCTTGCCCGGGTTGGCAGGATTGTCGGTGTGGCAGGCAGAGCAGGAAAGATCCTTGCCGTCGACAACCACCTTCTTGGTATAGAACGCGCGCCCTGCGTCAGCTGACAGAACGACGTCAGGATTGAGGCGTTTTGCGTAAAGACCATAGTCATTGGCAGCTTGTTGCGCCGTCACGACATCCGCCTGAGCGGAAACGCTGATAAGACCGAGCAGAGCAAGTATAAGTGTCGAAACGTGTTTCATTTTGTTTTCCTTGTTTAGATTAATTTGATGTTGCGGTTTGTATTCTCTGGGCGAAGATTGTCGGCGTCAATGGCAAAACTACGTGCGGCAAACGAAGGTGCCAGTCGGTCAAATTTAACATACAGGCGGTCGGAAAACGGGTATTAACGGCGGGTAATTTTGCTGTGTTTAAGACGGTTTTGGGCCGCTTCCTGTTTATAGCGTATCCGGCCATGTCTGCGAAATGCAGCACGTCGTTTTGGCGGCGTGATGCTGCTGGGTCATAATGCGCGCTATGGAAAAAATTCACCCTGAAAGTATGCCTGTTCCGCTGTCGTTCGATACTCCGGCGGTGTCATGCGACATCTTCTGTAATGTCATCGACAATTACGGCGACATCGGCGTGAGCTGGCGGCTGGCGCGGCAGCTGGCGAACGAGTTCGGTCTTGAGGTGCGTTTATGGGTCGATGATCTGGTCAGTTTTGTAAAACTTTGTCCTGACGCCGATGCCGCGCTGCAAAGTCAGCACAGGCGGGGTGTGGAGGTGCGACTGTGGGGCGCATCCTTTGCCGATGTTCAGCCTGCCCAAGTGGTGATCGACGCGTTTGGTTGCGCCTTGCCGCAAGCGTATCTGGCTGCGATGAGCGCCGCATCTGTCTGGATTAATCTGGAATACCTTTCCGCTGAAAACTGGGTGGAGGGTTGCCACAAGCTGCCTTCGCCGCGCGGGAATCTGACCCGCTACTTTTTTTTTCCGGGCTTTACAAAAAAAACCGGCGGCTTGCTGCTGGAATGCGATCTGCTGGCGCGGCGTGATGCATTCTTGAGCGATTCGCTGCAACAAAAGGATTTCTGGGAATCTGTGGGCATGGCAATGCCCTCCGCTGACACCCTCAAAATATCGTTGTTTGCCTATGAAAATGCCGCACTCGCAGGCTTGTTCGATGCATGGGCGAACGCCCGGCAGCGCGTCCTGTGTCTGGTTCCTGAAGGTCGCATTCTGCCGCAGCTTAAGACGTATTTTGCCACTTCCCCTCTCACGCAGACGGGAGAGGGGGGTAGCTATACGCGCGGCATGCTCACGGTACGCGTGTTGCCGTTCGTCGCGCAGGAAGACTATGACGCCTTGCTGTGGGCATGCGATGTGAACTTTGTGCGCGGCGAGGATTCCTGTGTGCGTGCGCAGTGGGCAGAAAAACCGTTCATCTGGCAGATATATCCGCAGCACGATGCGGTGCACTGGCAGAAATTGCAGGCTTTTCTGAACAGGTATGACGCGCCGCTTAGCTCCGCAGCGCGTCATGCTTTGCCGGATTTGTGGCGTGCCTGGAATGATGAGGGGGATGCCGGGCAGGCGTGGAATGCATTTGCTGATGTGCTGGACGAGTTGAATGTTCGCGCACGGACATGGGCGGATGCGTTGGCGGAAAACACGCTGGCATTGTATTTGCTGGATTTTATTCAGGAAATCGGTATAATTCGCGCATTGAAAATTGAAGGGTAGTAAACATGAAAACAGCACAAGAACTACGCGCCGGTAACGTCATTATGGTCGGCACCGATCCTATGGTAATCCTGAAGGCGGAATACAGCCGCTCCGGCCGTAATGGCTCAGTGGTCAAGATGAAGATGAAGAACCTGTTGACCGAATCGGCCAAAGAGACCGTTTTTGCCGCAGACGACAAGTTCGATCAAATCATCCTGGATCGTAAGGAATGCACTTATTCCTACTTCGCCGAACCGATGTATGTGTTCATGGACGAAGAATACAACCAGTACGAGATCGAAGCGGAATGCATGGGCGATGCGATCAACTACATCGAAGACGGCATGCCATGCGAAGTGGTGTTCTACAACGACAAGGCGATTTCTGTCGAATTGCCGAATACCATCGTGCGTGAAGTGATTTACACCGAGCCTGCCGTGCGTGGCGATACTTCCGGCAAGGTAATGAAGCCTGCCAAGATTAATGGTGGTTTTGAGTTGCCCGTGGCGGCTTTTGTTGAGATCGGCGACAAGATCGAAATCGACACACGCACCAATGAGTTCAAGAAACGCGCTTAATCAGTAACAGAAATCAGCCCGGACGAGTGTATCGTCCGGGCTTTTTTACGTGCGGATAGAAGGCGTCAAGCGTGGGCTGTCGCAAGTTCATTCAGTTCTGTCGTATAGCGTCGCGACATATTCCTCTGTTTCATCGCCCAGTTTTTACGGATGCCTTCACCTAGCAGTTGTACCGTGCCGCTGCCCATGCGGTGGTTGATTTGATCCAGTGTCGCCATTAGCGCACTGGATTTTTCTTGTGCGGCGACATCGTCGAACAGCGTGCGTGGTCGCTCGGCGGCGGCGATGATGCCGGTCAGCATGATGCCGGTTTTCTGATAGGCATAGCCGCTGCGATAGAGATGGCGTAATCCGCTCAGGGCTGCGCGACACAGCAAGCGCGTGTCATCGCTGGCCGCGCTCAGCGGAACGGTGATCGCTGATTGATATTGCGGTTCTTGTGGCTTGTGCAGATTGGTGCGGAGAGACACCTGTATGCAACTGGCCAGCGAGTGCTGGCTGCGTAACTTCTCGGCGGCGCGGCTGGTATAGGCGATCACGGCTTGTTCCAGTTCGGGCAAATTGCTAACGGACACGCCAAACGAACGCGAGCAGATGATTTGTGAGCGGGGCGGCGTGATTTCTTCCAGTTCCAGACAGGCTGCGCCGTTGAGCTCGGCTACAGTGCGCTCCAGCACTACGCCGAATTCGGCACGTATGCGTTTGGCCGGCGCGCGTTTCAAGGCCAGCGCGGTGGTGATGCGCATCTCCTGCAAGCGCAGGCTGGTGCGTCTGCCTACCCCCCATATTTCCTCAGCGCTGATTTTATCCAGCAGGGCGTTCAACTGTTCTTCCGGCAGATCGTTGAAATTGCACACGCCGTTATAATCGGACTGTTTCTTGGCGACATGATTGGCAAGCTTGGCGAGTGTCTTGCTGGCGGCGATACCGACGCACACCGGAATGCCAACGCATTGCCTGAGGGTGCTGCGCATGTGCTGAGCATAGTGGGTCAACTCGTTCATGCCGGTCAGTTCCAGGAAACATTCGTCTATCGAATAGACTTCCTGCTCAGGAGAAAATTGCGACAGCAGCTGCATCACCCGGTTGGATAGATCGGCATACAGGGTGTAATTGGACGAGAATGCGGTGATGCCGTGTTTTTTCGCCATGCCCTTCAACTGAAACCAGGGTGCGGCCATCGGCACGCCGAGGTCCTTTACTTCCTGTGAACGGGATACTACGCAGCCGTCGTTGTTGCTCAATATCACCAGCGGGCGGTTTTCCAGATCCGGACGGAACAGACGTTCACAGGAGACATAAAAGTTGTTGCAGTCCACCAGGGCAATCGCGCGTTGCATTTTCAGCGGGCAGCGCTAGTGTTTGTGGACGTTCCAGCTCACCACGCCCCAGATGGTGAAATCCTGTTCGGGTTTGATGTGCATGTCGGGATAATCCGGGTGAGCGGCACGCAATACTTGACCCTCCGGGGTGCAGAGCAATTGCTTTACGGTAAATTCGCCGTCCACTACCGCAATCACCACGCAACCGTGCGTTGCGGGCAGGGCTTTGTCCACCACCAGCAGGTCGCCGTCAAAGATGCCCAGTCCGCGCATGGAGTCGCCTGCAACACGCATGAAGAATGTGGATTCGCGCCGCCCGATCAAGTGCTCATCCAGACTGATGCGTTGTCCTACATAATCATCGGCGGGCGACGGGAATCCGGCGGGTACGGCGCGGCGCAACAGGGCGCGCTGGCGATAGAACAGCTCCTTGTTCGGGTGGGTCATGGATAACAGCACGGAAGCGCTGCGGGACAGAGTCAGTGATAATTGCATGGCGCTCACCTGCGGTATTTGCGTATCAGGCCGGTCAGCACGCCGAATATTTCCAGCTTGCCGTGCGGGCGGATGACGGGGTAGGCCGGATTGGCGGGGCGCAGAATAAACTCACCATTTTCCCTGTCCAGCGTCTTGAGCGTGAAATCGTCGTCCACGATCGCCACCACGATGTCACCGATATTGGCCGTCATTCGCTTTTCCACCACGGCGACGTCGCCATCGTGGATGCCGGCATCTATCATCGAATCTCCCTTGACGGTGATAAGGGTGGTCTTGGAGGGCGTATCTATCAGCATTTCGTCGATGACGAAATATTCACCCTGAGTGTCTGTTACCGAAACCGGCATGCCAGCCTGTACTGTAGATTCGGCCAGAGGGCGGGCGAAAAATTGCCGTGTGGGTATCCAGGCGCCATCCGGAGTGCGGTCAATGAAGCCCGCTTCACCCAGACGGGTCAGAATGGCTTTGACCCACGACTTGGAGGCAATGCCAAATACTTCGCACAGCCTGGCGTAGGAGGGAATGCTTTTCCAGTCGGCGTAATAATCCTGGAGCCGACTCAAATACTCGGTGTCTTTCGGATTGAAATCAGTCATGATAATTCCCCACAGAACGAATGTGCTGTGCACTATAAAGAACGTTCGTTCTGTTGTCAATTCGGAAGATTAAAATATAAGTACGCTTGCTGATTTTATAAAAGCGGGTCAATTCGCAAAGGACTTAAAGGCTTGCTTTCATGTCGCCGAAAAATTTAGTTTTCAATTTAAAAATCAGCCTGCTATCAGTTAGAATAAAGCATGAATGAAAAAATAATTTTTGTCAGAACCCGTAGCGGTGAAGATGAAGCGCGCAGCAGGACTGCGCACTTGTCCAAAGACATTAAACGCGCCTTGTTGATGGTGGATGGAGCGGCCAGCGTAGCTGAAATTATCAGGCGCGCCTCTCCCAGTCTGCGCGGTATGCTGGAGGGCATGTTTGTCGAGTTGGCAAAAGGCGGTTTCATTCAGGACAAGGCTAAAATCGCAAATTCGTCGAAGCTGGTCACACCACAGGCTGCGTCGCCTGTAAAAATGGCGAATGTGGTGGATGAGCTCGATTTTACTGCCGCTTATCGTGCGCCTACTCCCGCTATATTGGCCGAAGAAGCGGCCAAGGCACATGCCGCCGCCAAGGCGGCGGAGGCGGTTTTGTCAGATGAACGTGCCAGGCAGGAAGCGGAGGCCGTCAAATTAAAAACACAACAAGAACGCAGGGATCGTGAAGCTGCGGCGCAGCATGAGGCTGAGAGAGCCGAGGCGCAGGCGCGTGTGGCTGCTGAACGTCGCGCACTGGAAGAAGCAGAATCTGCTCGCAAAGCCGAGCAACAGGCAGCGCAGGTAAAGGCTGAAGCCGCGGCACGTGCTGCAGCGCAAGAACGTATCAGACTGGAAACGGAAGTTGCACGACTGAAGGCGCAGGCCGAAGCGGAAGCCAGGGCACGTGCGATTGCCGAAGAGCGTGTCAGGCAGGAAGCGGCGCAGGTGCAGGCTAAATTGGCCGCTGATGCCGAACGTTTCAAGGCTGAACGTGAGGCTATCGAAGCGCAGGCGCGAGAAAAAGCTGCGCAAGCAAGACTGGCAGCGGAGCAGGCTGAACAGGCCGCCAGGGAAATCGCACAGGCGGCGCGTGTCAAGGCTGAACAGGAAGTCGAGAAGGTCAGGGCCGAAGCAGAATCTCGCGCAAGGGTAGAGGCAGAACGCCATGCCAGGGCGGAAGCGGAATCGGTGCGCAAAGCGGAGCAGCACGCTGCTGAAGTCAAAGCCGAGGCGGAAGCCAGAGCGCGTATTGTGGAGCAAGAAAAGGCCAGGCTGGAGGCGGAAGTCGCTACATTGAAGGCACAGGCCGAAGCCGAAGCCTGTGCGCGCGCTGAAGCGGCAGAACAGGCACGGCAGGAAGCCGAACGATTGGCCTCTGAGGTGCAAGTGGCGCGTGCCCAGGCCGAGCAGGAGGCTGAACGCGCACGGGAAGAATTGGAGCAGGTCAGACGACTTGCCGCAGCCCGTGCACGGGAAGAGGCTGAACGTATGCAAGCCGAAGCCGCGCGTGTACAGCAGGAGGCTATTGATGAGGCCATTGTGGAAACACGGGCTGCGGAAGCACAGGTTGCGCGTGAGTCTGTGCTCCGGGAAGAACAGACGAGTGAGGCGGCAGCGCATACCAATGCTGAAATGCTGGCCGCTCTTATTTTGCTTAATGCAAAAAACGAGGCGGTAGAGGCGAGTGTTTTTTCGGCTCTGGGACAACAGCATGAGGCTGTCGCACGTGATCCCGCACAGTGGGTGAAACGTGATGATACGGCGGATAACTCAACCGGCGTCCCCGTTGTGGAAAGACGGAAAACCCGCGCTGCGGTGTCAGGTTGCGATAGCAGGGGAGGTAATCACGGTGTTCCAGTGGTGGAAAGAAGAACGACCACTGCGGCGGTGGTGTTCTTCGATATCGCGGGTTACACCAAGCAGCACGACAGCAGGCAGATTGAACTGAAGCAGCAGTTCAGCCAATTGCTGACTAATAGTCTTGAATCGCTGGGCGTTAGTGAACGCATCATTCTGGACACGGGAGATGGCGCTGCGGTTGGATTTTTGCAGCATCCCACGGATGCGCTGGAATCTGCGATGCACTTTCGCAATGCCTTGATAGCCAACAAGCATTATGACTATCCTGATTTGCAGGTGTGCATCGGAATCAATCTCGGTCCGGTCAGCCTGGTCAAGGATATCAACGGCCAAGTGAATATGCTGGGTGATGGCATCAACAGCGCGCAGCGCGTGATGAGCTTTGCCGGAAAAGATCAGATTTATGTTTCCCGTTCCTATTTTGATTTTGTGGCCAGCCTCAGCGAAGAATATGGTGACTTGTTCCGCTATCGCGGCGCGCAACAGGACAAGCACGGGCGGGAATTTCAGGTTTATGGATTGCGGGATGCTGAAGTGCCTGTGGACGATTTGAGTCAGACGCAGGAAAGCGCAACGCCTGAATCTTCAAATGCCTTAGACGGCTTTGATTTCGAAGCTTTTGATGCGGTGCTGTCGGAGCCTTCCGGGCAGGAAGTCCTAATGCATCAACCGGCAGAACTTCAGAAAATGGATGTTGCCGGGCAGTTGCTCAGGGATGCCATCGGTTTGGGTCAGGTGGAACCCACTGAATCTGCAAGCGAGCCGGTCGCTGAGCATCAGACACAGGCAGTCGTCGAATCTCCATTGCCTGCCTCCGCGCAAACGCACGAATATTCTGAGGCCGAGGTACGACAGCTGGCGGATGTGCAGGCAAAAAAATGGGAGGAAGCGGAGCAGCGTGCAGCGGAACTAGTCAAAAAGAATGCGCAAAGTCCCACGCAGAAAGTTTTTCAGCCATCTGTCGAGGCAGCGCAACCAGTCAAAAAGAGTCAATTGCGTCGCAAGCCGCTTCCCTGGGCAAAGCTGGCTGCGGGTTTGTTCGTGCTGCTGCTGGCGGCCCTGTTTATTGTGCCCGCCGTACTGCCAACACAGGGTTATTTGAACAGCATGGAGCAGTTACTGGGCTCAAAATTGCAGCAAACTGTGCATATCGGGAATTTGTCAGGACGTATTCTGCCCTCACCGCGTCTGGTGTTGAGTGATGTGTCCATCGGTGAGGCCAGGCAAATTCGCGCGCAGCAGGTGCAAGTGAATTTCGCTTTTTCGGCATTATTGGGTTCGGGAAAATCCATAGCCAGCCTTGAACTTGACGGCGTGCAGGTCAACGGTGAGGCATGGCCGCAAGTTGCCGACTGGCTGCAACGAATGGCGGGTGATCCTCAGTATCCGGTCGCGCGCATCGTCCTGACTCAAGGTGAACTGAAAGCGAGCGGGATTAAATTCTCGGATGTGGAAGGGCAGTTCGATTTCGATCAGAGCGGCAAGTTTGAATTCGCCAGTTTGAAGGCTGAAGGGCGCAAGCTTGCGCTGGAAATGCGCGCCGCGCCGCAACAAAAGTTGCAGATGTCGTTTTCGCTGCGCGACAGCGCGTTACCTTTATTGCCGAACTGGGTATTCGAAGAGCTAAAGGCGGAAGGTGAGCTGACGCGTGACGAGTTGCGTATCAGCGATCTGGATAGTCGCATTATGGGCGGTGTGCTGACCGGAGAGGCGCGGATAAACTGGCGTTCCGGCTGGCGTGTGCAGGGTGCGCTGTTGGCTAAGGTTATCCCGCTGCAAAATATCAGCAAGTTGTTGAGCGGCGACATGGATGGCTCGGCACGTTTTCAGATGCAGGCGGAGAACCTGTCTGAACTGACGGATGCGGCGCTGTTGAATGGTGTTTTTACCGTCAACAAGGGGGCCATCAGCGGCATGGATATGGTTGAAACCACCCGTTTGCGCAGTCGGGAAAGTCTGCCGGGCGGCAGAACTCACTTTGATGAATTGAGCGGCGAACTGGCCTATGCTGGTGAGATTTATCAGTTCAGGAAACTGAAGATGAAAGATAGCGTGTTCAATGCAAGCGGTGGGCTAACGATCGCCAGACAGCAATTGACGGGAAATGTTTCGGCTAATCTGGCGATGCGTGGCGGGGCTGTCTCACTGAGAGTGGGTGGCACAACGCAAAGCCCGTCGTTGCAGGCCGTGCGCTAGTCCTCAGTTAGGTTGCAGCCCTACGCCAGCGCCTTTGCGATGCGCTCAAGTGCATTCCTGAGGTTGTCCATCGATGTGGCAAATGACAGGCGGATGTAACCTTCGCTGCCGAACGCCGAGCCGGGCACGACGGCCACACCCGCTTCCACCAGCAGATACTCGGATAACGCGATGTCGGTGGCGGTCGTAATGATGCCTCTTTGATGCAGCGTCGCAATGGCCTTGCGTGCGTCTGGGAAGGCGTAAAACGCGCCGCCCGCCATCAGGCACTTCAGGCCGGGAATCTTGTTCAGTTCATTGACCACAAATACATGGCGCTCGCGGAATGCCTTGACCATGGGGATCAGGCAGCTCTGGTCTCCATTCAGCGCCGCTTCCGCCGCCACCTGCGAGATT
>JAURZN010000028.1 GCA_030653355.1 Gallionella sp. | reverse complement strand
CAAAGGCGCTTCTGGTGCCAGGGACTTGCTTGACTACCGCTTCGATCTGTTTGGCCAGCCGTTCCATTTCCTCAAGAATCTTAACGAATACCTTGATTCCAATGGGAGTTCGTATTCCGGTGGACAGCATGTCGATGCGCGCCTTGATCGGCATAGTCCATCAGTTCGCCACACCGGGGAATTGCAATGCCTGGTCCATTTCGGCAATCAGCTTGTCGATATTCATGCCGGGCCGCCATTGATCCTCAGGCTTGAGGTTAATCACCGTCTCGAACATTTCCAGCGGCGCGGGATCGGTGGCGGTCTGCGCCCTGCCCGCCTTGCCAAATACCGATGCCACCTCCGGAAAACTCTTGATGATCTTGTCCTGCGTCTGCAACAGTTCAGCCGCCTTGGTGACTGACATGCCTGGCAAGGACGCAGGCATGTAGAGCAGCGATCCCTCATTCAAGGTCGGCATGAATTCGCTGCCCAGACGCGAAGCCGGATAAATCGTAATCACCAGCACGACAAGCGCAAGGGCGAGGGTCGTTTTCTTCCTGAGCAGGACGGTCGCGATCAGCGGACGATAGACCCGGATCATAAATCGGTTCAGCGGGTTTTTCTGTTCCGGCATGATGCGGCCCTTGATGAACAGCATCATCAGCACCGGCACCAGCGTTACGGAAAGCAACGCCGCCCCTGCCATGGCAAAGGTCTTGGTGAACGCCAGCGGAGCGAACAATCGCCCTTCCTGCGCCTCCAGCGTGAATACCGGCAGAAACGACACGGTAATAATCAGCAGCGAAAAGAACAGCGAGGGGCCGACTTCGCGACAAGCTGCGATGATCGCTTCGGCACGCGACTCGCCCTCCTTGAGGCGCTCGATATGCTTATGCGCGTTCTCTATCATCACAATCGCCGCGTCCACCATCGCGCCGATGGCAATCGCAATCCCGCCCAGACTCATGATGTTGGAATTCATGCCCAGCGCACGCATCGCGATGAAGGCGATCAACACACCCACCGGCAACATCAGGATGGCGACCAGTGCGCTGCGCACATGCATCAGGAATACGATGCACACCAGTGCCACGATCAACCCTTCTTCGAGCAGGGTGTGTTTGAGGGTGGCAATGGCGCGCTCTATCAGTTCGGAGCGATCATAGACAGTCAGAATGCTCACGCCATCCGGCAGTCCGGCAGACACATCGGCGATCCGATTCTTGATATTCTGTATGACCTCCAGCGCATTCTGCCCGTAGCGCGCGATAGCAATACCTGACACCACTTCGCCTTCGCCATTGAGTTCAGTCAGGCCGCGTCGTTCATCCGGCCCCAGCTCGACACGCGCGATGTCGCGCAGCAGCACCGGCGTACCCTTGTCCGCCTTCACTACCAGATTCTCGATGTCGCGCTTGCCGCGCAGATAGCCATGCCCGCGCACCATATATTCGGTCTCGGCCATCTCGACGATACGCCCGCCGACATCGCGATTGGAATCACGGATCACCTGTGACACTTTGTTGAGCGCTATTCCATAGGCGCGCAATTTGACCGGATCGACTGTGACCTGATATTGCTGCACGAAACCGCCGATGGAGGCGATTTCCGCCACGCCGTGCGCCTTGGTGAGCTGATAGCGCAGATACCAGTCCTGCATGGTGCGCAGTTCGGCTAGATTATGTTTTTCGCTGAGCACCGCGTACTGATACACCCAGCCCACTCCGGTCGCATCCGGCCCCAGTTGCGGCGACACGCCCTTGGGCATGCGCCCCGCGATGCTGCTCAGATATTCCAGCACACGGGAGCGCGCCCAATAGATGTCGGTACCGTCCTCGAAAATCACATAGACGAACGACGCGCCAAAGAACGAGAAGCCGCGTACCACCCTGGATTTAGGCACGGCCAGCATCGCCGTGGTGAGCGGATAAGTCACCTGATCTTCAACCACTTGCGGCGCTTGCCCGGAATATTCCGTGTAAACAATCACCTGCACATCCGACAAATCCGGCAAGGCATCCAGCGGCGTCTTGAATACCGAATACACACCCGCCAGCGTGATAAACAAGGTGGCGAGGATCACCAGAAAGCGATTGCGGGCCGACCAGTCAATAATGGTGTTTAACATATTTATCTCCGTTCATCATTTACCCCATCCCCACCCTAGCCCTCCCCTTGAAAGGGAGGGGACAAACGTGAAAGGCATTATTCGACCCCATCCCCACCCTAACCCTTCCCTTGAAAGGGAGGGGACTGGCACCTTCCCCTTCAGGGTGAAGGCGGAAAATGGTCTCGAATATCATCAGTGTCCCTCGTGCTGCTTACGAAGTTGCAACCGGGTAATCACCCACTCACCCTGTTCCCGTTCGACGATCTCGAAGCTAACCGCACTGCCGGGCTTGATGTTAGCTACCAGCGAGGCATTGGCAAGCTCAAAATCCATACTCATACCCGGCCAACCCAATGATTTAACCGGTTCATGAGTGATGCCTACCGAACCGTCTTCATAGATTTCATCCAGCACACCTTGCGCCTGATGGCCTACGCCCGCTGCCTTACTTCCTGCTGTTTTACTCCTGGTTTGTGCAAGGGTTTGCACTTTCTCTGACGCTGCGGCTTCTTCGCCTGCCGGAGACACTCTGCCGAAGCCGCGCAAGGCTGCTTGCAGATTGCTCTCCGCATCAATCAGGAATAGCGCGGAAGTCACCACATTTTCACCAGCGGCGAGGCCGTCCATGACTTCCACATAATCATCGCTGCGACTGCCCAGCCTGACCTCGCGCGGCGCGTAGCGGCCTTCGGCAAGTTGCACCAGCACCACCAGCCGCTTGCCGCTGTCTATCACGGCGGAAACCGGCACGGTAAGCACCTCGGCACCATTTCCTGCCGGTAGCGTCACGTTTGCGTACATGGCTGGCTTGAGCTGCCCGCCGGGGTTGGCAATTTCCACGCGCACTTGTACCGTGCGCGTCGTGGTATTCAGGGTCGGGTAAATGAATGAGATTTTCCCTTCAAACTCCTTGCCCGGATAGGCATCTATGCTGACCCGGGCGACACTGCCCAATTTAACCAGCGCGATGTCCTGTTCCGCCACTTCCGCCAGCACCCACAGTGAAGACAGGTCGGCAATCTGATACAGGGTCTCGCCTGGCATGAAGCGCATGCCCTGTACCGCCCTCTTTTCCAGCACGACGCCGGAAACCGGCGCGTAATAGGTCAGGCTGTGCCTGAGCTTGCCATTCGCCTGCGGCTCACTCGCCAATCGCCGGATTTCTCCTTCTGAAATATCCCAGTTTTTCAGACGTGCCAGACTGGCTTGTGCCAGTCGTTGCATGCTGGTTCTGGCATCACTATCGGCATGCTCCAAAGCGCTTTCACCTTGTGCGGCAATCGCATATTCACGCTGTGCCGACACCAGTTCCGGACTGTAAACATCGAATAATGCCTGCCCCTTGCTGACGCTCTGCCCGCTGGTATTGACATACAGCTTCTCCACCCAGCCCTCGAATTTCGGTGCAATAGCATAAGTGCGGCGCTCGTCTATCGCAATTACTCCGGTGACTTGCAGGGTTTTGTCCAGACGGCGCAGCGTGGCAGCCACACT
>JAURZN010000017.1 GCA_030653355.1 Gallionella sp. | reverse complement strand
TGCCGTGCGAAGGCATCGCTGCAGCAGAAAACATCCGTGATCGTGTGGCTGCGCTCAAACAGGGAAACATCGCGCTGGGATTCGCGGGTAATCCGAACGAGCCGTCCGCCATGCGCGGCGGCCCGATTTTCGAGTTTCTGCTCGGGCTGGATACCCAGTTACGCCGCGAAGGGCGACGGAGTGAAATTGGCCTCACCTTCTTCAATCCCATGCCCAACCCCGGCAACCGCTTGGGTGAGCGTGCGGTACAACGCCTGATGGCTGAGATGGATAAACGCGACATCAACAAGCAACTCGGTCACAAGCTGGTCGGCTTCGAGGCGGATAAGGTAAAAACTGAGGGTGGCGAGTTTGCCGCCGACCTGATCATTTTCATGCCCGGCTTGACGGGCAACGCATGGTTCGACAACACCAGCCTGCCTCGTTCTCCCGGCGGCCTCATCAAGGCGGATGCCCAGTGCCGCGTCGAAGGAAATCCATGCGTGTATGTCATTGGCGATTCCGGCAGTTTCCCGGGGCCCGACTGGATGCCAAAACAGGCGCACATGGCTGATATTCAAGGGGAAACCGCAGCCGAAAATTTACTGACAGAACTGAATGGCAGGATTCCGGAAAAAACATTCAAAGCAGAACTGCTATGCATTGTTGACAGTCTGGATTCAGGCATGTTGATGAGGCGCACACCGGACAGCGAAATGTCCCTGCCACCGCTGGCCCTGATGCATAGCGCCAAGGCATTTTTTGAATCGTGGTACTTGCGCAAATATCGATAGGAAAAAATTGTGTGCGAACTCTTTGGCCTGTCGTCCGATCACCCCTTGGCTGCCATACAGGAGCTCAACGTGTTTCGTCTGCGTGGCGGGCAGGCAGCGGACAACCCTGATGGCTGGGGCCTGGCGTGGCATGAGGAGGGCATATTCCGCCTTTCAAAGGAAGCGTCTCCGGCGCACCAAAGCACGCTGTTCGCACAACTGTGCGGAAACACCCGCTCCAGCCTGGTCATCGCACATGTGCGCAAGGCGAGCTTTCCTACCGTCATAGATATCAGCAATACCCATCCGTTTCAGCGAGTATGCTGCGGCAAGGAATGGGTGTTCGCCCACAACGGCATGGTGCCGGACATAGTCGATATAGAACGCTCCAGTGGCAACCCGGTCTGCTGCCCTACGGGCGGAACGGACTCCGAGTATGCTTTCTGCCATATCCTTAATCATATTGCACAGCATTTCCACAGTCTGCCTGGCGCCGACCCGACTTCCTGGTTTGAAAATCTGGCGGTCGTGAGCGGGCTGGTTGCCTCACTCGGCAAATTCAATTTTTTGATGTCAGACGGGGAACACCTGATCGCCTACGGCCATGATCGGCTTCATTATCTGGAACGCGCAAGTTCAAACCAACTCGATGGCTTACCTGTTACCCTTAACAGTGCGCTGCTTGCAACCGAACCTCTGGATGAGAACGCAGACTGGACGAGCTTCCAACCGGGTGAGTTGCGCCTTTACCGCTCTGGAAAAATAATGGGACGTCTGATAACTCAAACGATGCCACCTTCCGATTCTGAAGGACACTGAAATTGAATCCTAACGGAGATTCTGAAAGGTTCATGATGCAGCCGGGAGTGACTTGCTGACGAAGCATATGCAAAATACAACACCGCCCGATTTGGGCATAATTTTAAGGGAACTGATGAAACTCACCTCTATTACGACCGTCGTCCTCGCCGCCGGTGCTTTGCTTTTTACTTCAGTCACTTTCGCCGACAACAAGGACATAGCAGTGGAAGAAATGGAAGCTTATCTCGATTTCGTTGACTACGGGGGTGCGACTATCTTTTCCGAACAAATTCCAAAAGACGACTGGAAAAAGTTCTTTGTTATTGATGCGCGCGATAAAAACCAGTATGCCAAGGAACATATCCCGGATGCCGTAAACCTTGAGTGGCGCAGTGTGCTTGCCGAGCGAAAATCGATCCCCAAAGACAAACCGGTACTCATTTACTGTAACACTGGAACACTGTCAGCCCAGGCCGGATTTGCGCTGCGTGTGGCAGGATACGAGAACGTACGCATCCTGCAGGGCGGGTTTGCCGAGTGGAAGGCCAAGGGTGGCTTCGACGCAGCGGCAAAAGTTTCCGGGGCAGTGACTCACTGATAAACAGGGTAGAAAAATATGTTCGCAGGTCGCCGTAATGTTCTGCTACTGGCAATCAGCCAGGCACTAATGCTTTCAGCCATCGTGATGGCTATGGCGCTCGGTGCTAATCTCGGCGGCGGGCTTGCGCCCCACAAATGGCTAGCTACGCTGCCGATAGCCGTGATGGTAAACGGCACAGCAGTCGCATCCATGCCTGCAGCCATCCTGATGCGTCGCTTTGGCCGTCGCACCGGCTTTCTGACCGGAGCCACGCTTGGGCTGGCGGGCAGCCTGTTGTGCGCGTTCGCGCTCCAGCAGAGATCGTTTACCTTGTTCGTCACCGGACACCTGTTGCTGGGCAGTTACCAGGGGTTTGCCAACTATTATCGCTTCGCCGCCGTGGAGGCCACCGAGGCTAGCCATACGAGCCGTGCCATTTCCTGGGTAGTCGCGGGTGGCGTCGTCGCCGCCTTCCTTGGACCCCAATTGGGTCAATGGGGACGGGACTGGGTGGTCGATGGTCTGTTCGTCGGCTCCTACCTCGCACAGGGTGCGCTCAGTCTGGCCGCACTTGCCATACTTTCGCAAGTTCAGCTCAAACCAGTCGCAACAACCCACTCCGTCGCCAGCCGCACTTTGCGGGAAATACTCTCTCAACCTGTGTTGCAGGTAGCCATTTTAGGCGCAGCAATCGGCTATGCCGTGATGATCATGGTGATGACGGCAACGCCACTGGCAATACTGGGTTGCGGTTTGCCGGAGGCGAGCGTTACACCCGTCATCCAGTGGCATGTCGTTGGGATGTTCGCACCCTCCTTCTTTACCGGTTCGCTAATCCGGCGCTACGGCGCGCCGCAGATCATGCAAATCGGTTTTGTTCTGCTGCTGGGCCACGTCGTCATCACCCTGCTCGGCATCGAGTTTCTGCATTTTCTGTCGGCGCTGATTCTGCTGGGTGTGGGGTGGAATTTCGCTTTCATAGGCGGCACGGCTCTGCTCACCCAAACGTATCGCCCATCCGAGCAATTTAAGATCCAGGCGATCAATGAATTCAGCGTGTTCGGCCTGGCTGCCGTGGCGACACTCTCTGCCGGATGGCTCTATGACCGTTTCGGCTGGATCACGCTGAACCTGACGGCAGTGCCTTTGCTGGCCATTGCGCTGCTTGCAACGCTGACCCTGGCATGGCGACTGCGATTACTGGAGAAACCCGCATGAATAACCCACCAATCTACCTTGACTACAACGCCACCACACCCGTCGCACTGGATGTGGCCGATGCGATCCAGCCGTTTTTGGACGTACACTTCGGCAACCCTTCATCGTCACATGTGTATGGCTGGTCTGCGCGGCAGGCTGTCGCCGCAGCGCGCGCATTGGTCGCTGCGCTTATCCATGCCGAATCGGATGAGATCGTTTTCACCGGCAGCGCGACTGAGGCCAACAACTTGGCCTTGCTGGGTGTTGCGAGAGCACTGGGCCAAACTAAGCGGCATCTTGTCATCAGTGCAATCGAACACCCGTCGGTTATGCAACCTGCGCTGCATCTGCGCGAGATGGGCTGGGAGCTGACTGTGGTAGCGGTGGACAACTACGGTCGCGTTGATCCCCAGGCCGTTGCCTCGGCGGTACGCCCCGATACGGCACTGGTGTCTATCATGCATGCCAACAATGAAGTCGGCACAATTCAGCCTATCGCCGAAATCGCGCGCCTCATCAAGCCGATGGGCGTCCTGTTCCACACCGATGCCGCGCAGTCGGCCGGTAAGATTGAACTTGATGTCGATGCGCTGGGTATCGATCTGCTGACTCTGGCCGGGCACAAGTTCTATGCCACGAAAGGGGTCGCTGCGCTTTATGTTCGGACGGGAACGCCGATCAAACCGATTTTGTTCGGCGCCGATCAGGAGTGCGGTCTGCGTCCGGGTACCGAGAATGTTGCCTTGATCGTCGGTCTGGGTGTGGCAGCAAGGCTTGCGCGAGAGCACCTTCCGGCGGCGACGGTGAAACTGCGGGCATTACGAGATATGCTGCATGACAGGCTGACGGCAGCTGTTCCCGGCCTTGTACTTAACGGTCATCCGACCGAGCGCCTGCCCAACACCCTGCACGTATCCTTCCCAGGTATTTCAGGACGCGACTTGCTGTCCCGCGTCGCCGGACAGGTTGCCGCATCGGTTGGCTCGGCCTGTCATTCCGAGGCGGACGCAGTGAGTGGCGTGCTTGCGGCAATACGGTGCGGTGCGGATCGGGCGCGTGGAGCCGTGAGGCTTTCGGTAGGGTGGATGACCACGCCGGAAGAAATAGCAATTGCAGCAACGGCATTATCTGAGGGAGTGACTGATTTATAAAAATGCGCTTCATCCGCATAAAGCAGGACGTTAACAGCATCACCGGGTGACTGATAGAAACGCCTCGCATCGCCGATGCTGGCGTATATAAACAACAAAATATCCACAGATAAAGGGTGTCCCGACCACGGACATAACCCTGTCAAAACAAGGTCAATTCAAGCCTTGACGGCTGCGCAGCGCACCAACTGTGCACATTTCATATTGCTATGCACCAAATTGGCAGCACGCCTGCGAATACGGCGGGAGCCGCGACCGTTTTAATGGCACGCGCCGCCGGTTCGATCCCACACTGCACTAAAAGAGTGCCGCAAACCTGCATCCAACTTGCTTGTATTCCCGTTAAATAAACTAATAAAACAACAAGATAAGAAATACTTATCCGCTCTGGCATAACTATTGCTTTTGCATCCATGTAACAGCACATTCAAAAATAGCTCTTCAATGATGCAGCCGTATTAATTTTATTTAGAGAGGAAAGAGCATGTCTTATTTGGTCCCTTCAGAGTTCGTTACAAAAATGGTGGATGCTGGCGAATCCAAAATTTTCATGTCAACCAGAGATACGCTGATCAGGTCTTATATGGCCGGTGCCATTCTCGCCC
>JAURZN010000119.1 GCA_030653355.1 Gallionella sp. | reverse complement strand
TGATGCCTTCGTCCACATCGTTGGTGATGAGCACGACGGTTTTTTTCTCCTGACTCCAGATACGGATAATTTCATCCTGCAATTTGGAACGGGTAAGCGCGTCAAGCGCGCCCAGCGGCTCATCAAGCAACAGGATATCCGGTGAAGCCGCTAGGGCACGCGCCACCGATACCCGCTGGCGCATGCCGCCTGACAGCTCGGATGGTCTTTTATCCATGGCGGGAGTGAGATTCACCATATCTATGTATTTTTCGACCCGTGCCGTACGCTCCGCCTGAGTAGCCTTGCTGAATACCTGGTCGACCGAAAGCGCACGTTCTGACGTACCGTCATCCACGGCATCAGGGAATAATTCTGAAAGACCACACCCCGATCCGGCCCCGGCCCGTCGATAGCCTTGCCGTTAAGCAGCACCTCACCCTGATCGGCCTGCTGCAAACCCGCTATCAACGAGATCAGGGTGGATTTTCCGCTGCCGGAAAAACCGACGATGGCGACAAATTCGCCTTCCCTGATCTGCAAATTGATGTCCTTGAGCACGACCGTGCGCTGCGCACCGCTGCCAAACGATTTGCTGACGCCCCTGAACTCCAGGGCCAGCACGCCAGCCAAGGGTGATGCAACTTCGCCATGTTCTTCGGTTTTTAGTTGAGCATTAAGCATGATAATTTTCCTGACAATTTAATCTGCGTAGGGTGGGCATTTGCCCACGCTGTTTTTCATTTCCGGTACCGCGTGGGCAAATGCCCACCCTACAAAAACTTATTCCGTTCGCTGGCCGAAACTGGCCATTTGCTGCAAGGTATGCATGGAGCGGTCGAGCAGGAAGCCGACAAAGCCGATGGTGAATACCGCCACCATGATGCGTTCCAGCGACTGCGAACTGCCATTCTGGAATTCGTCCCAGACAAACTTACCCAGACCGGGATTCTGAGCCAGCATCTCGGCTGCAATCAGCACCATCCACGCCACGCCGAGAGACAGGCGCATGCCGGTGAAGATCAGTTTAAGCGACGATGGAATGACGATTTTCATCACTTTGGTACGCGTGGACAGACGCAGCACTTTGGAAACGTTGAGCAGATCCTTATCTATGGACGCCACACCCAGGGCGGTATTGACCAGCGTCGGCCACATCGAGCACAGCGTCACCGTGATTGCCGAAACCAGGAAAGACTTGGCGAACATCGGGTCTGCACTGACATAGAGCGCGCTCACTACCAGCGTTACGATGGGCAGCCAGGCCAGCGGCGACACCGGCCGGAAAATCTGGATCAGCGGATTGAGCGCCGCCTGTATCGTGCGGTTCAATCCGCTCAGTATCCCGAGCGGCACGGCAATGATCGTCCCCAGCATAAATCCGACGAACACCGTGTAGAGACTGGTGAATATCTGATCCAGATAAGTAGGCTGGCCGGTGTACTGGATGTCATCGAATTTCTGCCCCGGATTCTGTGCCATGAACTCGGCCCGGCGCCCTTCCTGACGTTCATGGAACGCGGCCTCTCGCACCTGCTCGTTGCGATATTCCTGATACAGGTTGCCGGCTTGCCTGGCCACTGCAACCGGCCCGGGCAGCGTGC
>JAURZN010000008.1 GCA_030653355.1 Gallionella sp. | reverse complement strand
CATAGCGAGTTGGTCCCACTCCTTCCCATCCCGAACAGGACAGTGAAACGACTCCGCGCCAATGATAGTGTGGATTACCCATGTGAAAGTAGGTCATCGTCAGACTCCTTACAACAAAAAGCCCCTCCGGTAACGGTGGGGCTTTTTGCTTTTGTACATACAAAAAATTCAGGCCGGATTTGCGCCGCGGAGTCTGCGATAATCGTGTCACCCAGTAATTTACAATTCTATGTCTTTCGTTCGCGTCGCTCTTGATGTGCCACTGCCCACTCTGTTTGATTACACGGTGGATGAGTTCGTTGCGCCGGGCATGCGAGTGCTTGTGCCGTTCGGACGCAGGCAGATGGTTGGCGTGGTGCTTGAGTGCATTAATACTACAGAGGTATTGCCCGAGCGCATCAAGACGGTGAGCGCGGTGCTGTACGACAGCGATCCGTTGTCATCTGAATTACTCAAGTTGCTGTGCTTTTGCAGCGATTATTATCATTATCCCGTGGGGCAGACAGTTTTATCCGCTTTGCCGACCCGGTTGCGCTCGGACAAGCCGCTTACCACTAAGTCAATATTGCACTACAGACTCACCGGCAAGGGTGTTGTGCTGAATATGGCTGATTTTCCACAGCGGAAATCGGTGGCCAGAAAGATGATTGCGAAGTTACAAGTACATGCCTGTACGCTCGCGCAGCTGAAACGGCTGTCGGCTACAGCATCAACCCAGCTGCAATGGTTAGAGCGGGAAGAGCTGGTTGAGAGTTTTGAGGCCACTCCATTGCGTGCTGTACCTGCGACAAATCACAGTTTTGAGAATGCGCACCCGTTAACTTCAGAGCAGCAGCTAGCCGTAGATAGCGTCAATGGAATCGAGGGTTATGCATGTTTCTTGCTGCATGGCATCACCGGGAGTGGCAAGACCGAGGTCTATGTTCATCTGATGGACTCCATGTTGCAGCGGGGTGGTCAGGTGTTGATGCTGGTGCCTGAGATCAATCTTACGCCCCAGCTTGAAGGCTATTTCAGGAGTCGATTTCCTGAGGCTGTTCTGGTCAGTCTGCATAGCGGCTTGTCAGAAAATCAGCGCTTGCACAACTGGCAACTCGCGCAGTCAGGCGCGGCGCAAATTGTGCTGGGTACACGATTGTCGATATTCGCAGAGTTGCCCGGACTGTCACTGATCATCGTGGATGAGGAACACGACAGCTCCTACAAGCAACAGGATGGATTGCGCTACTCGGCGCGGGATGTGGCAATTTTCCGCGCCAGCCAGTGTCGCGTGCCTATCGTGCTGGGATCAGCGACGCCTTCTCTGGAGAGCTATCACAATGCGCAGACTGGACGTTATCGCATGTTGAAGCTAACGGGGCGCGCGCAGGTGGATGCGCGTTTACCCACAGTAGGCTGCATCAATATTCATCAGGCAGTGATGCATGAGGGCATTAGCGAAAAACTGCTGCGCGCGGTTGAACAGCGCATTGCAAGAGGCGAGCAGAGTCTGTTGTTCATCAATCGTCGCGGTTATGCACCCGTACTGATGTGTACGGAATGCGGCTGGCTTTCTGATTGCAGGCATTGCGCGGGGAAGATGGTGCTGCATCTCCAGGAACAACGTCTGCGTTGCCATCATTGCGGCTATCAGCTGCGCGTCCCCAAGGCTTGTCCTGATTGCGGCAACGCGGGTTTGCATCCGCTCGGAAGCGGTACGCAACGTGTGGAAAGCATATTGCAGGAACGATTCCCCGGTGCACGCATACTTCGTGTGGACAGGGACAGCACGCGCAACAAGCGCGCATGGAAAACGATGCGTGAACAGATACATGCGAATGAGGTGGATATACTGGTCGGCACGCAAATGCTGGCCAAAGGCCATGATTTTCCCGCGCTGACGCTGGTGGGCGTGCTCAATCCAGATAGTGCGTTATACAGCAGCGATTTTCGTGCGGCGGAAAAACTCTTTGCGCAGTTGATGCAGGTGGCAGGGAGGGCAGGGCGAGCAGACAAGCCGGGTGAGGTGTGGATACAAACGGCTTTCCCTGATCATCCCTTGTTTCGCTGTTTGCAGAACCACGATTTTGAAGGCTGGGCGGCGGCTCAATTGAGCGAACGGCAGATGGCAGGCTTTCCACCGTTTGTGTTTCAGGTCATGTTGCGCGCTGAAGGCATGGTTGAGGCGGAGGTGTATGCCTATCTGCATCAGGCGCGTGCTGTGGCCATCGAATTAAAACATGACATTGAAGTATTCGGCGTGGTTCCAGCAGTGTTGGCGAGGCGTGCAAACCATGTACGCGCACAATTATTGATTCAGGCCGCTACGCGCAAGGGCTTGCAGCAATTCATGCGTGAGTGGAAGCCGTTGCTTGATACGCTGCCGACAAAAAAATTACGTTTCTCTCTGGATATCGACCCGCTTGAGTTTTGAAACTTACACCACCTAAAAAGGTGTAAGTATATTCCAATCGAGGTTTGAGTCTGAAGAGATGCCCTTTTAAGGGTTTCAGGCAGCCGATTTCGATCGGTTAAAAATGGTTTTGAAGAGAATAGCACGCGCGTCGTTCAAGCGCTGTGCAGCCTCATTATCACTTATTTCCCCAGCTTTCGCATCGAGCTGCCGGAACGTAATGTCGGGCTTGAGATATTGTTCAGCCAAGGGCAGTGATTTGAGTTTCTCGTAGGGCGTCATCATCAGTTTGTAAGGATAACGTTTGCGCTGGCGGCCTTTTGCATCGGTGATGGTTTCGGCGAATAAGCATGGCCGGTGGAAGTTGATGTAGGGATTGAGGTAGTTACGACAGAAGGCATTCACCAGTGCGGCGAAATATTGCGGGATGTGGCTGTAGCCCAGCTGTTTACGCACGATGGCTGCGTTTTTGGATTCAGCTTGAGCGTTGTCGTTGCTGTGCCGGGAGCGCGATTTTGTTTGCTCTTCGATGAGCAATTTGTTGAGTAATTTTGCGACGCGTTGATTGATGTACTCGGAGCCGTTATCGCTGTGGAAGCCGTGAATGACGAAGGGAAAGCTCAGCAGCAGCGCTTCGAGCACCGGAATGAGGAATGCCTCACTGATCCGCTCGCAGGTTGCCACGCCTTCGTACTGGGTAACACAGTCCACGGCATTGATGTGATAAACGCCTTTTATGCCGTCCAAATCGCCCTGATGGACGCTGTCCACGCGCAAGTAGCCGGGACGATTGTTGGGGGTTGGTGCGCGACGCTCGCCAATAGGAACGTTCGTTGGCCGCGTCTTGGTCCAAACTTGTCGTTGGTGCTGGTAGCTGGGGCGCTGACGCAGGTTGTACAGGTGAGCCACCGAGATCGTTGACAGGCGCTGGTAGCGGGCATCGCCGAAGATGCCGTAGGCCCGTTCCATGAGTTTCTTGGTCGCCAAGCCGGATAGCGTGCCATGCAGGGTGTCGGTGTGAGCGAGCAGGAGCACGTCAGCGCCCGTATAGATGCGCGCAAAACTGGTTCTTGAACCCTGGTAGCGCTTGATCAGTTGGCGCCGCTCGCAGCCACGTTTGACCAGTCGGGTGAGTTGCTGGCGCGAGTAGCCGCTAACGCGTTCAAGGAAACGCAGAACCACCGCCTTGTCGGCGCGTTTCAACCGGGCGTAGCCGAAACGCCGCACGGTTCGTGCGATGAATTCATACCGCTGGTCTGCAGCCACCGCGAAATCCATCGCCACGGTTCCGGTTAAAAAGGCCTGCAAATCGGCCAACGTATGCAGCTGTTCGTCGTTCATATTGATCACCATGCCTCGCATAATGATCGATAACGGCCACCTGTTCAGACTCAAACCCCGTTGGAATCACGCACCTTGCTCAGACTCAAACCCCATTGGACAATGCTGTGTATAAGCAACTGCTATTACGTGGTGTATAATTTCTTAAATAATTTGAGGATATAAAAATGATACGAGAAATTCAGCGGTTCATACTGGCCGATTTGGCTCTGCCCATCAAGACACTTTTTACCGGTTATTTGCTGGTTGTTGGCTTGGGATTGCTGTTTGCGGGCGCGCAGATTCTTCTGACCCATGGCATGGCGGATGGCAAATTGGGCCTTTCGGTGGATGATATCGTTTACAGCTATCATGGCCAGCCGGGTACCAAGCTGGAAGCCAAGCTGAACGGATCGATGAAAGACATGGCGCCACCCGAAGTGCGTCTGACACTCATCAAGTGGGCAAGTACAGGCGCGCCTGAAGAGGAATGGGAGACAACCATCAAGCCGCATGTGGAGCAATATTGTGCGCCTTGTCATGCCAATATGCCCAACCTGATTAATATCTCCGATAAAACGGTGATGGATGAAGTAACAAAAACAGACGGGGGGGTTTCCGTTTCCACGTTGACGCGTGTTTCTCACATCCATTTGTTCGGCATTTCCTTTATCTTCTTCTTTGTGGGCTGGATATTCACCTACGCGACCGGTTTTTCGTGCATGACCAAGGGGATTCTGATCTTCACGCCGTTTGGTTTCCTGATTGTGGACGTGCTCTCATGGTGGTTGACCAAGCTGGAACCCAACTTTGCCTGGCTGGTGATTATCGGCGGCTTCGGCTATAGCCTTGCGGCTACCGTGATGATATTCACCTCCTTGTACCAGATGTGGTTACTGCCCAGGCGTTTGCTCAAACCCGTTAATCCACTGACGGATATTTAGTGCCACCAGAAATGGGATGGCTTGAGGGCATCGTCGCCATTGCCGGCGGCGATGCTGTTTTGACGGGTGAAACTGCCGCGCCCTATTGCAAAGATTGGCGCGGCCGTTATTCCGGCGATGCGCTGGCCGTCGTATTTCCATCTGATACGCAGCAGGTTTCTGAAGTCGTCAAATTGTGCGCTGCCCGGCAGATTGCCATTGTGCCGCAGGGTGGCAACACCAGTTTGTGTGGCGGCAGTGTGCCGCTGAGCTGCGGTCGGCAAATTGTGCTGAATCTGTCACGCATGAACCGGATACGCGCGATGGATGCGATCAATTACACCATGACGGTAGAGGCGGGATGCAGGCTGGCCGATGTGCGTGAGGAAGCAGAAAAGCATAACCGCCTGTACCCGCTCGGCCTGACGGCTACGCAGAAATATTGCGAAGTGGGCGGCAATATTTCCACCAATGCGGGCGGTCTGAATGTGTTGCGTTACGGCAACGCGCGTGATCTGGTGCTTGGCCTGGAAGTGGTGTTGCCGGATGGGCGTATCTGGAACGGGCTGCGCAGCCTGCGCAAGGATAATTCCGGTTACGATCTCAAGCATTTGTTCATCGGGGCGGAGGGCACGCTGGGTATTATCACGGCAGCCGTGCTTAAGTTGTTTCCACGACCACAAACTACCTCCACGGCTTGCGTGGCGATTGCCGATGTAGATGTGGCAGTAAGGCTGCTGGCGCATGTGCGCGCGAATTGCGGCGACACGCTGAGTGCTTTTGAAATCATCTCGCGCAGCTGCCTGGATTTGATATACCGTCACATCGCAGACACGGAGGAGGCGTTTGTCGACAAGTACGAATATTATTTGCTGATCCAGCTAAGCGATGTGTTGCCAGGCTCGTTGAACTCTGCGTTGGGTGCAGCGTTGCAGAGTTTTGGGCCGGGTGTGCTGGCGCAATCTGTCACCTCTGATGCAGAAGTTGCGGAAAACTGGTGGAAGCTGCGCAAAAATATCAGCGAGGCGCAGAAACGAGAAGGCGTCAGCATCAAACATGATATTTCTGTACCGGTAAGCCGTGTGGCGACATTCATCGTGCAGGCCAACGCCTCGTTACGCATGGCATTTCCGGGAATTCGTCTTGTTTTTTTCGGGCATATGGGTGATGGCAACATTCACTACAATGCATCAATGCCGCAAGCCGAAAATAATCAGCTTTTTATTGAACAGCATGAATCCGAGGTAAATCGCCTCGTTTATGCCGTCGTGGCAGAGCTGGGCGGCAGCATCAGTGCCGAACACGGTCTTGGGCAACTCAAACATGAGACGATACGCGAATATAAAGATCCGCTTGAACTGGAACTGATGCGTAACATCAAGCGAGCGTTCGACCCCGCAGGTCTGATGAATCCGGGCAAATTTATCTGAAGTTCTGGATGTGCCGCCTGGAGTGAGTTATTCGTTCGACAGGAGAATAGCAAATGGCAATTCAATCTGAAATCACCAACATGGCCTTGTTCTGTGATTTTGAGAACGTGGCGCTGGGCGTGCGCGACGCCAAATATGCGCAGTTCGACATCAATAAAGTGCTGGAACGCCTGCTGCTCAAGGGCAGTATTGTCGTCAAAAAAGCCTATTGCGACTGGGATCGCTATAAGGAATTCAAAGCGACCATGCACGAGGCAGCCTTTGAACTGATCGAGATACCGCATGTGCGCCAGTCGGGCAAGAATTCGGCTGACATTCGCATGGTGGTGGATGCGCTGGATCTTTGCTACACCAAAGCGCATATGGATACTTTTGTCATCATCAGCGGTGATTCTGACTTCTCTCCGCTGGTTTCCAAATTGCGCGAAAACAATACATACGTAATCGGCATCGGCGGAAAGGATTCGACCTCAAATTTGCTGAGTGCGAACTGCGATGAATTTATTTTTTACGACGATCTGGTGCGCGAACAAGAGGCGAAGCAAAAGCGCGCCGAAAAAAAGGTGCCGGTGAAAGCAGGCAAGGCCAAGCCTAGCGTCGCCAAGGGTGAAGACGACAAACGTCAGGAAGCGCTGGATTTCATCGTGGAAACCGTTGAAGCGCTGATAACCGAGCGCGGCGCGGATGAAAAAATATGGGGGTCTCTGGTCAAGACCACCATGCAACGCCGCAAGCCCGGATTTACCGAATCATCATTCGGTTATCGATCCTTTAAGGAACTGGTCGAAGATGCGCAGCGTAATTTTCTGCTGGCTGTGGTGCGAGACGAAAAATCGGGACAATACACCATACGCCTGCCGGTCGTAGATTGATAGGTAGTTGGTTTTAAGGCTCAGTGCTCAACAGGCTCGGGAGAGGAAGCCGTGAATAATCTGCTCGATCAATTGAAATCCATGACCGCCATCGTCGCTGATACGATGGCTCTGAATTTGTATGTGCGTCTGTTCTTGCCGCTCACCATGTTGTTGGTGGGCGGTGCTGCTTTTATCGGCAATCAGGAAATTGAGCGTGAGCTGGCAAAGCTGCGCTATCAGGAAGCCGGCAATATCGAACTGGGTGCCTCCGCGTTGACCGGTAAGCTCGATGCCATCAATCACGACCTCCTGTTTTTGTCCACGCACAGCGCCTTGCGCAAGGCAGTAAATCATCCTGTTCCGGGCAATGTCACGCATCTGGCGGAAGACTTTGCCATTTTTTCAGCCAGTCGTGGCTGGTACGACCAGATACGCTGGATTGATGAAGGCGGTATGGAGGTAGTCAGGGTCGATTATGTCCAAGGCCGGTCTGTTATTGTTGCGACTGAAAAGCTGCAAAACAAGGGCGGCCGATATTTTTTTTCCGACACCCTGAAGCTCCAGCCGGGCGAGATATTCGTCTCTCCGCTTGATCTCAATATCGAACAAAACAAGATCGAGTCACCCTACAAACCGATGTTGCGCATTGCCACGCCTGTTTTCGATCAACAGGGCAGGAAACGCGGCATCGTCATACTGAATTACTACGGCAGCGATCTGCTGCAAGCCTATGCCAAGGCCACCGCCAATCTTGCCGGCAAAAACATGGTGATCAACGCGGATGGATACTGGCTCAAGAGCCCTGAGCCATCGGACGAGTGGGGTTTCATGTTCAAACGAACTGAACTGAGCATGGGGGTGCGCGCACCCGCAGCCTGGAAGGGCATACGAAGTGCAGACAAGGGCCAGTTTGAGCTTGATGACGGATTGTGGACATGGGAGACGGTTTATCCGCTTCAGGCGGGTCAGAAAAGCACTACCGGCGCGATCGAAGCGTCCGAACCCAGTCGCGGCAAGATGGAGTCCCGGCAATATTTCTGGAAGTCTGTTTCGTATCTGCCTGCCGCTACGCTGGATGCGCTCCGACAGGCGATTTGGCTTAAGGTCGTCGGCGTTACCAGTTTGTTGCTGTGCCTGCTCTGGATGGGAAGCTGGCTGCTCGCGCGTTCCTGGAGTCAGCTGGCTACCGAAAAGATAAAGTACAGGGCTATCGCAGATTTCACCTATGACTGGGAGACCTGGATCGATCCAAACGGAAATTACATCTACTGCTCGCCTTCGTGTGTCCGAATTGCAGGCCGGGAAGTTGGCGCATTCATGGCTGATCCAGATCTTTTTCTCAATATCGTTCATCCGGATGACAGGGCGCGGCTGGCTATGCATCTTCAGCATCATGGCGCCACGGATGAAGCTTGTGAGTTTGAATTGCGGATTCTGCTGCCGGATGGGCAGGTGCGCTGGTTAGAACACACCTGTCAGCCTGTATTCGATGAGGCGGGACATTTTCTCGGGCGCCGGGCATCAAACCGGGATATTACCAATCGTAAGCTGGCCGAAAAAGAGCAGGAGGAGATGCGGCGAAATCAGCGTGCGCTGTTGAATGCGATTCAGGAATCGACTTTCCTGATGGACATGGACGGCACGATACGGGTAATGAATCAGGTGGCTGCGCAACGACTTAACGCAGTTCCCGAGTCATTGATCGGCAAGAATATGTTTGAAATCATTCCGCCTCTGTTGGCGCAATCGCGCAAGGCCATGTTTGAACAGGTGGCTCAAAGTGGCAAGCCGGCCACGATTGAAGATGAACGTGACGGTCGGTGTTTCCTGAATTCGATTTACCCTGTTCTTGATTCCAATGGTGCAGTGAGGCGATTTGCAGTGTATGCGGCAGATGTGACTCAGCAGCGCAGGCAGCAAGGTATTGATGACGCCCTGTCTGCAATCAGTCAGGAGGTGTTGCAGGGGGTTGCGCTGCACGAGGTTCTGTTATCCATTTGTCAGAAGGTGGCTGAGCTGTTCCGGCTGGAGGTGGTCTGGCTGGGACGCAAGGAAACGGGGGGCGAGGTCAGCGTACTGGCGGCTGCAGGATCGGCTACGCAATACGTGGAGCAATTGAAGCTCAAAGGTGTGCGATGGGATGACACATCAAAAGGGCGGGGCCCATCAGGCAGCGCGATCCGTTTCGGGAAGACGCAGGTCTTCAGGGTGGATGACCCGCACTTTCAGATATGGGCAAAAATTGCGATGGAGCATGGCTTGCGTTCAATTATCGCTATGCCGCTGGTCATCCGCGGAGAGGTGTATGGCGCGTTCACGCTATATTCGAGCAATCCGGTATTGTTCGACTCGACCTCACTGACTGATTTGCTGAGCAGTATCGGTCGGCGAATTTGTGTCTTGCTTGAGGCCGCAATGGATCAGCAACGGGTTCGCCTGTTGAGTTCGGCGCTCGAGGCGGCAGGAAGCGGCGTTATGATCACCGATCCGCAAGGGCGTATCCAGTGGGCAAATCACGCATTTTCCAATCTCTGCGGTTACAGCGCACAGGATTTGGCCGGACAAACGCCGCGCATATTGAAGTCTGGTCAGCAAGCACCGGAGTACTATCAGGCACTGTGGGCAACGATAGGCAGAGGTGAGCTATGGAGCAGTGAAACGGTAGAGCGCGCCAAAAACGGGACTTTTTATACCGTATCGCAAACCATTACGCCCATCTTTAGCGATGGCGAGATTAGTCACTTTATTGCGATCCATGAGGATATATCCGCGCAGAAGCTGACGCAGGAGCGCATAGAACATCTGGCTCACTACGATGCCTTGACCGGGCTGCCCAATCGCACCTTGTTTTTCGACCGGCTGCGCCAGGCGCTGTCGCTTGCGCGTCGCAATGAATCGGGATTGGCGTTGTTATATATGGATCTGGACGGGTTCAAACAGGTAAATGACCGCATGGGGCACCATGCAGGTGACATGCTGCTGTCAAGTGTCGCAAATCGACTGCTTGGCTGTACGCGGGCAAGCGATACCGTGGCGCGGCTGGGCGGGGATGAGTTTACCGTCATTCTCGGCGATACGCACAGGCACGAAGATGTTGCTGAGGTGGCGCAGAAAATTATCAGCGCTATTTCCGCTCCGTTTGATCTGGAGGAGGGAGAGGCGCGCATCGGTATCAGCATCGGAATTGCGTGTTACTCGGAAGAGGCTGCCAATGAGAACGAACTGATGAGGTATGCGGATCAGGCAATGTATTTGGCCAAGTCGGCCGGGAAAAATACTTTCCGGTTCGGCTCGTGCAACCCCGAAGGGGTGAATTAACCTGTTGTTCGCTTTGGCAGCCTGTACTTTGCCGTGCGTGGGCGTTTTCATCTTCCGCACAAGTACATAAACGGCTCAAGTGATATAATGCGCGCCTCTTAAAACGGGCGTGGCGATGTTGCTGCACCCTTATTGTGGAAATCCTAGCCTGTTTCCCTCACCCCAACTCTCTCCTGCAAGCGCGCGAGGGGGTAATCGAGACGCTGTGCGGGTTTCATGTTTACTGGTGCTGCCAATGTCCGTCGTATTGAATTTCAAATCCCATATTTCTGAATTGTTTGCGCAGGCGTTGCGCGAAGTTGCGCCCGATGCGGCGCAAATCGATATTCTCATCGAGCGTCCCAAGCAGGTTAGCCATGGCGATTACGCCTGCAACCTGGCCATGCAGCTGGCCAGGCCGCTGCGTAAATCGCCGCGCGATATCGCACAGGCGCTGATCGCCGCTTTGCCCGTCTCTGATGTGATCGAGAAAGTGGAAATCGCCGGAGCGGGATTCATCAATCTGTTTCTTACCAAAGCGGCGAAGCAGGCAATCGTGCATGCCGTATTGCACGCGGGGGCGGGCTATGGTCACATTCATCTGGGCGCGGGACGCAAGTTGCAGGTGGAGTTCGTCTCCGCCAATCCAACCGGCCCGCTGCACGTAGGTCACGGTCGCGGTGCGGCGGTGGGAGATTGTCTGTGTAATGTGCTGCATGCGGCAGGCTGGAATGTCACGCGCGAGTTCTACTATAACGACGCGGGCGCGCAGATTGAAAACCTGATGCGCTCGGTGCAGTTGCGTTGCAAGGGCATCACGCCGGATGACCCGTCATGGCCGGAGGGCGGGTATCGCGGCGATTACATCGCCGATGTGGCCCGTGCCTACATGGCAAGGGAAACGGTGGAGGCGGACGATCAGCGCACCACAGGCAAGGGCGAGGTGGATGACGAGGTGGCGATACGCCATTTTGCCGTAGCCTATCTGCGTCGCGAACAGGACCTCGATCTGCGCGCCTTCAACGTGGAATTCGATGTGTTTTCGCTGGAGTCGGCGCTGTATAGCGAGGGCAAGGTGGAAGAGACGGTCGGCAGGCTGATCGCCAGCGGCCATACTTATGAGCAGGACGATGCGCTGTGGCTGCGCACCACGGATTTCGGCGATGATAAAGACCGCGTGATGCGCAAGACGGATGGCGGTTATACCTATTTTGTGCCGGACGTGGCCTATCATCTGGAGAAGTGGCGGCGCGGATTTGTGCGCGTCATCAACGAACAGGGTGCAGATCATCACAGCACTATCACGCGCGTAAGAGCCGGGTTGCAGGCGCTGGATATCGGCATCCCCAAAGGCTGGCCCGACTATGTGCTGCACCAGATGGTCACCGTGCTGAAGAACGGCGAAGAGGTGAAAATTTCCAAGCGCGCCGGCAGTTATGTCACCTTGCGTGACCTGATCGATGAGGTTGGCTGCGATGCGACGCGCTATTTCCTCGCGGCACGCCACCCGGATTCTCAGCTGGTTTTTGACATTGATCTGGCAAAATCGAAGACTAATGACAATCCCGTTTATTACATCCAATATGCGCATGCCCGCATCAGCACGGTGCTGGAAACCTGGGGCGGCGAACGGTTGAGCTTGTTGCAGGCGGATTTCGGTCTGCTGGATAGCGAATATGAAACCGCGTTGTTGCAGTTGATGATTGATTATCCGCAAGTGATCGAGAGTGCTGCACAGGATCTGGCGCCGCATCTGGTTGCGTTTTACCTGAAGGATTTAGCCGCGGCATTTCACAGCTATTATAATGCCTCCCGTTTTCTGGTCGATGATGAAGCGGTCAAGTGCGCGCGTCTGGCGCTGATTGCGGCAGCCGCGCAGGTGATGAGCAATGGCTTGGCCTTGCTGGGCGTCAGTGCGCCGGAAAAGATGTGATTGCCGCTGGCACTTCCCTTGTTTACAAAAGGAATGAATAGAATATGAGCAGAGCAACAAACAACAAGTCCACTTCGCCGCGCAAGAGCGGCAGCCCGATGCTGATGGGGATTTTGCTGGGTATGATAGCGGGTGTCGCACTGGCGGCCGGCTTGGCATGGTATCTGCTGAAATCGCCCAGCCCGTTTGTCAACAAGGAACAAGTGGTGAAACCGTCGGCGGACATCGTTAAGCCCTCTGTTGAAGTGGCTAAGCACGCCGTTGATGTGGCTAGGCCCGGAGCTGATTCCGCCGCCGACTCTGGCGAAGAGGCTGCCAAGCCGCGCTTTGAATTTTACAAGGTATTGACGGATAAGCAGGATGCTGCAGCTGACACGCAGCCCAGGACTCCCGAAGCGCAGGTCGTGAACAAGCCCCCTGCATCGTTCAAAGAGACTTATTTGCAGGCAGGCGCCTTTGCGAATGCGGATGATGCGGAAAATTTTAAGGCGACATTGGCGATGAAAGGGCTGGAAGCCCACGTTCACACTGTGGCGATTCCCGGTAAGGGCGAGATGCACCGCGTCCGGCTCGGTCCCTTTAAGAGCGAGCAGTAAATGAACAGCTTGCGCGGCACATTGAAACTAAAGGGCATGGACGCGACTCCAACGCGCTGATTGCCAGTTTGTCTTGAGCGACGCAGCAGTCAATTGACGCAACTAACTCTGTATTTTTAGGTGTACCCGCCATCATTTAAGGAGTAATCGGTGAAAAATATTTTTAAGAGCATGTTCGTGGCAGCTTTTATTTTGTTGGGCAGCTCGGCATTTGCCGCCGCACCAGCAGGTAAAGGTTACACACTGCTTAATTCGGCGCAGCCCGCGAGCAGCAAGAAGATCGAAGTGCTGGAATTTTTCTTTTACGAATGTTCGCACTGTTTCTATTTGCACGGCGAGTTGGCTGCATGGGAAAAAACCATGCCCGCCGATGTTGAATTGACATTCGTGCCAACGATCTTTCGTGACTCGACCGAACCGCTGGCACGTACTTTTTACGCGCTTGAAAGCATAGGGAAAATCAAGCAAATGGATGACGCTATTTATCAGGCCATCCATGTGAAGCAGGCCAATCTTTACGATCTGAATACGATAGGGGCATTCGTCGGCAGCAACGGTGTGGATCGCAGTAAATTTTCAGCCGCCTACAATTCTTTCACGGTGAACAGCAAGGTGGTACGCGCCAAGCAGATGATACGCAGCTATGGTATCAACGGTACGCCGACGCTGGTCGTGGATGGAAAATATGCAATTACCGGCTTGCAACCAGCTGACACCATTCGTGTCCTGAATGAGGTTATTGCGATGGTGCGCAAGTCTCGTCCTGCTGAAGGCAAGACAAAATCCAAGTGAACAACGGATGAAGGAGGAGGGAAGAGACAAGGGGGGGGAATCCTCAATCCTCGTTCCTGAATCCCGTCTTCGGGTAGTCATAAGTGGCGCGTCGAGCGGCTTGGGTTTAGCGCTTGCGCGCCATTATCTTGAGCGCGGCGCAATCGTTGCCGCCTTCGCCCGGCGCAGCGAATTGCTGCACGTTCTGGCGTTAGAATTTCCCGGTCAGGTTCATTGCTATGCGCTGGACGTGCGCGATGGTGCTGCGGTGCAACGGGCGGCCCTTGATTTCATCTGCGCTGTCGGCGTGCCGGAGGTGGTTATCGCCAACGCGGGTGTCAGCGTTGGTACGCTCACCGAATACGCCGAGGATGTGGATGCATTCCAGCAGGTGATGGACATCAATGTGCTGGGGATGGTGAAAACATTTCATCACTTTGTCGCGGCGATGCGTGATGCCGCGGCCTGCTCTGGTGGCGGGCAAGGTGGCAAATATGCGCTGGTGGGCATCGCCAGTGTGGCGGGCCTGCGCGGTTTGCCGGGGGCGGGTGCCTACTCTGCCTCCAAGGCCGCCGCGATTACTTATCTGGAATCGCTGCGGGTTGAGCTGCATGGCAGCGGCGTGAAAGTGGTTACGCTTTGTCCGGGCTATATCAGGACGGCGATGACCGAGATCAATCCTTACCCTATGCCATTTATTCTGGATGTGGACGAGGCGGCACGGCGCATGGTGCGTATCATCACCCGCCAAACATCTTATGCTGTGATTCCGTGGCAAATGGGACTGGTTGGCGCGCTGCTCAAATCATTGCCGCGCTGGCTGTATGACCGGTTGTTTTCCCGCGCGCCCCACAAGCCACGCGGCCTGCTTTAGTTCGCAACAATCCAAAAAAAGCCCCTGAACCATGACGGCCAGGGGCAAAATGTCTTAACAATTTGGGAGGAGTTAAGATACCTGTTCAGGGGGATAAACAGGTGTCAGCTTGCGCTAACTGCATACTCAGGCAGTCTTATTTAAGATAAGTTCAATGGATTTCTTAAATAATCCATGGTTTATAGCGTGGGTTTATGCGCTGGAATTTGCGATCTTCAACCGTTGGCTTTTTCACCACCTAATGCTGCGCTCAGGTCGGTCAGCATTTTGGACAGTTCACCTGTCATCAGGGTGAAGTCGAGTTCGAACATCTCGTCTGCATTATCGGCCAGCGTGGTTGATTCTTCTTTGATGATATCCAGAAATTCGAGTCGCTTGATTTGCAGTTGTTCGGTCAGGACGAAGGAAATCCGGCTGTTCCAGGTCATGCCCAGACGGGTGGCGCGCTTCCCCGACGCGATATGGGCAAGAATCTCTTCACCTTCCAGTGCGTGGTGGGCATAACGCACTGTGGCGCGGCTTTCACCCGTGGCGCGCAGCTCCAATTCGCGGTCTATCGTGAAGCCCGCCGGCGCATTGTCACCGGCAAGCCAGTCCGTCATCGCGGCAACCGGGGATAGCTCGGTGTGTAAGGGCTTGACCGGCAGATCATCCAGGGTTTTGTGCAGAAATTCCAGCAACTCTTCCCCCTTGGCCGCAGAAGCCGCATCTATGATCAAGCGACCGTTGGCCGTATCCAGCCATGCGCTGGTGGTGCGTTGAATCGCAAAGGCTCTGGGGAGCAACTCTGTGGTAACCGCTTCCTTGATGTCCTTCAGCTCTTTGCGGCCCACCTTGTAGCCCTGTTGCGCCTCGATGTCGGCGACGCGTTCTTTGGCAAAACGGTTGATGATGGTGGCTGGCAATAATTTTTGTTCTACGCCCAGCGCAAACAGGATTTGACCGTTGCTGGTGTGAACCAGGCGGTCATCGCCACGGCAGGAAACCCAGCCGCGACTCTGCTTATCCAGTCCGCTGCACGATTGTAGCGGCTTGAGCGCCAGTTTTTCCTGTAATGCGGCGGCGGTGATGGCGCAATCAGCAGGCAGGCGATAAATGAAAATATTTTTAAACCACCTGGCAGGATTCCCGAAAAACCGCCGATTATACAGACCAGCCCAAAAAATGGGCTATGGAAAACCTAAGGGTGCGCTGCGTTCGCAATGAGGTTCGGGTGTATAAATCAGCATCTGTTTAAAAGGCGGTCTGGGAAATTTAATATGGCTCAGTTCAGGAAAGTATAGGGAAGGTGATATTCCAGATTGAACGCTTCAGCCACCTTTTTGTAGGTCACCCTGCCGTCAACGATATTCAGTCCCTTGAGCAGCGCGGGTGATTCCTTGAGCGCACGTTGCCAGCCTTTGTCGGCCAGTTGTAGCACGAAGGGAAAAGTGGCGTTGGTGAGTGCCAGTGTCGAAGTAACCGGCACGCTGCCGGGCATATTGGTCACGCCGTAGTGAACCACGCCGTCCACGATGAAAGTCGGATTTTCATGCGTGGTCGAATGTATGGTCTCGCTACAGCCACCCTGATCGATGGACGTATCCACGATGACCGTCCCTTTGCGCATCAGTTTGAGATCTTCGCGGCGCAGCAATTTGGGTGTCACGCCACCCGGTATCAATACCGCGCCGATGATCAGGTCGGCACTGGTGATTTGTTCCAGCAGATTGTG
>JAURZN010000117.1 GCA_030653355.1 Gallionella sp. | reverse complement strand
TCAGGGAATTTTTCCGTGGTTCTCTCCCGGCGAACCCGTACTGTGGTGGAGTCCCGATCCGCGCATGGTACTGATACCGGGTGAATTTAAGTTGTCCAGTTCACTCGCCAAAATATTGCGCAACAGCAATTATCAGGTGCGCACTGATACCGCATTCGAACAGGTGATACGCGCCTGCGCCGCGCCACGCGGCGGACAGCGCGGCACCTGGATAGACGAACAGATGATCACTGCATATTGTGCACTGCACCACCTGGGCTACGCGCATTCCGTGGAAACGTGGATGGATGGCAAACTGATCGGCGGTTTGTATGGCGTCACCCTGGGCCGGATGTTCTATGGCGAATCCATGTTCAGCCTGGCCAGTAACGCCTCCAAAATAGCGCTGGCGCATTTGACCCGGCAAATGGAACGCTGGAATGCCGGCCATTTGACCAACGCAGCAACTGGCATGATCGATTGCCAGATGTACACGCCACACCTTGCCTCACTGGGCGCAAAAAAAATTCCACGCGGTGAATTTGTTGTGCGACTGGAAGAATTGGTAAACTGCGCGCCTGTTACCGACTGGTCATTCGACCCCGACCTCTACAAATGAGCTCGTTACACGACATTCCCATTTCCGCGCTGCATTTTTATCTGAGCGCACCCTACCCGTGCAGTTATTTGCCCGGATTGCAGGCGCGCTCACAGGTCGCCACGCCATCATTCCTGATTAATTCCCCGTTGTATTCTCAATTGGTCATGCATGGCTTCCGGCGTAGCGGCAGCTACGTCTATCGCCCGCGCTGCGACGAGTGCAACGCCTGCGTGCAGTTACGCGTACAGGCAAAACAATTCACGCCGACTCGCTCACAACGCCGCGCCTGGACGCAGCACGCACAGCTCAAGGCCACGCTGCACCCCCTGCAGGATCAGCCCGAATATTACGAGCTGTATCAGCGTTATCAACGCGCCCGCCACCCCGATGGCGGCATGGATAATGACGACTACGACGCCTACCAGACCTTTTTATTGCAAAGCCATATTGATACACTGCTGGTAGAATTTCGGGATGGGGGCGTGCTGCGCATGGTCAGCGTGATTGATCTGCTCAGCGACGGACTGTCCTCGGTATACACTTTTTACGATCCGGATCTGCCGCGCGCACGTTTCGGGGTGTACAACGTACTCTGGCAAATCGAACTGTGCCGCAAACTCAACCTGGATTTCGTTTATCTGGGTTACTGGATAAAAGACAGCCGCAAAATGTCGTATAAAACCCAATATCAACCTGCACAAGGTCTGCAAAATGGCATTTGGCAGACGCTGGACAACGCTGACCTGAATCCCGCCGAAGGAGTATCCACATCAAAACACGATTAAGCATTTTTATCTCTGCGCTGCTGTTGCTGCCGCTGACAGGGTTTGCCCTGAGCGGCGCCGAATGGAATGCGCTCGATAGCGCTGCCGCCAAGATAGGTGTCGGCGCTACCATCACCTGCATTTTCATGCTGATCAGCTATTTGCTGCTCATCAACAAGCTGGTCAAAATCAGCACGGGCAACAGCCCGCTTGCCAGTCAGCTCAAATATTATTTATCGCTGGGCGCAGCCAGCGTCGCACTGTGCTGGTTACTGGCTTACCTGAATCTGTACACGGCCAGCTGGGCGACAGAGCAAGACGGCTCGGGCATCCTGTTCTCCATCCTGTTCGCGCTGCTGGCGCCCGCTGTGCTGATTACCCGCGCCTTGCTCGGCTCCGTTCATGGTTTGCTGAAACTCCTGGCGCGCGGCCCTGCCCTGCCCGGGATCGGCGGCGAAACGCTGGCATTCGCGCTCCTCGCCACGGCCGCAGCAGGTCTGCTGGGCGGCGCTGCCTGGCCTGCCTACCTGTTCTGGCTGATGTGGTTATCCCCTTTACTGCTGTTGGCAGCACTGCAACTGCTATGGCATGAAAGCACCGTTTTCGCCGCTGTTAACTCCGGCGACTGGGGTCGTTTAATCTGCGCTGCGCTGGCCGGAGTGATTGTCGGTAATCTGGTCAACTACACCTATCAGGTTTCCGGTGGCAGCCTGATCAGCCAGCTGCCCCATCCGCTGTTCACCCAGGCAGGCTTTGCACTGTTTGGTCTGTTGTGCATGCAACTGGGCGATGTCATCGCCGAGCACTGGCGCGGCAAGACACGCACTACACAGCATAAATTTCCGATTCCGGTCGTCGTGAAGAAAAATTAGTCGCTAGTCGCTAGTCGCTAGTCGCTAGTCGTAAGTCGTAAGTCGTAAGTCGTAAGTCGTAAGTCGTAAGTCGTAAGTCGTAAGTCGTAAGTCGTAAGTCGTAAGTCGTAAGTCGTAAGTCGTAAGTCGTAAGTCAAAAAATTCAATCTCAGCTATCGAAAGTTTAACAATGTATTCTCTGCTCCGTCCCGTACTGTTCCAACTAGCCCCGGAAACCGCTCACCATCTCACCCTGAGCAGCCTTAATGCCGCGCATTCATTGGGATTAAGCGGGCTGCTCGCGGCAAATATCCCCGATGATCCACGCACGGTGATGGGACTGACTTTTCCCAACCCTGTCGGCATGGCCGCCGGACTGGACAAGAACGGCGATTGCATCAATGGACTGGCAGCTCTCGGCTTCGGCTTCATCGAGATCGGCACTATCACGCCGTTGCCACAACCGGGCAATCCCAAACCGCGCCTGTTCCGCCTGCCTGCCGCCTCCGCCATCATTAACCGCATGGGTTTCAACAACGAAGGCGTGGATGCGCTGATACGCAACGTTCAACAATCCGATTACAAGGGAATACTAGGAATAAACATAGGCAAGAATGCCGCGACGCCCATCGAGCATGCTGCCGCCGATTATCTAATCTGCCTGCGCAAAGTGTATGCCCACGCCAGCTATATCACCGTCAACATTTCCTCACCCAATACCAAGAATCTGCGCCAGTTGCAGGATGAAGCCGCGCTGAACGACCTGCTCGCGCAACTGAGGGCCGAACAGCAGAAGCTGGCCGATCTGCATGGCAAATATGTACCCATCGCCCTGAAGATCGCACCGGATATGGAAGGCGAGCAAATCACCCAGATCGCCCGCTTGCTGATGCAGCATCGCATCGACGGCGTGATCGCCACCAACACCACGCTGTCACGAGCAGGCGTCGAAAATCTGCCTCACGGCAATGAAACAGGCGGCCTGAGCGGCGCGCCGGTACGCGAGCGATCCACCGCCGTCATCCGTCAACTCGCCGCCGCCTTACAAGGCGCGCTGCCTGTCATCGGTGCGGGCGGCATATTGAGCGGCGCGGATGCCGCCGACAAAATCAAGGCAGGTGCTGCGCTGGTGCAAATTTACAGCGGATTGATTTATCGCGGCCCGGAACTGATAGCAGAAAGCTGCCAGGCCATTCGCGCCCTGCAACGCCCCCTTTAACCACTCAACCCACCCATGGGAAATAAGATGACTACCCCAAACAAAACGAAAGGTTCAGACAGCGAACGTAAAGTACTTGAACATGCCCATCGCGGCCTGCAACTGATCGCCGAATATCGCCCTAAACTGATGGGCAAAGTGCAGGCTTTTATGGCCGAGGCCATGCGTCCGGGCATTCTGGACAAGAAGCATAAAGAACTCATCGCACTAGGCATGGCGCTCACCCAGCAATGCCATTACTGCATCGCCCTGCATGTGCGCGCCTGCAAACACGCCGGCGTGACGATAGAGGAAATCATGGAGGTGTGTTCTATCGGCATCATGATGGGAGGCGGGCCTGTGCTCACTCACATGGCCGAAGTTGAGCGTGCGCTGAATGAATTCTATCTGGATGAGGAAGGCGATCCGGTATAAACACCGCACGCAGATATATGGAATAAAGCATTTCCCTGGATAATTAGCGGCTTATTCCTTAATATCAGCATCCTTATCTAAAATTCAGACGACACAAACAACATGTGCCCGACAACCTCTCCCGTTTACCCATTTCTTTTCCTGAAACAGCTTGCCGCCGTCGTACTCAGCGCACTGGCAGTGCAAGCTCAGGCCGCAGATATATTCACCGGACT
>JAURZN010000224.1 GCA_030653355.1 Gallionella sp. | reverse complement strand
CATGAACGTGGTTGGCGACCTGTTCGGCGCGGGCAAAATGTTTTTGCCGCAAGTGGTGAAATCCGCCCGCGTGATGAAGCAGGCCGTGGCTCACCTGATCCCCTACATCGAAGCCGAAAAATTGCGCTCCGGCGACACCAGCACCAAGGGCAAGATCGTCATGGCGACCGTCAAGGGCGACGTGCATGACATCGGCAAGAACATTGTCACCGTGGTATTGCAGTGCAACAACTTCGAGGTGGTAAACATGGGCGTGATGGTGCCCTGCCAGCAGATTCTGGACACCGCGCGCGAGCACAATGCCGACATCATCGGCCTGTCCGGTCTGATTACGCCTTCGCTGGAAGAAATGGCGCATGTCGCCAAAGAGATGGAGCGCCAGGGCTTCAAGATCCCGCTGCTGATAGGCGGTGCGACGACTTCGCGCGTGCATACGGCGGTTAAAATCGAACAGAATTACCCGAGTGGCGCCACCGTGTATGTCACCGACGCCTCGCGCGCGGTCGGCGTGTGCAGCAACCTGCTCTCTTCCACCCTGCGCGACGAATACGTTGCCGAGATCAAGGCTGACTATGCTGATGCAAGGGTACAGCACGAATCCAGACAATCCAAGGCCGTGTACGTTCCGCTGGAA
This sequence comes from Gallionella sp., assembly GCA_030653355.1. Classification (GTDB taxonomy): domain Bacteria; phylum Pseudomonadota; class Gammaproteobacteria; order Burkholderiales; family Gallionellaceae; genus Gallionella. The sequence continues at coordinate 32,044 of JAURZN010000224.1, read as the reverse complement.
CAGGCGCGCGCGCACAAACTGGCAACCGACTGGAGCAGCTACACACCGCCGCGGCCAAACTTCACCGGCGTAAAGGAGCTGCGCGACTATAGTCTGGCGGAAATCGCCGAATACATAGACTGGTCGCCCTTCTTCCAGGCATGGGAACTGGCCGGACGTTACCCTAAAATATTGCAGGACAAGGTCGTGGGCGAGGAAGCTTCCAAGCTGTTCGCCGATGCGCAGGTGATGTTGAAGCAAATCATCGCCGGTAAATGGCTCACCGCCAATGCCGTATTCGGTCTGTTCCCGGCAAACTCCGTGAACAGCGACGACATCGAAATCTACACCGACGAGACCCGTTCGACGGTGGCCATGACCTGGCATAACCTGCGTCAGCAAACCAAGAAACCGGAATCCATCCCGAACTATTGCCTGGCTGATTACATCGCGCCTAAAGATAGCGGCATCGCGGACTATATCGGCGGTTTCGCCGTCACCGCCGGCATCGGCCTCGACGCGCGCGTAGCGCAATATGAGAAAAACCACGACGACTACAACGCCATCCTGCTCAAATCGCTGGCCGACCGTCTGGCCGAAGCCTACGCCGAACTGCTGCACGCCCGCGTGCGCCGCGAGTTCTGGGGCTATGCTGCCGACGAAGGTCTGGATAACGATGCGCTGATCAATGAGAAGTATCGCGGCATCCGTCCCGCCCCCGGCTACCCCGCCTGCCCGGAACACAGCGAAAAAGGCCCGTTGTTCGAGCTGTTGGATGCGCCCAACCGTGCCGGCATCACCATCACCGACAGTTTCGCGATGATGCCCACCGCTGCGGTTTCCGGCTTCTACTTCTCGCACCCGGATGCAAAATACTTTGCCACCGGCAAGATAGAGAAAGATCAGGTCGCAAGCTATGCCGAGCGCAAGGGCTGGGACATCGAGAAGGCCGAGCGGTGGCTGGCGCCGGTGTTGAGTTATTGATGTAGTAGAATGAATCGCAGTCTGAACTTTCAGGAACGAGCATGCCCACAATACGAGAAATTTCTGGGCCATATCGGCTCTTCTTTTTCAGCTTTGATTGCAGTGAACCTAAGCATGTGCATGTCCAGCGCGAACGCAAGGTGTGTAAATACTGGATGGAGGCATGGAATGAACACTGTGGCGTTAATCGTTGAACCCAAAATTTCCGATTTGCGGGTCACAGAAGCCGAAATCACGGCCTATTTGATGGACGGGCGCTCAGTGAGCGTACCGCTTGCTTGGTCGTGGCGCTTGTCCGAAGCTACGCCCGAACAGCGCAGCCACTGGGAGATCATCGGCGACGGCATCGGCATCCATTGGCCCGAAGTTGATGAAGACATCAGCATCGAAGGCATGCTATACGGTGAGCCCGCGCCAAGGCCGTTAACATTGGTGCAACGAGTTGCAGTTGCTGATTACGCCAGAAACAAGGGCTAAACATTGGAACAGGCCGAACGCTGGCTGGCGCAGGTGTCGAGTTTTTGAGGGCGTAGAATAGCGCTCGTTCAATTTACAAGGAATTGCCATGTTACAGACAATAGAAGTCGAAATTGATGCACAGGGCGGCATACACCCCTTGCAAACCTTGCCCGTGACAGCGGAGCGGCGCGGACTGTTAACGTTAGTGATACCCGAAAAAACGATAGCTAAAACCGATTGGCGTAGCTTTGTTGGCGCATTAAAAGACTCGCCTTGTTTCAACGAAGACCCCGTTGCCATTCAGCGAAAGATGCGCGATGAGTGGAGTTGAGTGGTTGCTGGACACCAATGTGGTCATCGGTTTGCTCAAACAGCAAACAGCCACCATCGCGCTGCTCGAATCTCACCCGTTCGATTTGAGCAAAGCAGCCGTCAGCCAGATCACGCGCATGGAATTGCTTGGATTTCCCGGCTTGTTGCCCGAAGAAGAGCTTGCCATTCTGGATTTGCTGCAAAACTGTCGCATCCTGTTCATTGATGAACTCGTTGAGCAAAAGGCTATTCAGTTGCGCCGCACCAGCCACTGCAAATTGCCGGACGCCATCATTGCCGCCACAGCACTGGTGAACAACCTCACACTGTTGACGCTCGACCAGCGCCTGCAAAATCTGCTAGCGCAATTCAAAACCGACAAATGACCCCTGAATTTACACAATCTAAATACCACACCACCTACAAGATTGAAAGGAATCAGGTGGCAAGCTATACACTTACACAAGGGCTGGGCATTGGAACAGGCGGAGCGGTGGCTCGCGCCGGTGCTAAGTCAAATCGTCTTTGCACCAATACCAGGAGACATTGAGAAATGAGTTATTCTTTCTTTGATTTGGCAATAGATGTTCTCACTACCTCCGCAAAGCCGCTTACCTACCAAGAAATATGGGAAGTCGGCAAAACAAATGGGCTAACAGAAAAAATTCAAACTGCTGGATTAACCCCTTGGCAAACTTTGGGAGCACGGCTTTATGTTGATGTTCGGGATAATGAAAAATCGCACTTCATCAAGGTGGGTAAACGCCCTGCACGATTCTTTCTGAAGAGTCGTGAATTAGAAATTAAGTCCGACACCATCAGCATCATAGAAAAAGAGGAATTAGCTAAGCCTGGGAAGAAAACAAGCTTTCACGAGCGAGCGCTTCATCCATTACTCACGTATTTTGTTTACGCCAATCCAGCTTTTAATCGTGGGAAATCAATTTTCACGAAAACCATTTTCCATGAAAAATCAACCAAGTCTGGCTACAACGAATGGATTCATCCAGATATTGTTGGATTTTATTTGCCGCTTGATGATTGGAGACCGAGCGTTATTGAGTTCAACAGGCTTTCAGATAACGATTCACTAAAGCTATTTTCATTCGAGCTTAAAAAATCATTGAATAAAGCGAATTATCGCGAAGCATATTTCCAGGCTGTTTCAAATTCATCGTGGGCTCACGAAGGCTGGTTGGTTGCCCCGAATATTTTGCAAGATGATGACTTTCTATCTGAACTCGAAAGGTTGGTCTCATCATTTGGTATCGGGATCATCCAGCTAAATCTTGAAGATATCGATAGCTCAAAGATTCTTTATCCAGCTAAGACCAAAGCATCGCTAGATTGGGAAACGATAAACAAACTCTGCGAACAGAATCCTGACTTCAACAAGTTTCTTGAAGACGTAAAGATTGATTTTGAATCAAAGCGCATCCATAAAACAGAATATGACGAAGTTCTAAAAGACGTAGATACCTATATCTTGAATAAGATTAATGGGTTATAGCTCACACAATTAAAACTAAAAACTGGTGCAATAAGCGTAGCGTATTGCACCTTACGGATGTAAGTATTATGTTCAGACTCGATTTGTGAAAGGATAGCCATGAACATCACCGCCCAACTGGATCAGCTCAGCACCGCCGAGAAGATCAGCACGATGGAATATTTGTGGGATGACCTTTGCCGCCATGCGGACGAGGTATCTTCTCCGGATTGGCATGGTGAGGTATTGGCACAGCGCGAGCTATCGGTGGCCGAGGGTAGTGCAACGTATCGGGATTGGGAGACCGAAAAAGCCAGAATCCGCGACGCGCTGAAATGAAGCTGCGCATCCTTGATACGGCATCTCAGGATTTAATCGAGGGACACCGCTTCTACGAAAGACAGCAGGCCGGACTAGGGGAATATTTCCTTGATTCGTTGTTCTCCGACATTGATTCTTTGCAGCTTTATGCGGGCATCCACGCAGTGTATTTCGGGCAATATCACCGGGTACTTTCCAAGCGCTTCCCATTTGCAATCTATTACAAGTTACAGGGGCAGGATGTATTGATCTGCGCGGTGCTGGATTGTCGCCGTAATCCCGCATGGATTAAAACTCATTTAACGAAACCATCATCAAATTAAATACCAAGGAAATATCATGACCGACCTCATCAAAACCGACACCAAACTGGGCGAAGGCGCTGAAGCCACCGCCGGACAGACCGTCATCGTGCATTACACCGGCTGGCTGTACGACGAAGCCGCCGCCGACAACAAGGGCGCAAAGTTCGACAGTTCGCTCGACCGCAACGACCCGTTCGATTTCCCGCTCGGTGCGGGACGCGTCATTCAGGGCTGGGATTAGGGCGTGGCAGGCATGAAGGAAGGCGGAAGCCGCACGCTGGTCATCCCGTCGGAGATGGGCTATGGCGCGCGCGGTGCGGGCGACGACATCCCGCCTGACTCGACCCTGTTGTTCGAAGTGAAACTGCTCAAGGTGATCAGAACCGAGATCGTGGACAGCAAGGTCGGCGAGGGTGATGAGGCTAAGGCAGGCAACCAAGTTTCCGTGCATTACACCGGCTGGCTGTTCGACAAGAAAGCACCTGACAACAAGGGCACAAAGTTCGACAGCTCGCGCGACCGCAACGAGCCGTTCGATTTCCCGCTGGGCATGGGCCGTGTCATCCAGGGTTGGGATATGGGCGTGCAGGGCATGAAGGTGGGCGGTCAGCGCACGCTGACCATTCCTCCGGAGATGGGTTATGGCAAACGCGGCGCGGGCGGCGTAATTCCGGCGAATGCCACGCTGGTGTTCGATGTGGAATTGCTGAAATTGAATTAACCGTAGGGTGGGCACAACGTGCCCACGCGAAACACATAAGGTGGGCATTAGCCCACCCTACAATTCACAAAGGAATCACATGAAACGCATCGCTTTTTTACCGCTGGCTCTGCTTTTATCTGCCGGAGTTTTCTCCACCACCGCGTGCTCTGAACAGGCCGCACCCCCCGCACCCACCATGGAGAACAGCAGCATGACCGAACTGATCAAGACCGATACCAGACTGGGCGAAGGCGCCGAAGCCAGCGCAGGCAACCACGTTTCCGTGCATTACACCGGCTGGCTGTATGACGAGGCTGCTGCCGATCACAAAGGCAAAAAGTTCGACAGTTCGCGTGACCGCAGCGAACCCTTCGATTTCCCGCTCGGCGCAGGCCGTGTCATCAAGGGCTGGGATCAGGGTTTTGACGGCATGAAGGCGGGCGGTCAACGCACGCTGATCATTCCTGCCCACATGGGCTACGGCGCGCGCGGCGCAGGCGGCGTGATTCCTCCCAATGCCACGCTGGTATTTGATGTGGAATTGCTGGGCGTAAATTGAGCCATTCAGCCTGAACAGGCGTAAAATTCTGCTCTAGGCAATGCATATAGGGAGTGGCTAATGTTTGAAGTACGAGTTCATGGCCGTGGCGGCCAGGGTGTGGTGACAGCCGCTGAGATGCTGTCGGTTGCCGCATTCGAGGAAGGCCGTCATGCACAGGCCTTCCCCAGCTTCGGTTCGGAGCGCACCGGCGCGCCGGTGGTGGCATTCTGCCGTATCTCCGATAAAGAGATACGCCTGCGCGAACCGGTCATGCAACCGGATGCGATCATCGTCCAGGATCCCACGCTGTTGCATCAGATTGACGTATTCGCCGGGTTAAAACAGGATGGCTATGTACTGCTCAATTCGCACCACAGCCTGGAAACACTGGGCTTGAGTGAGCTCGTCAAACAGCGCCGCAGCGAGCGCTTTTGCACGCTGCCTGCCACCGAACTCGGTCTCAAACATGTCGGCCGTCCGATACCCAATGTCCCGCTGCTGGCCGGATTCGCCGCCCTCTCCGGCACCATCAAACTGGAATCGGTAATCATGGCCATCAACGAGAAGTTTTCCGGAAAAGTGGCGCTGGGCAACATTGCCGCAGCCGAGGAAGCCTACCTGCTGGTGCAGGCCATGATGAAGGAGCAGGCAGATGCTTAAACAAACTGAAGGCTCAAAAGCCGTCGCCGAAGCCATCGCGCTGTGCCGCCCCGAGGTGATCTGCGCCTATCCGATTTCGCCGCAGACGCATATCGTCGAGGCACTGGGCGAAATGGTGAAATCGGGCAAGCTGACTCCCTGCGAGTTCATCAATGTGGAAAGCGAATTCGCCGCAATGTCGGTCGCGATCGGCGCTTCCGCCGCCGGTGCGCGCGCCTACACCGCCACTGCATCGCAAGGCCTGCTGTTCATGGCCGAAGCAGTCTATAACGCGTCAGGCTTAGGGCTGCCCATCGTGATGACGGTCGCCAACCGCGCCATCGGCGCGCCAATCAATATCTGGAACGACCACTCCGATTCGCTCTCGCAACGTGATTCAGGCTGGATGCAACTGTTCGCCGAAACCAATCAGGAAGCGCTCGATCTGCACATTCAGGCCTTCCGTCTGGCAGAGGAATTGTCCATGCCCATCATGGTGTGCATGGACGGCTTCATACTCACCCACGCCTTCGAGCGCGTGGACATGCCCACGCAGCAACAGGTGGATGATTACCTGCCGCCGTTCGAACCCCGTCAGGTGCTCGACCCGGCAGAGCCGGTTTCCATCGGCGCGATGGTTGGCCCCGAAGCCTTTATGGAAGTGCGCTATCTGGCGCACGCCAAGCAAATGCAGGCATTAGAACTCATCCCGCAACTGGCAGCCGAGTTCAAGGAAACATTCGGACGTGACAGCGGCGGACTGGTGCGCAGCTATTGCATCGAGGACGCTGAAACCGTGATCATCGCGATGGGCTCGATACTCGGCACCATCAAGGACGTGGTGGACGAGATGCGCGAAGCGGGTCACAAGATTGGCGTGCTGGGCATCATCAGCTACCGTCCCTTTCCACTGGAGCAAGTACGCGCAGCACTATTAGGCTGCCAGCGCTTTCTGGTGCTGGAGAAGAGCCTGGCCGTGGGCATGGGCGGCATCGTCGCAACCGATGTGCGCATGGCAGTGAGCGGCACCGGCCTGAAGGGTTTTACTGCGGTCGCGGGTCTGGGCGGACGACCCATACTTAAATCTTCGCTGCACACGTTGTTCCGTCAGGCTGAAAAGGAAGAGTTGCCGCCGGTGACCTTTCTCGATCTGGACTGGGACGCGGTCAATAAACAACTGGAACGCGAAAAGACCACGCGCCGTTCCGGCCCTGCTGCCGAAAATATACTGCACGACAAGGGTATCGTTTCGGCTAAATTCGGTTAAGGAGTTGTCATGGGCTTTCAAGCAGTCAAGTTCTACCAGACCGGCACCTTCACCGTCGGCAACCGTCTGCTCGCACCCGATGAGCGCAGTTTGCAATCGGTGGAGACGCGCAGCAACTCGATCAACTCCGGACATCGCGCCTGTCAGGGCTGCGGTGAGGCGCTGGGCGCGCGTTATGCCATCGATGCAGCAATGGCCGAGAGCAATAACCAGTTGATCGCGGCGAATGCAACGGGCTGTCTGGAAGTGTTTTCCACGCCTTACCCTGAGTCCTCATGGCAGGTGCCGTGGATTCACTCGCTGTTCGGCAATGCCGCAGCCGTCGCTACCGGCATCGCGGCGGCGATGAAGGTTAAGGGACGGCCCGAAGTGCGCGTCGTGGCGCAGGGCGGCGATGGCGGCACGACCGACATCGGTTTCGGCTGCCTGTCCGGCATGTTCGAACGCAATGACGACGTGCTGTACATCTGCTACGACAACGAAGGCTACATGAATACCGGCGTACAGCGCTCCTCTGCCACGCCTCCGGCAGCGCGCACCGCGACCACCATGCCGGTCGGGCCTGAGCCGGGTAACGTGTTCGGTCAGGGTAAGAATGTGCCGGAGATCGCGATGGCGCACGGCATTCCCTACGTCGCGACGGCGACCGTAGCCGACCTGCGCGACTTGGAATACAAGGTGCGTAAAGCCATGAAAATGCATGGCGCACGCTACATCCATATTTTTGTGCCTTGTCCGCTGGGCTGGGGTACGGCATCACACGACACCATCCGTATGGCACGCATGGCCAAGGAATCCGGCACATTCCCGGTTTTCGAAGCCGAGTATGGCGAAGTCACGGGCGTGTTGAAAATACGCCGCAAAATCCCGGTGGAGGAATACATGAAACCGCAGCGGCGTTTCGCGCATCTGTTCGGCAAGAATGCGCATCCGGAAACCGTGGCACGCATTCAGGCGATCGCGGACCGCAACATCCGCAAGTACGGCTTGCTGGAAGAAGAGGGAAACTGACATGCCGAACAAACCCTTTGCGATTACATTAAAACCCGGTACTTCGCTGGCCAATTTGACCGGTACCTGGCGCACGACGCGCCCCGTCTATCTGGACCGTATGCCGCCCTGCAACAACGCCTGCCCTGCCGGCGAGAATATTCAGGGCTGGCTGTTTCACGCCGAATCCGGCGACTATGAACAAGCCTGGCGCGTGCTGGTGCAGGATAATCCGCTGCCTGCAGTGATGGGGCGGGTGTGCTACCACCCCTGCGAAGGCGCATGCAATCGCGGGCAACTGGACAGCCCCGTCGGCATCAACTCGGTCGAGCGTTTTCTGGGAGACGAGGCAATCAAGCTAGGCTGGAAATTCAATGCCCCCGCCACTGTCAGCGGCAAACGGATATTAGTCGTAGGTGCCGGGCCATCGGGCCTCTCCGCCGCCTATCATCTGGCACGCATGGGTCATCAGGTCGAAATCCATGAGGCTGGCCCGCTGGCCGGCGGCATGATGCGTTTCGGCATCCCTAAATATCGCCTGCCGCGCGAGGTTCTGGATGCCGAAGTGCAACGCATCCTCGATATGGGCGTGACGCTCAAGCTCAATACCAAAGTCGAAAACATAGCACTGAGCATTAAACAGCATGGCTTCGACGCGGCTTTTCTGGCAGTCGGCGCCCATATCGGCAAGCGCACTTTCATCCCCTCCGGCGATGCAGCGCACATCATAGACGCCGTTTCCGTGCTGCGCTCAATGGAAGGTGAGGATAAGCCGATGCTGGGCCGCAAGGTCATTGTGTACGGCGGCGGCAACACCGCGATCGACGTCGCACGCTCGGTCAAGCGCATGGGCGCCGAACCGATCGTCGTCTATCGCCGCACGCGCGACAAGGCACCTGCGCATGACTTCGAAATCGAGGAAGCGCTGCAGGAAGGCGTGATGATCAAGTGGCTGTCCACTATCAAGCAGGCCGATGCGGGTGCGATCACCGTCGAGAAAATGGCGCTGGACGATAAGGGTTATCCGCAACCGACCGGCGAATTCGAAACGCTGGAAGCCGACTCGGTGGTATTGGCGCTCGGACAGGATGTTGACCTGTCGCTGCTGGAAGGCGTGGAAGGCCTGGAGATTGTGGACGGCACGGTACAGGTGTCCGGCAATATGATGACCGGCCATCCCGGCATCTTTGCAGGGGGCGACATGGTACCCTCGGAACGCACCGTCACCGTGGCGGTAGGTCATGGCAAGAAAGCCGCGCTCAACATCAACGCCTGGCTGAACGACGCAACTTATCAACCCGCGCCTAGACATGAGCTGGCCGGATTCGACAAACTCAACCCGTGGTACTACTCCGATGCCGACAAGACGGTGCGCCCGATGCTGGACATCATCCGCCGCCAGACCAGTTTCGACGAGGTGCAAGGCGGACTGGACGAGACCAATGCCTTGTTTGAGGCACGCCGCTGCCTGTCATGCGGAAACTGCTTCGAATGCGACAACTGCTACGGCGTATGCCCGGACAATGCCGTCATCAAGCTCGGCCCCGGCAAACGCTTTGAGTTCAACTATGATTACTGCAAAGGCTGTGGCATGTGTGCGACGGAATGCCCGTGCGGCGCAATCAAAATGGTTGCCGAGGAAACCTGAGTTTTTCAGCCTGTAAACCAGACTTATCCGTAAGCCGCGCTGCAATGATGGGCGCGGTGTATTTTATTTTCAGAGCATAATTGATGATGAGCAAACACATTCATATCCTCGGTATCTGCGGCACCTTCATGGGTGGCATCGCGGCGATCGCCAAGCAATCGGGTTACCGCGTCACCGGTTGCGATACCAATGTCTATCCGCCTATGAGTACTCAGTTGGAGGCACAGGGCATAGAACTGATCACCGGTTTCGGCGTGGAACAACTAGGGCTCAACCCGGATGTTTATGTGATCGGTAATGTGGTCACGCGCGGCAATCCGCTGATGGAAGAGATCATGTGCCGCAATTTGCCTTATGTCTCCGGCCCGCAGTGGCTTTCGGACACGCTGCTGCGCGACCGTTGGGTGCTGGGCGTAGCGGGCACGCACGGCAAGACCACCACCGCGTCTATGCTGGCCTGGATACTGGAACACGCGGGGCTGAACCCCGGCTTTCTGATCGGCGGTGTGCCGCAGAATTTCGACATCTCGGCGCGTATTACCGAATCGCCGTTTTTCGTCATCGAGGCGGACGAATATGACACCGCGTTCTTCGACAAGCGCTCGAAGTTCGTGCATTACCATCCGCGCACCGTGATACTCAATAATCTGGAATTCGACCACGCCGACATCTTTGCCGATCTGGCCGCGATTGAAACCCAGTTTCACCATCTGGTGCGTACCGTGCCCGGCAACGGCCTGATCGTCAGCAATGGCCGCGAACCAGCGCTCGAACGCGTGCTCAAGCGCGGCTGGTGGACACCGGTGGAAGCTTTCGGCAATGACGATGGCTGGAATATAGACGCAGACAATCGCGTAACCCTGAACGGCGAACCGCAGGGCGTATTGAGCTGGGATTTATTCGGCGAACACAACCGCATGAACGCACTCGCCGCACTCGCCGCCGCGCGCCATGCAGGCGTGCCGGTCGCGCATGGCTTGGACGCGCTGGCCGAATTCAAGAACGTGAAGCGCCGCATGGAAGTGCGCGGGGTGGTGAACGGCATCACCGTTTACGACGACTTCGCTCACCACCCCACTGCCATCGACACCACCGTCGCCGGATTGCGCCATAAAGTAGGGGCGGCACGTATTCTTGCCATACTGGAGCCGCGCTCCAACACCATGAAGCTGGGCGTGATGAAAGACGCGCTGCCCGGCAGCCTGAAGGACGCCGATCTGGTTTTTTGCTATTCGGGCAACCTGGGCTGGGATGCGCAAGGCGCGCTGGCGCCCATGGGAGACAAAGCGACGGTACTGGATAATCTCGATGCACTAATAGCAGCCATCGCGACCACGGCACGTCCCGGCGATCATATTCTGGTAATGAGCAACGGCGGTTTCGGCGGGATACACGACAAATTGCTCAAGAAATTGGTGTGTCACCCGGAAGGCACACATCCTTAACCGCCTGCTTTCAGGCAGGAATTGACAATGTTGACCAACTCCTTTCGAGACATTCCGGGCATTGGCGAAGCTGCTTACGACTCAGTCGAATATCATGGCCTCCAATTCGAGGCAATCTGCTAGAATAAATCCCCATTAAATTACTTGGGTTAGCGCCATGCAAGACACTTTGCACGAAATTCGCGGAACAGGGCGCGCTGGTGATGAGGCGGCGGAGATCGAGTTGACCGATGCTGATATTCTGGATGCGATGCGACACATCTCCGGTTATCTTGACATTACCACAGAAGATTTTCGAACGATCTATCATCTGGCGCATCGTCATGCGCTAGGACGTCTGCTGGGGGATTTCACGGCAGGTACGTTGATGCGCACGGGAATTCAGCCACTACTAGCCGGGATGTCGCTCGTCGAAGCTGCAAGGGAGATGGTGCGTTCCGGCTACAAGGCGCTACCCGTGGTCGATGCACAAGGCTGTGTGATCGGGATGCTGACTGAGCGCGATTTCTTGCAGTGTTTTAATGTCGCTACCTTTATGGAGTTGCTGCTGAACGCGCGGGATAGCGCGTTTGAATTAACCCATCGTTGGCATGAGATGCCTGTGAGCGCAGCCATGACCAGCAGCGTCGTTGCGGTAAGCTGCTACGCCGGGTTTGGCGAGGTGATGGAGGCATTCCGCCGGCATGATGGGCGCAGCCTGCCCGTAGTGAATAGCGACGGGCGCTTGCAGGGCTTGCTGCTGCGTAAAGATTTTATTTCTGCCCATCATCCGGAAAATTTATGATGAAAATCCCAGAGTATTTCCTCAAGATGCGTGGCACGACCCGTGGCAGCCCGCCGCGTGTGTGCAATTCTGAAATCGTATGGTCCTGGATAGGGGCATTTCTGGGGATTGCGGCGGTGGCCTGGGTGGATCACTTCTTTTTCAAAGGCCTGGACCTGTCGCTGATGATGGGCTCGTTTGGCGCATCCGCAGTGCTGATCTACGGTGCGGTGCGCAGCCCGCTGGCGCAACCGCGCAATCTGGTGGGCGGACATGTCCTTTCCGCAATTGTCGGCGTCATTTGCTGGAAATTGTTTTATTCCTTTCCGGGAATAGCGGAAGCGATGGCGGTAGCCAGCGCCATCGCTCTGATGCACCTTACACGGACGCTGCATCCGCCCGGTGGTGCCACGGCCTTAATCGCGGTGAAAGGATCGGAAGAGGTGCATGAGATGGGGTTCTTGTTTGTGCTGATTCCCGCGACCATAGGCCCGCTGATTCTGCTGGCGGTCGCCCTGCTGGTCAATAATATCCCGAAATCGAGACGTTACCCGGAGGTCTGGTTTTGATACGGTGGACAGTCGGACGAGGGTCGCCGGCCTGGCGCTAATCCGGCAGTTTGTCGCGCAGCGCGTTTCTGTCAAACCACCAGGCATCACCGACAATGGCATTGACCACCTGACTCAGGCGGGGCAGAAATGTCTGCGGGTCGCGCAAGCTCAGCTTGTCCATCCACGCATCGAGTGCCTGTTGATTCCGCACGCCGCTATGGCGCGCGGCGACACGGGCGATGAGATCATTGGCCAGCAGACTCCAGTCGCCGTGCTGGGCATCGTCGGCGCGCAAATCCACCACATAGCGCGCCGTGATGGCAGCGAGGGCTGCACCATCGGCGTTGTCGGGTGTTTCCGTGACCACATGATCCAGCATGGCGTAGGTGAGTTCATGCGCAACCGGAAAAGTGACCGCCAGCCAGACACCCATGCCCAGCGCGGGGATAGAACCGGCTTGTCCCGTCTGGTAGAGTACATTGCATGCCTCTACGGCATCTTGCCAGGATTCATTTTTCAATGCAGTGTCGAATGCTGCGCGTGCCTGGCTCCACGCCGCTTCACTGCGCTCCAGCCAAACCAGGATTTCGGCGATATCCAGTTGCAGGCGGGCGTATTCCAGGGCGTCAGTATTTGGGCAGCGCGCCAGCGCAAGATATTTCTCGCTCAACTGCTGTTCGAAATCGCTTCTTTCCGTTTCAGTTAAACTGCTCTGCTGTATGGCTTCACTCATGATTGGCTTTCATAGACCATCTGTCCGTCGAGCAGCGTATAGCGTACCCGACCCTGCATTTCATAGCCGTTGAACGGCGTGTTTTTGCCCTGGCTTTTCAGCGCGGCAGGCGTGACCCGCCAGTTTGTCTGAGGATCGAAGATGCAGATGTCGGCGTGAGCGCCGACCGACAAATGCCCCATTTTCTGCCCCAGCAACTGCGCCGGGCTGATGGTGATGCGCGCCAGCGCGTCCAGCAGCGGCACACTTTCCTGTTCCGCCCACTTCAACACCAGCGGCAGCAGTAACTCCAGCCCGGTCGCGCCCGCCTCGGCATCGGCGAACGGCAATTGCTTGGCATCGTCGTCCACCGGCGAGTGGTTGGAACAGATCGCATCTATCGTTCCGTCCAGCAAGCCTGCAAGCAGCCCGTCCCGGTCGCGCTGGCTGCGTAACGGCGGCATCAAATGGCAGTTGGCATCGAAATAGCCGATGTCCATCTCTGTCAGGTGTACGTGGTTCATGGAGACATCGCAGGTCACCTGCAATCCTTCGCGTTTGGCGGCGCGCAGCAGTTCTACCCCCGCCGCGCTGGAAATCCGGCAGATGTGCAGCATCACACCCGTCTCACGTGCCAATTGCAAGGCGGTGGTGAGCGCAATGGTCTCGGCGACCACCGGAATCGGCGGCAAGCCCAGACGAGTCGCCACTTCACCGTCATGCGCCACACCGTTTTTAGCAAGGAAACTGTCCTGCGGGCGCAGCCACACCCGGTAGCCGAAAGTCGCGGCATATTGCATGGCGCGCATCAACACGCGCGTATCGGTGAGCGGCGCATCCGCCTGACTGAAAGCCTTGCAGCCGGCATCGGTCAGCTCGATCATTTCGGTCAGTTCCTGCCCTTTCAGACCGTAAGTCAGCGCGCCAATCGGGAATACGCGCGCCTGATTCAGTACGCGTGCGCGGCGCTTGAGCATTTCCACCAGTCCGGGTTCATCCAGCGGCGGGTCGGTGTCGGGCGGGCAGGCCAGCGAGGTCACGCCGCCCGCGACGGCTGCGTTCATTTCCGATTCCAGCGTCGCGCGGTATTCGTAACCGGGTTCGCGCAGCCGCGCCGCCACATCCACCAGACCCGGCATCACGATTAATCCGCTGGCATCTATTACTTGCCCGGCGATGAAATCCTGCGGTGCCTGGCCGATGGCGACGATGCGCCGCTCGGCGATATACACGTCCTGCTGCGCGTCTATTCTGTTCTTGGGGTCGATCAGCCGACCATTCCTGATATGGATATTCATGGTGTATTCCCGGCTAAGGTGCTCATCACCGCCATGCGTACCGCGACGCCGAAGGTGACTTGGGGCAGGATGACCGCTTGCGGGCCGTCCGCCACGGAAGAATCGATTTCCACGCCGCGATTCATCGGGCCGGGATGCATCACGATGGCGTCAGGTCTGGCCAGCGCCAGTCGCTCCTGCGTCAGACCGTAGTATTTGAAAAATTCCTGTGCGGAAGGCAGCAGCGCGCCCTGCATGCGCTCGTTCTGCAAGCGCAAGGTCATCACCACGTCCACGTCCTTGAGTCCTTGCGCCATGTCGTGATAGACCTGCACGCCGAGTTTTTCGACGTGAGTGGGCAGCAGTGTTTTCGGTGCAATGACGCGCACTTCCGGTACGCCCAGCGTGGTCAGCGCGTGTATCTGCGAGCGCGCCACGCGCGAATGCAGGATGTCGCCGACAATGGCGACGCGCAGGTTGTGGAATTCCTTCTTGTAATGCCGGATGGTGTACATGTCCAGCAACGCCTGAGTCGGATGCGCATGGCGTCCGTCACCGGCATTGATGACGTGTATCTCGGGCGCGACGTGACGGGCGATCAGATGCGCCGCTCCACTCGACGAGTGCCGCACCACGAACATGTCGGCATGCATCGCGCAAAGGTTGTCCACCGTGTCCAGCAGCGTCTCGCCTTTGCTGGTGGAGGAGGAGCCGATGTTCAGGTTGACCACGTCAGCAGACAATTTCTTGGCCGCGATCTCGAAGGTGGTGCGGGTGCGGGTGCTGTTCTCGAAGAATACGTTGAACACCGATTTGCCGTGCAGCAACGGCACTTTTTTGAATTCATGGCCGTCGGCCTCATCCAGAAAGGTTGCGGCGCGGTCGAGTATCTCGCGCATGATGCGTGCCGGCAGGCCTTCGGTGCTCAGCAGATGCTGGAGCTCACCGTGTTTATTCAGTTGCGGATTATTCATTTTTCTTCCTGTCAGCCCCTACGGTGATACAGGCTGTCGGTTCATCAAACCAGGCCTGCATGATTTGCTGCGCGGCGTACTGGTCTATCAGGCTCTGCTGCTGCCTGCCCCTTATGCCTTCCTTGTTTAACTGCTCGCTGGCCGCCAGCGAAGTATAACGCTCATCTACCAGCAAGGTCGTCAGCGCAAACCGTCCGTGCAGACGGTTTGCAAAGCGACGGCACAGTGCGGTTAATTCGTGCGGGCTGCCGTCATCGTTACAGGGCAGACCCACCAGCAGCGCGCACGGTTGCCATTCTCTGATCAGCGCTGTGATCGCCGCAAAGCGGATTTCGTTTTTCTCTTCGGCAATGGTGGTCAAAGCTTGTGCATGGGCAGAAAAAGTATTGCCCACCGCCACACCGATGCGCCGGGTGCCAAAATCAAAGGCGAGCAAGGTGCCAACTACAGGACTGAGGACTGAGGGCTGAGGCGTGACATCGATCCTCGATCCTGCCTTATCAGGCATGCCCGGCATCTTCGACCAGCATTGAGTATTCAACGCCCAGCAAAGCCATCGCTGCAGCCAGGCGCTCTTCGGCGGGCAGCTTGAACAGGATGTGTTCGTTGGCGGGCTCGGTCAGCCAGGTGTTTTCGTTGATTTCATGCTCCAGCTGGCCTTGATCCCAGCCCGAATAGCCCAGCGTGACCAGAAAATTGTCCGGCCCTCTTCCTTCGCCCATGGCTTCGAGTATGTCTTTTGAGGTGGTTAGCGCCAGTCTGTCGTTGATGCGCAGCGTAGATTGCCAATCCTGTCGGGTGTCGTGTAAGACAAAGCCGCGTTCGACTTGCACAGGGCCGCCCATATGCACTGTCATTCTTTCCAGTCGAGTTTGATGCAGCGGAATATTGATCTGGCTGAACATCTCGGACAGCGTCAGGCTGATCGGGCGGTTCACCACCAGCCCCAGCGCGCCGTTTTCGTCGTGTTCGCAAATGTAAGTCAGCGTGCCGGCAAAGAAGCCCTCTTGCATGGCGGGCATGGCAATCAGGAAGTGATGGGTAAGATCGAATTTAGACATGGCGGCATTGTAGCTGGCTAAGGGTTGCTTCACAATTCGACGTTGCTTAAATTCACAGGTCGATAGCGGAACGGCTCCGCGTCTTATGACTAACCAGGGTGTGAGCCGGGAGATGTATGGTGAATTGCGTACCCTGACCCGGCTTCGAATGGACTTCGATTCGTCCACCCAGGGCTGTGACTTCGCTGCGCACCACATCCATGCCGATACCGCGACCAGACACACCGGTCACTGCCTCGGCCGTCGAAATGCCGGGGATGAAGATCAGTTGCTCCAGCTGCTCTTCCGGAATGTCTGCCTCGTTCAGCAAGCCCCTTTTGATAGCCTGTGCGCGCAAAGCTGCCAGGTTCAGGCCGCGCCCGTCATCGCTGAATTCAACGATCACTTCATCGTTTTCCTGACGCAGGCACAACTGAATTTCGCCGATCAGCTCTTTATCGCTATCAATACGCTGTTGCTCTTTTTCCACGCCGTGTGCGATGGCATTGCGCAACAGGTGCTCGAACGGGGCGGTCATTTTTTCCAGCACACGTCCTTCCAGCTCAACGTCGTTCACGATCAGTTCAAGATTGACGCGCTTGTTCAGTTCCTTGGCCGTTTGCCGCAGCGTGCGGTAAAGTCGTTCGCTCATGCGGGCAAATGGGCTGTCAGCGGTCACTTGCTCGGATTTGCTGCCGTCCTCAACAGGGTTGGCTTCGGCAACCAGCTGCGCTTCACGCAATGCTTCCAGCAGGCTGTCTATCCGTTCAAGATCGTCATTTAACGCACCCCAAAGTCCGGCTGAGGGGTCGGCTACGAGCAAACGATCTTCCATGGTGTGAATAATGTCGCCAATGCGCATCGCGCCTGTCATGCGTGCACTCCCCTTGAAGGTGTGTAGCAGACGATTTATCAATTGCCGTTGCGAGTCATCACCGGGTTCTGCGCGCAAAGCGCGTAAGGACTCGTTAATCATCGGGCGCAATTCATCGGCCTCTTCCAGAAACACGGGTAGCAACAGCATTTCCACATCGTCGTTCACTGTCAGCTGTTGTTGTCTGGCTTTACCGGGGCGCACGCGGTTATCCATTTTCGGTCTGCTCATCAGCGCCGCCAGAATTGCGGGGTAAACAGTATCAGCACCGTGAAAATTTCCAGGCGGCCGACCAGCATGCCAAACGTGCATATCCAGGTTTGAAAATCACTCAACCCCTGGTAATTGCTGGCTGGTCCGACTGTACCGAGGCCAGGGCCGCAATTGTTTATCGAGGCAAGCACGGCGGTGAAAGCCGAGATGAAATCCATGCCGCTGATCAGCAGTATGAAGGTCAATGTGGCGATGGTCATGAAGTACAGGAAGATAAATCCCAGCACCGAAAAAACTACGCCATTCGGAATAACGCTTCCGCCGATCTTCAGGGGGTTGACGGCGGAGGGGTGCAACAGCTTGACGAATTCGCGTCCCGCCTGCTTGACCAGCACCAGCGTGCGTATCATCTTGATGCCGCCCCCGGTCGAACCGGAACTCGCGGCGATCGCGGTCAGGAACATCATCCATAAGGGTGCGAAGATTGGCCATTGTGCATAATCTACACTGGCGTAACCGGAGCTGGTGGCGATAGAGACTACGTTAAAACTGGCGTGACGCAGCGCGGTCGTCAATTCCGTATAAATGCCGTTCCACCACAGGAAGAAGGCGATTCCGAGGCAGCTGAGGAGGATCAGCCCCAGTGCCGCCTGTGCCTCGACGTCGCGCAGATAGACACCCAGACTTCTGCTGCGCCAGACCAGGAAATGCGTGGCAAAATTGACCACGGCGAAAAGCATGAACACGATCAGGACGAATTCTATCAGCGGCGAGTTGAAGTAACCGACGCTGGCATCGTGGGTCGAGAAACCACCGAGTCCCATGGCGGAGAATGCGTGACACACCGCGTCCAGCCAGCTCATTCCGGCCCATTTCAGTGTCCCGATACAAGCCAGCGTGATCACCAGATAGACTGCCCACAGGTTGCGCGCCGTGTCGGCGATGCGCGGCGTCAGCGCGGAATCCTTCATCGGTCCCGGCGTCTCGGCTTTGAATAGCTGCCGGCCGCCTATGCCCAGCAGCGGCAGCACGGCCACCGCCAGCACGATGACGCCCAGTCCGCCCAGCCAGTTGAGTTCATGCCGCCAGATATTAAGCGCAGGCGGCAGGTTGTCCAGTCCGGTCAGTACCGTTGAGCCGGTAGTGGTCATGGCGGACATGGTCTCGAAATAGGCATCCGTAAAGGACAGTCCGGGGATTACCAGCAACAACGGCAGCGTCGCCATGGCGGGCATCGCCGTCCACATCGCCGCCACCAGCAGATAGCCGTGCCGGACAGACAGTTCGCCCTTGCAACGGCGCGTGGCCATCCACATCAGGCATCCGAAGGCAGCCGTCCAGATCATGGCCAGCAGGAAATCCAGCAGCATGATGTGGTCAGCGTAGATCAGCGCGGTGACCACAGGCATGACATAGGCCAGGCTGAACACCATCAGCATCAGCCCCAGCGCGCGGATAACGGTAAGCGTGCGTTTCATTAACGTATAACTCGCACAGCGATTCGTTTGCACCCTCGCCCGCAGGCGGGAGAGGGTTGGGGAGAGGGAACGGACATGGCACGTTTTATCATCAAAAGCATCATCATTGCCATTTCCGTTAGAAGAAACCGAGGCTGACCTGGAATAATTTTTCGACTTTTTTCACCATTTGCTTGTTGATCACAAATACGATCACATGGTCGTCAGCCTCGATACGCGTGTCGTGATGGCCCATGATGACCTCGTCGCCGCGCACCAAGGCACCGATGGTTGCGCCCTTGGGCAGGTCGATCTCGTCGATGCGACGTCCCACTACCTTGGAAGACTGACGGTCGCCGTGCACTACCAGTTCCAGCGCCTCCGCCGCCCCGCGGCGCAGTGAATGCACTGCGGCCACGTCGCCCTGACGCACGTAAGCGAGCAGCGAGCCTATGGTGACGTTCGCGGGCGACAGGGCGATGTCGATCTTGCCGCCCTGCAACAGATCAACATAGGCGCTGCGGTTGATCAGGGCGATGACCTTGCGTGCGCCGCCCTGCTTGGCCAGCAGCGCCGACATGATGTTGTTCTCATCGTCGTTGGTGAGTGCGCAAAATACGTCTATCTCACCGACATTTTCCTGCTGCATCAGTTTTTCATCTGTGCCGTCACCGTTCAACACCAGTGTGTTGGTTAGCTCTTCTGCCAGTTTGGCGCAGGCTTTCTTGTTGTATTCGATCAGTTTGACCTGATAATCGTTTTCCAGCACCTTGGCCAGACGAAGACCGATGTTGCCGCCGCCCACGATCATCACGCGCTTGGTCGGCTTGTCCAGGCGGCGCATTTCCTTGAGTACGGCGCGGATATTGTTGGTTGCGGCTATGAAGAAGATTTCGTCGCCATCTTCAACTACGGTGCTGCCTTCGGGAATCAGCGGGCTATCCTTGCGGAAAATCGCAGCGACGCGCGCATCGATATGCGGCATATTGTCGTGCAGAATGCTGAGCGGCTTCCCCACCAGCGGCCCGCCGGCGAAGGCGCGGACTGCCACCAGCGAGGCCTTGCCCTGCGAGAAGCGCAGCACTTGCAAAGCCTCGGGGAATTCAATCAGCTTGGTGATGTAGTCGGTAAGAATTTGTTCCGGGCAGATGGAAAAATCTACGCAGAAGTTGTCTTTATTGAATAGTTCAGGGCGTGCCAGAAAATCGGCGGAGCGAACCCGTGCAATGCGCGTGGGCGTATTGTAGAGACTGGCAGCCAGTTTGCAGGCCACCATGTTGACTTCGTCGCTTTGCGTGACAGCCAGCAACATGTCCGTATCGGCAATGCCGGCTTGCTCCAGCACCGAAGGATGTGAGGCATTTCCGGTCAGGGTGCGCAAGTCCAGACGTTCCTGCAGCAAAGCCAGCTTTGAGCCATCCGAATCCACCACCGTGATGTCATTGGCCTCGCTTACCAGGCTTTCCGCCACGGTTGAGCCCACCTGCCCCGCACCCAGTATCAATATTTTCACGAATTTATTTTAGCAACCTAAATTGACTTAGCCGCGGATTTTACCAGAACGCGTATTGCCTGAGCGCACAGAAGTGGCCCATGTTCAGGAATGCGCGCGTATCCAGTTTTTCCATTCATTAAACAGGGTTTCGCTGCGTGCCGCGATGACCGAACGCTGCCAGACATCGGCCGCTGCAAAATCGTCATTTTCTATGCAACAGGCATGTCCGCCCGTTTCCGACAAGATGAGCATGCCCGCAGCGTAATCCCATAATTTTTGTCCGCCGTGCAGATACATGTCGTAACGTCCGGCGGCGGTATAACACCAGTCCAGCGTGCTGGCGCCGAAGTTGCGTTGCGAAGCATAGGGCGGATGGGATGCCAAAGTTGCCGCCAGCCCGGCGTTCAGTCGCTTCAAGTCCACATTGGCCAGCGCACGATTCATCGTTTCTGCCGTCACACGGCCGAACAGTTTCTCTCCATTCAGATAGGCGCCCTTGCCTGATTCGGCGGCAAACACCTCATCGGCGACCGGATCGTACACTACGCCTAACACGCTCTTGCCTTCGCGCAACAATGCGACCGACACCGCAAAGTAAGGCAGGCCATGCACAAAGTTGGAGGTGCCATCGATCGGATCGACGCACCACAGGCCGTCTTGTGAGTTCTGCCAGATCGCCAGTTGCTCATCTTCAGCCATCTCCTCGCCCAACACCGGGACATTGCAAATGACTTGCAGCTTCCGGGTCAGCGCGGTCTGCGTGGCAATATCCGCGTCAGTACACAGGCTGCCATCGCTCTTGTGCCGGTGCGCCACCTTCAGGTAGCGCGGCATGATTTCTTCGGCTGCCACCAGTTTGACTGCTGCGATCACCGCCTTGAGCATCGCGCTCATGCCAAATGTGCCGGTTCTCGACATGCTGCGCTGTTCCATCACTCGTTTTTCCATTTGATGGAACAACCCATGCTGGCGATCTGCTCACGAGGCCCTCTGCCTGTCCGCGCCACTTGCAACATGGCTTCAAACAGGTCGCGCGGTGCATTCGGAATCGCCTCCTTGCGCGAGGCATCCAGGCGACCGCGGTATTGCAGTTCCAGGTTGGCATCGAAACCGAAGAAATCCGGTGTACACACCGCCCCGTAGTTTTTGGCCACCTGCTGGGTTTCATCCCACACATATGGGAACGGGTAGCTATAGTTTTTTGCCGCCTGTTTCATGTTCTCGAACGAATCCTCCTCATATTCGGCCGGATCGTTGGACATAATGGCGATGCTGTTGATGCCATGCAGCTTCAACTCGTGCGTATCGCGCACCAGACGCTCGCGTATGGATTTCACATAAGGGCAGTGATTGCAGATAAACATCACCAGCAAACCGTTTTCGCCTCGCGCATTGGCAAGGTTATAACGTACGCCGTCCACGCCCAATAGATCGAAATCGGGTGCCTTCCAGCCGAAGTCACAGAGAGGGGGTTGCAAACTGACCATTTCATGCTCCTGACAAGATATTCAGAGGCGGTATATTATCACGCCCGTCAGTCACTCAATTATCTTCATCATGCCGCGTTTTTATTGTCATCCTCCATTGCCGGAGCAGGGTTCATTCAGGCTGCCGCCGGATGCGGCGCACCACGCCAGCCGCGTGCTGCGTCTGCGCGAGGGCGACGCGGTGCAATTGTTTGACGGGCTCGGCAACGAGTGTCATGGTGTGCTTGACGATATGAGTGGCAAGCAGGTCAGCGTCAGCGAGCTCAAACGCATCGATGCCAATCGCGAATCGCCCTTGCCGGTTTTGCTGGCGCAAGCCTTGTCCAGCAGCGAGAAGATGGACTGGGTGATACAGAAGGCCACTGAACTGGGGGTTACCGAAATCCAGCCTCTGGCCACCGCGCGCAGTGTAGCCAAACTTTCCGCCGAACGCGTCGTTAAGCGTACCGAGCACTGGCAGCAAGTCGCCATCTCGGCCTGTGAGCAGTGCGGCCGCAATGTATTGCCTGTGATTCACCCGCCTGTGGACATCATGGCATGGTTGCAGCAGATGCGGGACTCGGCCGACAGCAAATATATTCTGCTCCCGCAGGGTGCGACCTCGCTGCAAAGCCAGCCCAGACCACAAGGACGGGTCGCATTGCTGATTGGCGCCGAAGGCGGCTTCACTGAGAGCGAGAGCGAATCCGCACGGCTCTGCGGTTTTACGCCTGTCCGTCTGGGGGCGCGCGTGCTGCGCACCGAAACGGCCGCCGTTGCTGGTTTGGCCGCATTGCAAACGCTGTGGGGTGATTTTTGTTAAAAATCGAAAACCTGTCCATGAAGGACCATACTTTTTCTAAGCAATAGCGCGGCATGATGCGCACAAACTAAAAGGATTTTCAATGCCAATCAAGACCAATCCCGCTGATTTCGTCGCCTGGTTTCGTTCGGTTGCACCTTATATCAACAGCTTTCGCGGCAAGACTTTTGTCATTGCCTTCGGGGGCGAAATGGTCGCCGATGGCAAATTCGTCGAGTTGACGCATGATTTCAATTTGCTCGCCGCACTTGGTATCAGGCTGGTTCTGGTGCATGGTGCTCGCCCGCAGATCGAGCAGCATCTGGCCGGGAAAAATCTGGAGGACACCTATCATCAGGGCATACGCATGACGAATACCGAGGCGATGCAGTGCGTCAAGGAGTCGGTGGGACGCGTGCGTGTCGAGATCGAGGCACTGCTGTCGATGGGTCTGGCGAATTCGCCGATGGCTAACGCCGACATACGCGTGGCGGGCGGTAATTTCATCACGGCACAGCCGATAGGCGTGATCAACGGCGTGGATTTGCAACACACAGGTTCCGTGCGCAAGGTGGATGTCGCCGCGCTGAACGATCGCATGGAATTTGGCGAGGTGGTGCTGCTCTCGCCACTCGGTTATTCGCCCACAGGCGAGGTGTTCAACCTCACGCTGGAAGATGTCGCCACCGCAACCGCCATCGCACTGGATGCCGACAAGCTGGTGTTTTTGATGGACACCGATGGCGTGCAGGACAAGAAAGGCGAGCTGCTCAAGGAGCTGACCATCGCACAGGTGCAGTCGGTGCTCGGTACCAAACAGACGTTATCCGACGATGTAAGCCTGTTTCTGCCCTGCGCGATGCGCGCCTGCGCAGCCGGTGTGGCGCGCACCCATCTGATCAGTCGTCACACCGACGGTGCCATATTGCAGGAGCTGTTTAGCGATGATGGCATAGGCACGATGGTGGTGGAATCGACGCTCAACACCTTACGCGATGCGTCGATCGAGGATGTGGGCGGCATTTTGAATTTGCTGATCCCGCTTGAAGAGCAGGGCATACTGGTGCGTCGTTCGCGTGAGTTGCTGGAGCGCGAGATTGAACGCTTCGTGGTGCTGGAGCACGATCACCGCATCGTCGGCTGTGCCGCACTTTATCCCTTCCCGGACGAGGCGGCCGCCGAACTCGCCTGTATGGCCGTCGATGAGCAATGCCGCGATCGCGGCTACGGCGAGGCCATACTCAATCACATGACCGCCCTCGCCAAGACGCAGAAGCTGAAAAAGCTGTTCGTGCTTACCACGCGCACTGCACACTGGTTTCTCGAACGCGGTTTCAGGGAAAGCGCTGTCACCGAACTGCCCGCGCAGAAGAAATCGCTGTATAACTACCAGCGTAAATCCAAGGTATTCGTGCGAAAAATTTAGTCGCCTGTACCGGGCCGGCGGCGCGGGCGCCGAGTGTGCAACATCAGTTTAGTAATCACGGACATATAGGGTAAAATGCGCTATCTGTTGCGCATAACACTACTATTTACATCATGTCTGAATCGTTCCCTCTAGTAATGAGTTTCGCCGCCACCGACCCGAGCGGGGGCGCCGGTTTGCAGGCCGATATGTTGACCATCGCCAGCATGGGGTGTCATCCGCTGTCGGTCGTTACGGCTATCACGGTGCAGGATACCAGCGGGGTGGAGGATGTTCTGCCGATAGACACGGAATGGGTGGTGTATCAGGCGCGCGCCATGCTGGAAGATGTGCCAGTGTCGGCTTTCAAGATCGGCATGCTGGGCAGCGTGGAAAATGTCGTGGCAATTGCCGAGATATTGGCGGATTACCCCGATATCCCCTTTGTGCTGGATACGGTGCTGGCTTCGGGGCGCGGCGATGAGCTGGCTGACGAAGACATGCTGGATGCGATGCGCGAATTGCTGATTCCGCAGGCTACCATTGTCACGCCGAACAGCATAGAGGCGCGGCGGCTGGCAATAGATGAAGACGATGAAGAAGATGATCCAGGTCTGGAAGAATGCGCCAAGCGTATTCTGGCGATGGGCTGCGAATATGTGCTGATTACCGGCACTCACGAACAGACTTCCAAGGTCATCAATACCTTGTATAACGAACAGGGTGTGGTGCGTAGCGATAGTTGGGATCGTCTGCCGGGGATTTATCACGGATCGGGCTGCACCATGGCCTCGGCTATCGCGGCCTTATTGGCGCAAGGTGTGGAGATTGTCGAGGCGGTACGGGAAGCGCAGGAATACACCTGGCAAACGCTGAATGCGGGTTTCCGGCCCGGCATGGGACAGCATATTCCGGACAGGCTGTTCTGGGCGCGCGGCGAAGAAGATGAAGGCAAGCCTGAAAGACTTAATTAAATGCAGGATTGAGGAAGGGGTAAGACTTGGCGCAAGCTGAATCACGTCGTGTAGTTCAACAGTCTATCAGCGGCCTGTATGCGATTGCACCGGAGGAGCCGGATACAGCGGAGCTGTTGCGCCGTGTACGGTTGGCGTTGCAGGGCGGGGCGCGGGTTTTGCAGTACCGCAACAAGCTGGGCAATGCGGCATTGCGACTGGAGCAGGCCAAGGCGTTGCGCGTATTGACGCGGGAATGTGGCGTGCCGCTGATCATTAATGATGACGCTGCTCTGGCAGGACAGGTGGATGCCGAGGGCGTGCATCTGGGCGGTGAGGACGGCAGTGTGGTCGCCGCCCGCACTGTACTGGGTAGTGGAAAAATTATCGGTGTGTCTTGTTATAATCGCCTGAGCCTGGCGCATCAGGCGGTCAGCCAGGGTGCTGACTATGTCGCGTTTGGCGCTTTTTTTGCGTCCGCGACCAAGCCTGACGCGCAAGGGGCAACGTTGGAGTTGCTTCGCCAGGCGCGCAATGAGATTAAACTGCCGCTGGTGGCGATAGGCGGCATTACGATAGAAAATGGGGCGTCGGTGCTGGCTGCCGGCGCTGACGCACTGGCCGTGATTTCGGCGCTGTTCGATGCAGAAGATATCCTGTCTGTCGCGCAGCGGCTGGCAAATTTGAATTTACACAATCAGTTTAGAAAGACGCAACATGACTTCTCATAATCAGGAACTTTTCGATGCATCGCAACACGTTATTCCCGGCGGTGTGAATTCGCCGGTACGCGCGTTCCGTTCGGTGGGTGGCACACCGTTGTTTTTTCAGCGTGGCAAGGGCGCTTATGTCTGGGATGCGGATGACAAACGCTATATTGATTATGTGGGTTCATGGGGGCCGATGATTGCCGGGCATTGCCATCCCGAGGTGGTTAAAGCGGTGCAGGATGCAGCGGCGAATGGACTGGGTTTCGGCGCGCCGACCGCGTCCGAGCTGGAAATAGCCGAGTTGTTGTGCAAGCTGTTGCCGAGTCTGGAAATGGTGAGACTGGTCAGTTCAGGCACCGAAGCCACCATGACGGCCATTCGTCTGGCGCGCGGCTTTACCGGCCGCAGCCGTATCGTTAAATTCGAAGGGTGTTACCACGGCCATTCCGACGGTCTGCTGGTCAAGGCGGGTTCCGGCGCACTGACTTTCGGTCAGCCGAGTTCATCCGGCGTGCCCGCCGAGATTGCCTCGCTGACGACCGTGCTCGATTACAACGATGCAGCCGGCCTGGAAGCGGCCTTTGCCGAGATGGGTTCGGAAATCGCCGCCGTAATCGTCGAGCCTGTCGCAGGCAATATGAATCTGGTTACGCCCAAGCCTGAATTTCTGGCGGCATTGCGCAATCTGTGCACCAAGCATGGTGCGGTGCTGATTCTGGATGAAGTGATGACCGGATTCCGCGTCAGTCTTCAGGGTGCGCAGGGCTATTACGGCATCAAGCCGGATCTGGTCACGCTGGGCAAGGTGATGGGCGGCGGGCTGCCGGCAGCCGCGTTCGGCGGACGTCGCGATATCATGCAATGCCTGGCGCCTCTGGGCTCGGTCTATCAGGCCGGCACGCTGTCGGGCAATCCGGTCGCGGTGGCGGCGGGTTTAGCCACGCTGAAACTGGTGCAGGCGGAAGGTTTCTATGCGCGTCTGGAACAGTTGGCGCAACAACTGACTCAAGGTCTGAGTGCGAGCGCCAAAAAGCATGGCGTTGAATTCTGCGCCCAATCGGTGGGCGGCATGTTCGGGCTGTATTTCAGCGCTGCCGTGCCTGCCAGCTACGCTGAAGTCATGGCGTGTGACAAGGAGGCTTTCAACCGTTTTTTCCACGCCATGCTGGATGCGGGTGTGTATCTTGCCCCGTCGGCATTCGAGGCCGGTTTTGTTTCCTCGGCGCACACCGAGGCCGACATTCAAGCCACGATTGCAGCGGCGGACGCCATCTTCTCGGTCTGGAAATAATGGGACTTTTTTCGCTTGCTACGTTCTACACTACCGTCAACCACATCAAGGATTTGCCGATGCATGGTGGACGAGAAGTCGCCTTTGTGGGGCGTTCCAATGCAGGTAAATCAAGCGCGATCAACACGCTGGCGAACCATGTGCGTCTGGCTTATACCAGTAAGACGCCGGGGCGCACCCAGCATCTGAATTACTTTTCACTGGGTAATGACAGCTATATCGTGGATTTGCCCGGCTATGGTTATGCCAAAGTGCCGCCGGAGGCCAAGCGTCACTGGGAAGGCCTGCTGAGCACCTATCTGAAAAAGCGCGAAGAGCTGTGTGGACTGATAGTTATCATGGACATACGCCGCCCTTTGCTTGAGCTGGATGAAACCATGCTGGACTGGTTTGCTCCTACGGGAAAGCCGGTGCACATTCTGCTGACCAAGTCGGATAAACTCAGCCGCCAGCAAGCCACGGTGACCTTGTTCAAGGTAAAAGCGCATCTGGCCGAGCATTTTCCTCAGTGTACCGCGCAGTTGTTTTCCAGCCTGAAGAAGCAGGGTGTGGAAGAGGCGGAGGCCGTGATTGCCGGGTGGTTGAATGCTGACGGTGGGTCTGAGGCTGATGAAGGCGAAATTGACGAGTAGGGTGGGCACCGTGTGCCCACGCAGAACAGCCGGGCAAAAAAAGCCCCCAACGAGTGGGGGCAAACATCTTAACAAGGTTAAGACACACGCTCAGGGAGGAGAAACGTGGAACGATTCATCATCATTCGCACGTTCAGATAAGCGTTTCCTTAAATAGTTCCATAAAAATAAATTTTTTAGGAAAAAATATGCAGTTACTCGGACAGTACCCTAATAAACGTATGCGCCGCATGCGCCGCGATGCGTTCTCGCGTGATTTGATGCGTGAGAATGTGCTCACTCCGGCGGATTTTATCTACCCTGTTTTTGTGCTGGAAGGCACGAATAAGGTCGAAGACATCAAGTCCATGCCGGGGGTGCAGCGCAAGACGCTGGATCTGTTGCTCAAGGATGCAGAGCAGTGCGTCAGGCTGGGCATACCGGTGATGGCGATCTTCCCGGTGATTGAAGCGCCGCTGAAAAGCCTGGATGCGGCTGAGGCCTACAACCCCGACGGTCTGGTGCCGCGCGTGGTGGCGGCGCTTAAGAAAAATTTCCCTGAACTCGGTGTCATGACCGATATCGCGCTCGACCCCTACACCAGCCACGGGCAGGACGGGCTGATAGACGAAGCGGGTTATGTCCTTAACGATGAAACTATCGCCGTATTAACCCGCCAGGCACAGACTCACGCGGCTGCGGGTGCGGACATCGTCGCACCGTCCGACATGATGGACGGGCGCATCGGTGCGGTTCGTGCGGCTTTGGATGCTAAGGGACACATACACACCCGCATCATGGCTTATTCTGCCAAATACGCTTCCAGCTTCTATGGCCCGTTCCGCGATGCGGTCGGTTCTAGCGGCAATCTCGGCGCGGGTAACAAATACACTTATCAGATGGACCCGGCCAATTCTGACGAAGCGCTGTGGGAAGTCGGCATGGACTTGCAGGAGGGCGCAGACATGGTGATGGTCAAGCCCGGCATGCCCTATCTGGACATCGTGCGTCGCATCAAGGACGAATTCAAGGCGCCGACCTTCGTCTATCAGGTGAGCGGCGAATACGCGATGCTCAAGGCTGCTGCACAGAATGGCTGGTTGAACGAACAGGCCTGCGTGCTGGAATCGCTGCTGGCCTTCAAACGCGCCGGCGCAGATGGGATATTGACTTATTTCGCGCTGGATGCGGCAAGGTGGTTGAAAAACAGGACTGAGGACTGAGGACTGAGGACTGAGGACTGAGGACTGAGGACTGAGGACTGAGGATTCAGGATTCAGTCTCAATTAATTGGGTCACGGCTGCGGTATCCGCATGGGTCTCCGGGTGGCGACTGCCGCTGTGGCGGGCATTTTCGGGCAGCACGATGATGTGTATCTGGGTGCCTGATTCAGTCGTGAGGGTGTAGCTCGGCACGGTCTCTTCGTGTCCGCCCAGTCTCACTCGCCATTCGCCGTCTTCAAATTCCAGTTTGTGCTTGAGCAGGAACAGCAGTACGGCTTTGGCATCATCGGAAAACAGCATCAGGTTGATGTCCGAGTTTTCACCTGCCGCACCGTTCAAGACTGATCCGGTGAGATAGGGATTGAAATCGACCAGCAGTCGCATCGCGTCCAGGGCTTCCGTGCGGAGCTGATGCAGTACGCCGGGGTGGCTGTCGTGCTGATAAAGCAGGCGATAGCTGTGCAGTGCCTCCTGCACTTCCTGATTGCTGGGTAAATGCTGGGTGTCGGACGCGCCGAGTTGTCGGGCGGCCTTGCGTTTGGCAAAGGCGAAATCAGTGACACCCTCGGCCATCAGCTTGGCAGCCAGATGCGCCAGCTGTTCGCGCATCAGGTCGCGCTTGTGAGCGTGTTCCTTATGCGTCATCAGAGCAACTGGTCTTTGACGGTTTCGGCGGGCTTGCCTGCTTCAAGGGGTGCTGGCAGGCTGTATTCAGCGGGCAGGTTTTCCTCGTAGAAAAATTCGACCCTCGCGCCACTTTCGTCGCGCTGCCCGTTGTCATTGATGCGCGCGGCGACCATTTTTTCCGGCAGGGTGTACTCCACCTGAGGAACATTTTTGAGCACTTTTTCCATATAACTTATCCAGATGGGCAGCGCAGCGCCGCCGCCCGTTTCTTTGTCGCCCAGGCTGCGCGGCTGATCGAAGCCCATCCAGGCTACGCCGGCCACGGAGGGTTGGAAGCCGCAAAACCAGGCATCAATCGAATCGCTGGTGGTGCCGGTTTTACCGGCCAGGTCCTGGCGGCCGAGCTGCATCGCGCGTATGGCGGTGCCATGTTTGACCACATCCTGCATCATGCTGACCATGGTGTAAGCATTGCGCACATCGATGACCTGTTCAGCACCCTCGTTGGCCGCAACCGGTGTGGTCTTGCTGAGTATCTTGCCCTGTGCGTCCTCAATGCGCTGGATGAAGTAGGGTGTGGTGCGGAAACCGCCGTTGGCAAATACCGAATACCCGGTCAGCAACTGCAGGGGGGTCACCGAACCCGCGCCCAGTGCCATGGTTAGATAGGGCGGATGTTTGTCGGCATGCAGCCCGAATTTGGTGATGTAGTCTTGCGCATATTGCGGTGTGATGGATTGCAGTATGCGTATTGAGACCATGTTTTTGGACTTGAGCAGCGCCTGGCGCATGCGCATCGGACCTTCGAATGTGCCATCGTAGTTCTTGGGTTGCCAGGGTTCGCTGCCGGTCTGTTCCGCATCGAACACCAGCGGCGCGTCGTTGATGAGGGTGGCAGGGGTGAAGCCCTTCTCAAGCGAGGCAGAATAAATAAAGGGCTTGACGCTGGAGCCGGCTTGGCGCCACGCCTGCGTGATGTGATTGAACTGATTGTTATTAAAATCAAAGCCGCCGACCAA
Organism: Gallionella sp.; assembly: GCA_030653355.1. Lineage (GTDB taxonomy): Bacteria > Pseudomonadota > Gammaproteobacteria > Burkholderiales > Gallionellaceae > Gallionella. The sequence continues at coordinate 1,498 of JAURZN010000224.1, read as the reverse complement.
AGAATATATCGCGCCGTCGAGCGGATTGCCGGATACGAATGCGGCTTCTACTTGCGGGAGTTGGCTGATTTGCCAGACACCGCTTTCATTTTTTTGGACGCGTATAATTGAACCGACGACAATACGTTGATTTAAAGCGACTTTATCGCTCAAAGCGCGTTGTGCAAAGCGCAAGGCATCATCGCTGAGGGTGATCCGTTCGCCCCCTCTACTGTAGGCGAGAATCTGTTTGGGTGAAACGGTCAGCACCACGGCGGGCAGCAAGTCGTCATTCTCAGTGGAATTCTGTAGCGATTCTTCCAGATATTCTTCGCTGCGTTCTTGTCGCAAGTCGATGAAGCCCTCGGGCCCGCGATAGCCGTGACGGCGGTCATATTCGAGTACGCCCTTGCGCACCGCCTGATAAGCGGCCAATTGATCCTGTTCGCGTATGGTGGTGTAAACCTTGAATCCCTGAGTGTAGGTATCTTCCTGATATTTAGCATACATTACCTGACGCACCATTTCAGTCAGATAGTTTGATTTTATGGAGAATTCCTGACTGCCGCGTCGGGTTGTAATGACCTGATTTTGGGCCAGATGGTATTGCTCGTCGTCGATGTAACGCAGTTCATGCATGCGTCGCAGAACATAAAGCTGGCGCAATTTCGCACGTTTTGGATTGACGACCGGATTATAGCTGGACGGCGCCTTGGGCAAACCGGCGAGCATGGCGGCTTCAGCCAGAGAAATTTTGCTCAGCGGTTTGCCGAAATAGATTTGCGAGGCCGCTGCAAAACCGTAAGAGCGCTGCCCGAGGTAAATTTGATTGATGTAAAGCTGCAAGATGTCGTCTTTGCTGAGATAGTGCTCAATTTTGAAAGCCAGCAACATCTCGTTAAACTTGCGCGTAAAAGTTTTCTCCTTGGACAGGAAGAAATTTCGTGCGACTTGCATGGTAATGGTGCTGGCACCCTGTTTAGTTCCGCCTGCCGTAAAATTTGAAAGCGCTGCGCGTAATACGCCCATGTAGTCAACGCCGCCGTGTTGATAAAACCGGTCATCTTCAGCGGCGAGTATGGCCTGCTTCATGGTCTCGGGAACATCGGCAATTTTCACCAGCGCACGGCGCTCTTCGCCGAATTCGCCGAGCAATGTTCCCTCGACACTGTAGATGCGCAGTGGAACCTTGGGATGGTAATCGGTCAGCGCCTCTAGGGACGGCAGGGTCGGATAGGTCAGCATAGCTGCCATGCCGAGCAATAATACCGGCAGCGAGATGAGCGTCAGTACAACGATAACGGGGAGTAGCCAGCGGCGTGTAGACATTGAATAATTGTTCAAAAATAATGAAAAATGGTATTGTTCAGCGGACGCATGGATTATACGAGATAAACAGCCCTCCCAAAAACGTCTTTACAGTGTTGACGGTTGTTGCTAGGATTTCAACCACTTTGTACGGAAAAGCTCCGAACGGCCTATGCCTAAAGTAAATTTTGATATCTTGCTGGATTTTATC
>JAURZN010000218.1 GCA_030653355.1 Gallionella sp. | reverse complement strand
GTGTGTTACAGCACCATGAACAGCGCCAGTTTCGAGGCGCTGTATTCCGGTTTTGCGCGCATGCACGAACAGCGTACCTGGGAGGCGATACTCAATACGCCGATCACACTGGACGATATCGTGCTGTCGGAAATCGCCTGGGCGGCTAGCAAGAGTCTGCTATCCGGTATTGCGGTACTGCTGGTGATCTGGGTACTGGGTCTGGCGCACTCGCCGATGTCCCTGTGGATTATTCCGCTTTCGCTGCTGGTCGGACTGTGTTTCTCCTCACTAGGGCTGATTGTGACGGCACTGGCGCCAGGTTATGAGTTTTTTATGTACTATTTCACTCTGGTTATCACGCCGATGACACTGCTGTGCGGGGTGTTCTTTCCGGTCGATCAGTTGCCTGTCATGCTGCAAACTGTCTCGGCGATGCTGCCGCTGACTCATGCTGTCGATCTGGCGCGCCCCCTGCTGAATAATGCGATTCCGGTCAATTTTATGGCGGATATTGCGGTGCTGACGGGCTACGCGCTGGCGGGGTTTTATGTCTCGCTGGTGCTGTTCAGGAAGCGCCTGGCGCAGTAATTCCCTGTTAAGCAACGTACGCACCTGCTTCGGCGGCTAGCTCGAAGATGACAACGGTTTTTTTCATGCGGCGGGCAACGGTGTGTTTTGGGCGATGTCTTCAGCGAGTTTTTCCAGCGGTCGGAGTGAGAGCAAACGCCGGGCAGCGGTATGAAGGGGGCACTTTGTATTGCGTGACGGGCGGGGTCGAAACAGCGTGCTGTAGAAGCCGGTGGCGCGCGCCAGATTGGCTATGCCTAGGGTGATGACGGTCATGCGCGGGAGGGCCATGGCAACCTCAGCCGGTAAATTATTTCGCTTTTTTGAGCGTATCCAGTTCAACGATCATACCGCCCCCTTTTTGCACGATGCGTATCCGGTCGCCGACTTTGAATAGATCGGGTTTGCCGGGCTGCATCACATAGGTGCTCTGTGCTTCGCCGTCCAGCTTTACCCAAATCTCCAGGCCGGGCCGGGTGGCGATGCCCGCCTGATGTCCGAGCGTACCGCCGAGTACAGTGCCCAATATTGAACCGACTACTGCGCCGCGTCCATCGCCGGTGCTGGCTCCGCCGACCTGGCCGAAGATGCTGCCTGCTGTCGAACCCGCACCGGAACTGGCGTCCATTTCGATGGGCGTTACGCTTTCGATGACACCCAGCTTGACGGCTTCCTTGTGCGCGTTACCCGCGTTGACGCCATGCTGGCCGCCAGCACAGCCGCTCAGCAGCAGGAAAATCAGCAGGTAGCGCAGCATTTTACAGCTTCACGTCGAAACCGAAGTGGTGCTTGAATTGCGCCATGATGTCGTCTTTGCTGGGCGCGTGGTTCTGGCCGCCGCGACTGGCAATCTTGATCGAACCCATCAGCGATGCGAGACGTCCGGTGGTTTCCCAATCCCAGCCGCGTTGTATGCCATACATCAGGCCTGAGCGATAAGCATCGCCGCAACCGGTAGGATCGACCACGGCTGCGGGCTTGGGTGTCGGGATGGCGATCTGTTTGCCGTCTGCATAAATCAGCGAGCCGTCTGCGCCCAGCGTGACGATCAGGGCCGTCACTGACTGCGCGATCTCGACCAGCGTCTTGCCGGTCTTGTCCTGCAGCAGCTTGGCTTCGTAGTCGTTTACCGTGACATAGCTGGCCTGATCGATGAAGCGCAGCAGATCGGGGCCGGAAAACATCGGCATGCCCTGGCCGGGATCGAACACGAAAGGAATGCCGGCTTCGACGAACTGTTCGGCGTGTTCTATCATGCCATCGCGCCCGTCAGGCGAGACGATGCCGAGTTTGACTTCACCGGCCTGAGCGACCTTGTTTTGCTCCGAGAAACCCATCGCGCCGGGGTGAAAGGCGGTGATCTGGTTGTCGTCGAGGTCGGTGGTGATGAAGGCCTGTCCGGTGAAGCTGTCCGGTACGTGGCGGATATGGGTCTGCGGGATACCCAGTTTTTCCAGACGTTTGGCATAAGGCCCGAAGTCGTCGCCCACCGTCGCCATGATCAGCGGATTGCCGCCCAGCAGGTGCAGGTTATAGGCGATGTTGCCTGCGCAACCGCCGTATTCGCGGCGCATTTCCGGCACCAGGAAGGCGACATTGAGGATGTGTATCTGCTCGGGCAGGATGTGTTTCTTGAACTGGTCTTTGAATACCATGATGGTGTCGTAAGCCATCGAGCCGCAGATGAGAGTTTTCATGTCGTTGTCCGAGTAAGTGATTGGGTTGCGCGAATTATAACTGTTTCGAGTCTGCTAGCCGCAGAACACTCTCGAACTGAAACGATAAATCCGGTTTCATGTTACGAGTCTCGCGTATCGGCTGGCAGGGGTTTGCCCATGATGCGCGAGTAGAAGCGTTGCACCAGCGTTGAGGGATAGATCATTACCAGCAAGGCGCTCAGGGCGATGCTGACCAGCACCACCATGTAAGTGGTGTCGCGTATCACTTCGCCTCCGGCAACGCCGAATTGCAGCGGCAGCGCAGCCAGTACGGCGGCGGCCAGCCCTTTGGGCGCCAGCATGGAGGTGATGGCCGTATCGCGCAGGCTGTATCCGGTGTCACGGAACACAAATCGGGTCAGCACCATGCGCATGGCATAAATCAGCAGCACCATGGCGACGGCTATCAGAGCAAGATTGATGGCGCCGAAGTGGATGGAAATGCCCAGATAGACGAAGAAGTAGGTTTTGAGCAGGAACACCGCCTCGCGATAAAAAATCAGATCCACTTCGTTCAGCGGCACGATGTTGCGATCCAGACTCGGGATGCGATCCATGCCGAATTTCTGGAAGTTGGTCAGTGTGATGCCCAGCGCCAGCGCGGCAATCGCACCGGAGAATCCCAGCCCTTCGGTCGCGCCATAGACGATGAACACGTAAGCCAGAGTGGAGGAAATGGTATTGGGGAAGTCGCGCACCTTGCCCAGCACCAGCAGCCAGCCGATGCCGCCGATCACGCCGATCACAGCGGCAAAAATCAGCGCGGACAGCACGCCGCCGATCAGCTTGCCGGCTTCCACACCGCCCTGCGTGTGTATCTGCAACAACGCAAACACGCCGACGATACACAGCACGTCGGTGAGTGCCGATTCCAGTACCAGTACGGTGGAGGGTTTTTCGGACAGGCGCAAGGCATTCACCATCGGGATAACCACCGCCGAAGAGGTGCCGCCCAGCGTGACGCCGAGCAGGATGGCGGGCAACAATTCCAGTTCCAGTGCGGAAAAACCGATGGCCGTGACAATGGCCGTTGTCAGCGCAAAGCAGACGATACTCAGTACGCCGGTAGTGGCCAGTGATTTGCCCAATACGTCGAGATTGAGTGAGGTGCCGCTCTCGAACAGGATTACCACCAGCGCAATGGTGGCAATGAGCGAACCGATTTTGCCGAAGTCTTCAGGCGTAACTATACCCAGCAGCGGGCCGAGCACGATTCCGGTCAGCATCAATACCAGCACATCCGGAATATTGGTGCGGCGAAATTGCAGGGACAGAAAGTGTGCGAAGAACACCATCAGTCCGATGACGAGTATTGTCGTGGACATTGAAATATTCCATAGTTTGCCGGTGGTGATTATACCTGATGGCTGAATTATGCCATTGTGCCCATCGCATTCGGTGGCTACGGGCTGATTTGTCCGTTCAGACTATTGCGATACAGCCATCCACGCCGCATCAGATATTTTTCGATTTCCACCGCGAAGAACACCACGCTGGACAGGGCGAGACAGAGCGCCAGTTCGTTCAGGGAAAGCGGTTCAGTCTTGAAGACAGGGTTGAGTGCGGGGACGTAGATGGTGGCCATCTGCAACAGGAAAGTAATGAGAACGGCGGCGGCCATTGCCGGATTTGAGAAGAAACCGATAGTAAACAGCGATTCTTTTTCCGAGCGTATCGCCAGTACGTGGGCGAGTTGTGACAGCGTCAGCACTGTAAATACCATGGTTTGCCAGTGCGCTGAGCCGCTGTGCAATGCCCATGCCTGTACCAGAAGACACATGCCGGCGATCAGCAGGCCTACCCAGATCATGTGCTGCCACATGCCATGCGCGAACAGACTTTCGTGCGGACGACGCGGCGGGCGTTGCATCACACCGCGTTCGGCGGGTTCCGCCGTCAGTGCCAGTCCGGGCAAACCGTCGGTGACCAGATTGATCCACAAAATGTGGGTGGGCAGCAAGGGTATCGGCAGACCGAGGAACGGCGCAAGGAATATCGTCCATATCTCGGAAGAGTTGGTGCTGACCGCGTAGCGTATGAATTTGCGGATGTTGTCGTAGAGGCGGCGGCCATGGCGTACCGCATGCACGATGGTGGCGAAGTTGTCATCGAGTAGCACCATGTGTGCGGCCTCGCGCGCCACATCGGTTCCACCCTTGCCCATCGCGATGCCGATGTCTGCGGCCTTGAGCGCAGGGGCATCGTTGACGCCGTCGCCGGTCATCGCCACGACTTCGTGCCTGTCTTGCAGTGCTTTGACGATCTTTATCTTCTGGGCAGGATCGACACGCGCATAGACCCGCACATGCTCGACCTCGGCTTCGAATGTTTCCTGATCCAGTTGTGCCAGCTCTGTTCCGCTCATTACACGGGTGTTGCCATCGACAAGGATGCCCAGTTCGCGCGCGATGGCGCGCGCGGTGGCGGGATGGTCGCCGGTGATCATCACCGGCGTGATGCCAGCAGATATGCACTGCGACACGGCCAGTCTGGCTTCGCTGCGCGGCGGATCAATCAGGCCGACGAAGCCGAGGAAAACCAGATCGCGTTCCAGATCGCCGGGATGACCGCTGTCGGGTAGTTCCGTCCAGCGGCGGCAGGCAACGGCCAGCACGCGCAAACCATTGGTCGCCATGGCTTCGGCTTGCTGTAACAAGACGGGACTGTTTATGCTTTGCTCTCCATCGGCCATGAGCGCGCGGCTGCATTGCGGAATGACCGATTCCGGTGAACCCTTGGTGTAGGCGATGATGTCTTCCATCGTGCCGTGAAATGTGGTCATGCGCTTGCGTTCGGAATCAAAAGGCAGTTCCAGCAGGCGCGGCGCTTGCTGCTCCAGCGCGGTCTTGCCGTAACCTGCAGCCTGTGCGGCGTGCAGTAGCGCGGCTTCGGTAGGTTCGCCGCGTACCTTGCCGTGTTTATCCAGATGCGCATCGTTGCTTAACGTCAATGCATGGAACAGGGTGCGCCAAGGTTCAGCCTTTTTTTCTTCCAGCGGGGTGTCGCACAAGATGCCGTCGGCGTAAATGGCTGTCACATGCATTTTGTTCTGCGTGAGCGTGCCGGTCTTGTCAGAGCAGATGAAGGTGACCGAACCCAGCGTTTCAACAGCGGGCAGGCGCTGAATCAGCGCATGCTGTTTGACCATCTTGTGAGCGCCCAGAGCCAGTGAGATGGTCACCACCGCCGGTAATGCGGAGGGTATGGCGGCCACCGCCAGGCTGACTGCGGTCATGAACATCAGCAGCAGCGGCTCGCCGCGCAGTACGCCGATGACGAATACCAGTATGCAGATTGCCAGTGCGGCGACTGACAGCCATTTTCCGAAATTCGTCAGGCGTTTTTGCATCGGTGTCCTGGTGTCACCGTCTTCACTGAGCATGGACGCGATCTTGCCCAGTTCGCTGCTCATGCCGGTCGCTACCACCAGCGCGCGTGCGCGCCCGTAGGTGACTATGGTGCCTTTATAAGCCATGCACAGTTTGTCGCCCAGCGGTGCGTCGGCGATGGTTAGCGCCTGTGTCTGTTTCTCTACCGCGACGGATTCTCCGGTCAGGGCGGATTCGTCTATCCGCAGGCGTGCTGTTTCGATGATGCGCAGATCGGCAGGCAGCACATTGCCTGCTTCGAGCAATACCACATCGCCCGGTACCAGTTCGGAGGCGTTAATGGTTTCAGGCTGACCATCGCGCAAGACTTGCGCGCTGGCTTCGGCCATGCGTTTGAGCGCGGCCATGGCACGTTCCGCGCGATATTCCTGAATGAAACCGATCACAGCATTGAGGATGACAATGACGATAATGAACACGGTATCGCCGACATCTCCGACAAATCCGGATATGGCTGCCGCGACGATCAGCACGATGATCATGAAATCGGTGAATTGGTCAAGCAGCATGCGCCAGGGTGAGCGGGCGCGCTTTTCCTGCAATGCGTTGGGACCGAATTTCGTCAGGCGTTTGCTCGCCTCGACCTGATTCAGGCCGTTTTGTGCATCGGTCTTCAATCGCCGGGCGGTTTCATCGCTCGTTAGTGTGTGCCAGTTTTCAGTGTGCATGTTCGAAGAGTATCCATGAATTGAGTACATACAGCATGAACAGCCCCAGGCTTACCCAAGTCAGCCCAAACATGGCCCGTCCCTGCGGACGAAAAATAAAGCCTACTGTCACCAGTGCGCTCATCATCACCGCGGTGAAGGTGGTCAGTACATGGCTGGCATCGACATGCGCCAGCAAAGGGCCATGGGTGTAGAGCAAATCATCTATGGCCAGAATGACGATGTCGAACAGATTGCTGCCCAGCAGGTTGGCGATAGCCATGTCCAGCGCGCCGATGCGCAGCGCCGAGATAGTAACGGCGGCTTCGGGCGCGGAAGTGACCGCCGCCACCAGCAGGGTGCCGACAAAACTTTGTCCCCAGCCCATCAGGTCGGAGATGTCCTTTGCCACGAATGGCAGCCATGAACCCGCCAATATCACCGCCATGGCCGCCCACGTATAGCCTTTGATGGCGCTGCGCAGTGTCACATCCGGATAGCGTTCGGCGGATATTTCGGTGTATTCGGACAGGGTGCGGCGTTCATAGCTGTAAACAGCGCGCATCGCGACCAGATAGACCAGCACGATGAACGGCGAGTAGAGCCCTATATGCCCGATTTTAGGGCTTAGCCCGGCATGATCGAGCAGCAGGCTGAAGCCTGCGAAGGCAATTAGTATCGTTCCTAACGAGGCCGACAGGATGTGACCCTGGGCAGCGCGACCATACAGTGTTTCACGCTTGTACAGCGCATCCAGAACCACCAGAATAAGGAGGTTGAACACGGTGCTGCCCAGTACATCGCCAACGGCTATGTCAGGCGCATCGGCAACCGTGACAGCGGAAATTCCGGTTACCAGTTCAGGGAGTGAGGTGGCTGTGGACAACAGAATGAGGCCGACCCAGGAGGCGGACATGCCGGTCTTATCGCTGATAATGTCGCCGTAGCGCGACAGAAAATAGCCTGCATAGCCGATCACAGTGAGACAAAGCAGTAGTTGTAGCCAAAGCAGCATGTCAAGGTAACCTTTAAAAGTCTATTTTTGGGTCAGGTCACGGCATCGCGTGACTGCTCATTTTTCGACTGTCTTTGCTGTTGATTGTACATGCATAAATCCTGCGCGGCAGGACACTCACGGTGTGGGGGAATAATTGCCATGCCTGTGCGGCGCTGTATTGCTGATGTTTAAAGCGATTTTTCCAGCTTGAAGTAATACCACAGATAGTAGATGCCTATCACTGTTCCGAGCGGGAAGGAGAACAGCGATAGCGCCGAACAGGGCAGGCATATCCATGTGGAACGGCGGAAATTCGCCAGCAACGCGAATCCGGCCACCAGATAAATCAGTCCCGCCACCATGCCCAGGACGACAAGCTGAATGTTGCCGTTATTCATGTTCAGCATGAGCAGGGAAATGATCAGCGCACCGAACACGACCCAGCAGATACCGATGATGCGTTTGTGATTATTCATTCTGTGAATTGTTGCCATGTCAGTTAGTTTAATGCGGCGAGCGCGGCAGCGTAATCCGGTTCGTGCGTAATGTCATCTACCAGTTCCGCATGCAGTATGCGGTTGTTTTCATCCAGCACCAGCACGGCGCGCGCGGTGAGTCCGGCCAGCACGGTGTCGGCGATTTTCACACCGTAATTGCGCATGAAGTCCCTCCCGCGCATCAATGACAGCGGGATGACATTTTCCAGACCCTCAGCCACACAGAAACGGCTCATTGCAAACGGCAGGTCGGCGGAGATCACCAGCACCACGGTGTTGTCCAGTGTGCCAGCGGCTTCGTTGAAGCGACGCGTCGAAGTGGCGCATACCGCTGTATCCAGACTGGGCACGATGTTGAGCACCTTGCGCTTTCCCGCAAAACTTTGCAGCGTCACGTTTTTCAGCTCTTTGTCCACCAGAGTGAACTCGGGTGCGATCTGTCCCACGGACGGGAAGGTGCCGTACAGGGTGAGGGGCGCGCCATCCAGCGTGACGGCAACTTTATCGGAAACTTCTTTTTTCTTGGTCATGGCGCGTCTCCTTAATTGAGTCATTCCCGCTTGTGCGGGAATGACGCCGGGTTGTTACATGTAGCTTTCAATTGGCGGGCAGGCGCAAATCAGATTCTTGTCGCCGTACACATTATCCACCCTGGCGACGGCAGGCCAGAATTTATTCTCGCGTACCCAGGGAAGCGGAAAGGCGGCCTGCTCACGCGTATAGGGACGATTCCAGTCGCTGTTCACCACGGCCTTCGCGGTATGCGGCGCATGTTTGAGGATATTGTCCTTCTTGTCGATCTTGCCGCTGATGACTTCTTCGATCTCCTTGCGAATCGCGATCATCGCGTCGCAGAAGCGATCCAGCTCTTCTTTCGATTCGCTCTCGGTCGGCTCGACCATCAGCGTATCGACCACCGGGAAGGAGGTGGTCGGCGCGTGGAAGCCGAAGTCCATCAGGCGCTTGGCGATGTCCGCCACTTCTACGCCCGCCGATTTCCAGGCGCGGCAGTCGAGGATCATCTCGTGCGCGCAGCGGCCATTGCTGCCTGCATATAGCGTGGCGTAGTGATCCGCGAGTCGCTCTTTGATGTAGTTGGCGTTGAGGATCGCCATGCGGGTCGCCTGCGTCAATCCTGTTCCGCCCATCATCTTGATGTAGCCGTAGGAAATCATCAGGATCAGCGCGCTGCCGTAGGGCGCAGCCGATACGGCGTGTATGCCCTGCTCGCCGCCGGTTTTCACCACAGGATGTGAGGGCAGGAACGGGGTCAGATGCGCGGCCACGCCGATCGGGCCGACACCCGGCCCGCCACCGCCGTGCGGGATGGCGAAGGTCTTGTGCAAATTCAGGTGACAGACATCCGCGCCGATGTTGCCTGGGCTGGTCAGCCCGACTTGCGCGTTCATGTTGGCGCCGTCCATGTACACCTGACCGCCGTTGGCGTGGATGATGGAGGTGATGTCCATGATGGATTCTTCATACACGCCATGCGTGCTCGGATAGGTCACCATCAGGCAGGACAAATCATCCTTGTGGATTTCGGCTTTTTCGCGCAGATCATCCACATCGATGTTGCCTTTCTGATCGCATTTGACCACCACGATGTTCATGCCGCACATCGCCGCACTGGCCGGGTTGGTGCCGTGCGCCGAGGAAGGAATCAGCGCCACGTTGCGCTGGCCTTCGCCGCGCGAACGGTGATACGCCTGTATCACCAGCAGACCGGCATATTCGCCTTGCGCGCCGCTGTTGGGCTGGAAGCTCATCTGTGCGAAGCCGGTAATCTCGGACAGCGCCGCATCCAGACCCGCGATCAGTTCCTGATAGCCGACGGCCTGTTCCGCCGGCACAAAAGGGTGCAGGTTGGCAAACTCCGGCCAGGTCAGGGCGAGCAGTTCGGAGGCCGCGTTCAGCTTCATGGTGCAGGAGCCCAGCGCAATCATCGAGTGCGTCAGGGACAGGTCCTTGTTCTCCAGTCGCTTGATGTAACGCATCATCTCGGTTTCGGAATGGTGTGAATTGAATACCGCATGGTTCAGAATGGGCGAGGTGCGTACGGTTATTTGCATCGCTTGAGCGGCCACCTGAGCCTGTGTCAGCGTGACGCTCGGCTTTTCGGCTGCCTGAGCGAATATTGCCAGTATTGCGTTCAGATCGTTCAGCGTAGTAGTCTGATCCAGCGCGATGCCCAGGCCTTCGCTGCTGTAACGGAAGTTGATTTCTGCTGCTTCAGCCAGAGCATGTATCTTCACGTTGTCGGTATGCACCAGTTTCAGCGTATCGAAAAAACTGTCATCTGCGATGTCATAGCCCAGTTTTTTCAGCTCGTTGGCTAAGGCCACGGCGGACAGGTGAACCTGAATGGCGATGCCTTTAAGTCCGGCGGCGCCGTGATACACCGCATACATGCTGGCCATAATCGCCAGCAGTGCCTGCGCGGTACAGATATTCGAGGTGGCCTTCTCGCGGCGGATGTGTTGTTCGCGGGTTTGCAGCGCCATGCGTAGTGCGGGGTTGCCGTCGGCATCCACCGAGACGCCGATGATGCGCCCCGGCATAGCACGTTTGAATGCGTCGCGGCAGGCGAAGTAGGCCGCGTGCGGCCCGCCGTATCCCATAGGCACGCCGAAGCGTTGTGTTGAACCCAACACGATGTCCGCGCCCCATTCGCCGGGCGGCGTGAGCAGCACCAGGCTGAGTATGTCGGCTGCGACGGCGACAGTCATACCGTGTTCTTTGGCGCGACTGACAAAATCACGATAGTCATGCACGACACCGTTGGCCGCAGGGTATTGCAGCAGTGCGCCATACAGCTTGTCGTTGAGCGTGACGGTCTTGAAGTCGCCGATCACCAGTTCTATGCCCAGCGGCTTGGCGCGGGTCTTGAGCAGTTCGATGGTTTGCGGGAAACATTCGTGCGAGACGAAGAAGCTATTCTTGCCCGCTGCGGCGGCTTCGCGGGTGCGCAGGCCGTGCAACATGGTCATCGCCTCGGCGGCGGCAGTCGCTTCATCTAGCAGGGAAGCATTGGCGATTTCCATGCCGGTCAGGTCCATCACCATGGTCTGAAAATTCAGCAATGCTTCCAGGCGACCCTGAGCAATTTCGGCCTGATAAGGCGTGTAGGCGGTGTACCAGCCGGGATTTTCCAGCACGTTGCGCTGAATCACCGGCGGCAGGATGGTGTCGTAATAACCCAGGCCGATGTAAGATTTGTAAAGCCTGTTTTTCGCCGCAATGCCCCGCAAATGCTGGAGGTATTCGTGTTCCGACAGACCTTCAGGCAGATTCAGCGGCTGTTTCAGACGGATTGCCTGTGGAATGGTCTGGGCTATCAGCGCATCCAGTGTCGGTGCGTCTATTTTCTTGAGCATGTCCTGAACATCTTGCTCAGAAGGGCCGTTGTGGCGATTAACAAATTGGTCTGTGTTCATAGGATTGAGGAGCGAGGATTGAGGATTGAGGATTGAGCGGGGCGGTGAGGACTCGGAATTGGTTTTACTAAATCCTAATTCCTAAGTCCTCAATCCTGCCTTTAGTGCGCTTCGCTGTCCACCATCGCCTGATAGGCGTCGGCATCCATCAGGGCGGATACGTCGGCTGCGTTATCGGGCTTCATCCTGAACATCCACGCGGCGTAGGGGTCTTCGTTGATGGCTTCGGGGCTGCTGTCCAGATCGCTGTTTACAGCGATGACTTCACCGCTTACCGGCGCATATACATCGGCAGCGGCTTTCACTGATTCCACCACCGTGCATTCTTCCTTTGCTCTCAGCTTGCGGCCGACAGTGGGTGTTTCGACGAACACCATGTCGCCCAGTAATTCCTGTGCGTGTTGCGTGATGCCGATGCTGATCGTGCCGTCTGCTTCTGTTTTGACCCACTCGTGGGAGGATGTGTATTTCAGGTTGGATGGGTTGTTCATGTTGTTCTCCTTTAAATAGTCGTTAGTTACTAGTCGTAAGTTGTTAGTTTGAGTTGTCGCTACGCGGTCCTTACAATTGGTTATTAGTCGCCAGTGGGTTTTTAACTAACGACTAGCAACTAAAGGCTAACAACTACTTCCCCATTTCTTGCGAACGGATACTTTACCACTTGTGCGTTCAGCATCTTATCGCGAATTGCCACTTGCACCATATCGCCTATTGCAACTTCTTTGGGTACGCGCGCCAGGGCGATGGATTTCTCCAGCGTGGGCGAGAAGCTGCCGCTGGTAATTTCGCCGATACCGTGCGCGGTATGAACTTTTTGATGGCCGCGCAGCACGCCGCGATCCAGCAATACCAGGCCTGCCAGTTTGTTGGCGGGCGGATTCGCCAGCAGTGCTGCCTTGCCTATGAAGTCACGGGGACTGGTTAAATCCACCGTCCAGGCCAGTCCTGATTCCAGCGGGTTTACGCTCTCGTCCATGTCCTGTCCGTAGAGGTTCATGCCGGCTTCCAGACGCAGGGTATCGCGCGCGCCGAGGCCTATCGGTTTGACGCCGTTTTCCGCCAGCGTTTGCCAGAAGAATGGTGCGGCTTTGGCCGGAATCATGATTTCAAAACCATCCTCGCCGGTATAGCCTGTGCGTGCGATGAACATCGTGCCCATTTCCACCGCGCTGAAGGGGATGAGTTTTTCGGTTAATTCCTGGCTGCCAGGCAGCGCTTCCCATACTTTGGCGCGCGCATTCGGGCCTTGTACGGCGATCATTGCCAACTCGGGGCGATCACTAACGTCGAGTTGCGGCGCATGAAGTGCAGCCTGCTTTTTCATCCAGGCGATGTCCTTGTCTGCCGTGCCAGCGTTGACGACGATACGAAACCAGTCTTCGCTCATGAAGTACACAATCAGATCGTCGATCACGCCGCCGTTTTCCAGCAGCATGGTGGAATACAGCGCCTTGCCGGGCAGAGTCAGCTTATCCACATTGTTGGCCAGCAGATAGCGCAAGAAAACACGCACATCAGCGCCTTTAACATCCACCACGCGCATATGGCAAACGTCGAACATGCCGACATCATTGCGCACTTGATGATGTTCGTCGATTTGTGAGCCGTAGTTCACCGGCATGTCCCAGCCGCCGAAATCCACCATTTTTGCGCCCATGGCGCGATGTGCTGCATTTAAAGGAGTCGTTTTGAGTGTCATGTTTTCTTTCGGAAATAAAAAAGGCGCAGCACGAAATCGTGCTGCGCCCCATCTGTCCTTGGTACCTGAGAGATTACAACTCGCGTTGCCTGCCCCTTCGGTGGCTAGTCAACCAGACGCTAGTCATTAGACGCTAGTCGTTAGTTAAATGCAAAATCCGCGCAGCGGACAACACCCACTAACAACTAGAGTCTGGCGTCTAGTAACTGATTCCAGCACTCTCCAGATTTGCCTGTGCCAATAGTTCTTTGTGCCTGAGCGGTTACGGGTATTACGCCTTCGGCGATGGTATTAAAACCACGCTCTCCCATTGGTCTGAACGGCGGTGCGAATTATGCTGTAAAGGTCAAAAACTGACAACGAATATTTGCGTTCAGAAACCCTGAAACAAAAAATCGAGTGCCCCGGTTATCGTAATCTGTTCGTCAGTCAGTGAACACACAGACTGCTTGAGAATGCGCTGAGGTACGGCAGCCAATTTAGGGGTTTCCAGCATGCACGCTATTCCCTCGATATTGAAAATCGGGGTCAATCGTTGCGGAATACGGCTGACCGGAAAGCGGTCGCAGCGACGCAGGGGAATGACAACGCGTGTATCCAGACCATTCAGCAGATCGCTTTGTACATCCAGCAGATACGGAACGTCATCGGCATGTGAGCCGCTGTTGCAAAAGACTTCGAAGCGCGCCATCAGAAGCTACGCCACGCATCCAGCGGCAAGCCATCGCGCACCACACACGCGTTGTAGGCGGCAATGAATTCGGCATTGTCGGTCTGCCAGCGCCGCGCCTGCTCCTGCCTGACCATATCACGCAAGAACTGGTCGCAGGCTTGTGAAATATTGATGCCCAAAGCCTTCGCCTCACTTAAAACGTCGGCTGAAAGGGTGATGTTGGTGGCTTTTTTGGGTGTCGCTATGTTGATATTCATGGCGGTTTTAATGTTGGCTTGATATGCGCATATTAGCACAACAATGGCGTATGGTCAGGGCGAACCCCGGCGATATTCATCGGGAATCTGACATTCTGACATTGGTAACAAAAACAGTCAGCTTAGCCTGGACTTGATGCAATGGAATCCGGGTTTGATCTCAACGAGTATTCCCAGATTCCACTTTGTTCTATCCGGGCTACATTACCCCGCCAGCTTTTGTTTCAACACGTCATTCAACTGTGCAGGATTGGCCTTGCCTTTGCTGGCCTTCATGGCAAGTCCCACGAAGAAGCCGAACAGCTTGTCTTTGCCCGAACGATATTCGGCGACCTTGTCGGCGTTGGCTGCGATGATCTCGTCCACCAGCGCTTCGATCGCACCTGAATCCGAGACCTGCTTCAGACCCTTGGACTCAATAATTGCATCGGCTTCGCCGCCCTCTGCCCACAGGGTGCGGAACACTTCTTTCGCGCCGGAGTTGGAGAGGGTGTTGTCCACGATACGCGCCAGCATGCCGCTCATCTGTTGTGCTGTGACCGGGCACTGGGCCATGTCCAGGCCGTCGCGATTTAACTGGGCGGAAAGCTCGCCTGTCAGCCAGTTGGCACAAAGTTTGGCAAGGATAGAAGATTGATTTCCACGTTCGCCTCCTCGCCCGCTGGCGGGAGAGGATTGAGGTGAGGGTGCGTGCACGCCGACGGTATTCACGCAGGTGTCGAAGTAGTCCGCCATTTCGCGCGAACTGGTTAAATTGTTGGCGTCATAGGCGGACAGGCCGAGTTCATTCACATAACGAACGCGGCGTGCCTCGGGCAGTTCCGGCAGCGTGGCGCGCAGGCTTTCCTTCCATTCTTCGCTGATGTCCAGCGGCAACAGATCGGGGTCGGGGAAATAGCGGTAGTCGTGTGCATCTTCCTTGCTGCGCATCGCGCGCGTCTCGCCGGTGTCCGGGTTGAACAATATGGTGGCCTGATGAATCTTGCCGCCGTTCTCTATGGTGTCGATCTGCCACTGCACTTCGTAGTCGATCGCCTGCTGCATATACTTGAACGAGTTGAGGTTCTTGATCTCGCGCCTTGTGCCCAGCGGCTCACCGGGTTTGCGTACCGAGACGTTCACGTCGCAGCGGAACGAGCCTTCCTGCATGTTGCCGTCGGAAATGCCGATCCAGCGCACCAGCGTATGCAAGGCCTTGGCATAGGCGACTGCTTCGGCTGCGGAACACATATCCGGCTCGGAGACGATTTCCAGCAAGGGAGTGCCGGCGCGGTTCAGATCAACGCCGGTCATGCCTTGTGAGGCACCATGTACGGATTTACCCGCGTCTTCCTCCAGATGGGCGCGGGTGATGCGTACTACTTTTTCATAAGGTTTGGCGTTGCCGGATAGTGGCTCCACCTGAATGGTCAGTGCGCCCATGCCCACGACCGGCAGGTCGAACTGGCTGATTTGATAGCCTTTGGGCAGATCGGGGTAAAAATAATTCTTGCGTGCGAATACCGAACGCGGCGCGATATGCGCGCCGACGGCCAGGCCGAATTTGATGGCGCGTTCGACTGCGCCCTTGTTCAGCACCGGCAATACGCCGGGCAGCGCAATGCTCACCGCGTCCGCCTGCGTGTTAGGTTCGGCGCCGTAAGTGGTCGAGGCGCCGGAAAAGATTTTGGTTTGGGTGGAGAGTTGCGTATGCACTTCCAGACCGATGACGATTTCCCAGGACATGTTGTTTCCTTACAGTGGCGCGCGACTGTGCCAGTCGGTCGCCAGTTGATATTGGTGTGCGACGTTCAGCATGCGCGCTTCGTCGAAATAGTTGCCTATGATCTGCAAGCCCACCGGCATGGTGTTGTCACCGAAGCCGCAGGGGATGGACATGCCGGGTAGGCCGGCAAGATTCACGGCAATGGTGTAAATGTCGGACAGATACATCTGCACCGGGTCATCGCCCTTTTCACCCAGATTGAAGGCGGTGGAAGGGCTGGTCGGCCCCATGATTACGTCGCACTGTTCGAACGCGTCGGTGAAGTCCTGCGCGATCAGGCGGCGAATCTTTTGCGCTTGCAGGTAATAGGCATCGTAATAGCCGTGCGAGAGCACATAAGTGCCTATCATGATGCGGCGCTTTACTTCCTCGCCAAACCCCTGGGCGCGGCTTTTCTCGTACATGTCCGCCAAGTCTGTGTATTCAGGTGCGCGATAACCGTAGCGCACGCCGTCGAAGCGCGACAGGTTGCTGGACGCTTCCGCCGGGGCGAGTACGTAATAGACCGGTACGGCCAGCCGGGTATTCGGCAGGCTAATTTCGACCAGGGTAGCACCCAGTTTGCGGTATTCGGCAAGCGCTTCAGCAACGCGGCTGCCTACATCCGCCGACAGGCCTTCGGCGAAAAATTCCTTAGGCAAGCCAATGCGCAGGCCGGTAAGCGGCTTATTCAAATCACGCGTGTAGTCTTCCTTGTCGCGCTGCAAGCTGGTCGAATCGCGTTCGTCGAAGCCGGTCATGACGTTGAGCATCAGCGCGCAATCTTCCGCGCTACGCGCCATCGGGCCTGCCTGGTCCAGGCTGGAAGCGAAGGCGATCATGCCATAGCGCGACACCGTGCCGTAAGTGGGCTTGATGCCGGAGATGCCGCACAGCGCGGCGGGTTGGCGGATCGAACCTCCGGTGTCAGTGCCGGTTGCGGCCGCGCACAAGCGGGCGGCTACTGCCGAAGCTGCGCCGCCGGAGCTGCCGCCGGGCACGGCCTTCGGATTCCACGGGTTTCTGACCGGGCCGAAATAAGAGGTTTCATTGCTTGACCCCATGGCGAATTCGTCCATATTGGTCTTGCCCAGATTCACCGCACCCGCCCTGTTGAATTGCTCGATGACATGCGCATCGTAAGGCGCGATGAAGTCGGCCAGCATCTTTGAGCCGCAGGTGGTGCGCCAGCCTTGGGCGCAGAAGATGTCTTTCTGTGCGATCGGAATGCCGGTCAGCGCCTGTGCGTCGCCGGCGGCCAGCAGCGTATCGGCTGCGGCAGCCTGCGCCAGGCTGGTTTTGGCATTCACGGTGATATAGGCGTTATAAACCGGATTGTGCGTGGCGATGCGATCAAGATAGAGTTGCGTCAACTCGACGCTGGAAATTTGTTTGGCGCGCAGTGCGACACCGAGTTGTTTGAGTGTGGCGTTTATCATTTTGTAATTCCGTGATGGGAGAAAAGTGCAAGGTGCAAGGTGAAAGCACTACTGCGTTTCACATTTCACCTGAGCCGCACAGCGGCAAGTCACGTTTCACGCGTCATTCGATAACCTGAGGGACAAGATAGAGGCCGGATTCGACTTGCGGTGCGATGGACTGGAATAGTTCACGCTGGTTGGTCTCGGTGACGTTGTCTGCGCGCAGTCGTTGCGATAAATCCTGGGCGTGTGACATCGGCGCGATATCGGTAGTATCCACGGCCTGCATCTCGGCAATCAGTTCAAAAATGCCGGACAGTTGGGATCTGGCGGCTTCGATTTCGGTGTTGTTCATGGCCAGTCGCGCAAGGCGCGCCACTTTCTGAACGTCGGCAGTACTTAATGACATAGTAAAAGCTTTATATTAATGAGGCTGATAGAGTATCATAACGCGTTTTAGCAGCACACCTTTTTGGACTTTTCGGGAATCAACATGTTTGGATTGTTTAACGGCTATTTTTCTAACGACTTGGCGATTGATCTGGGTACGGCGAATACGCTGATCTGGTTGCGTGGTCAGGGTATTGTACTAAATGAGCCTTCGGTGGTGGCCATTCGTCAGGAAGGCGGCCCGAATGGCAAGAAGATCATTCAGCAAGTGGGGCTGGGCGCCAAGCAAATGCTGGGGCGGACACCCGGGAATATTACCGCAATCCGTCCGATGAAAGATGGTGTGATTGCCGATTTTACCGTCACCGAGCAGATGCTCAAGCAATTTATACGCAAGGTTTACAAGGCCAGCATCTTCAGCCCGAGCCCGCGAATTGTGATTTGTGTGCCTTGTGGCTCTACCCAGGTAGAGCGTCGTGCGAATCGTGAATCTGCCATCGGTGCCGGTGCGCGGCGCGTGGAATTGATCGAAGAGCCGATGGCGGCCGCTATCG
>JAURZN010000214.1 GCA_030653355.1 Gallionella sp. | reverse complement strand
GTGAATATCCTCAAGGAATTCATCTCTGAAAATGGCAAGCTGATCCCTGCTCGCATCACTGGCACCAAGACACGCTACCAGCGTCAATTGAGTACAGCCGTGAAGCGCGCGCGTTTCCTGGCTTTGCTGCCCTATACTGATTTGCACTAGGAGTATCGGACATGCAAATAATTTTGATGGAAAAAGTCATCAACCTGGGTTCATTGGGTGATGTGGTTAATGTCAAGAATGGTTACGCACGTAACTTCCTGATCCCGCAAGGTAAAGCAAAGCGCGCTACGACTGCCAATATGGCTGAGTTTGAAGCGCGTCGCGCGGAAATCGAAGCGTCTGACAAGGCAAAACTGGCTGATGCGCAAGCACGCGGCGAGAAACTGGCTGGTCTGACATTGCAGATTACACAAAAATCCGGCGTGGACGGCAAGCTGTTCGGTTCCGTGACTAATGCAGACGTTGCGGCCGCACTGGCTGAGCAGGGTTTTGCGGTAGAGAAGGCGCAAGTGCGTATCGCTGATGGTCATCTTAAGACCGTGGGTGATCATGCAGTTAGCGTTGCGCTGCATACAGATGTGGTGGTGGATATCACTGTTTCGGTACTCGGCGAGCACTAAGACAGTCTTATGTAGCACGGCAACACAAAGAAGGACTGGAAACAGTCCTTTTTTATTTTCTGAATTTACCGCGCGGCAAGGTAAAATGCGGTTCGTTTTTTAGCGAGCCATCGGTTCCAGTCATGCAAAATTTTTCAAATTCAGATGCGCAAATTGATCAGATCAAACTGCCGCCGCATTCGGTAGAAGCCGAACAGTCGGTGTTGGGCGGGTTGATGCTGGAATCCAGTGCGCTGGATAAAATCGCCGACCTGATTTCCGAGGACGATTTCTATCGTCGTGAACATCGGCTGATTTATCGTCATATCGTGCGCATGAGCGAGCAAGCCAAGCCGGTGGACGTGATTACCGTGGCGGAAGCGCTGGAAAACAGCGACGAGCTGGACAAGGCGGGTGGTCTGGCTTATCTGGGGAGTCTGGTGCAGAACGTGCCGTCTGCTGCCAATATACGCCGTTACGGCGAGATCGTGCGTGAGCGTTCCATCATGCGCAAGCTGGTGGAAGTGGGCACGGATATCGCCAGCAGCGCTTACAATCCTACCGGGCGCGATGCCGCGCAATTGCTGGACGAAGCCGAAGGCAAGGTGTTCGAGATTGCCGAAGCGGGATCAAAGGGCAAACAAGGTTTTATGTCCATGCCGCCGTTGCTCACACAGGTAGTTGAACGTATCGAAACGCTGTATGGACGCGACAATGCCAGCGATGTGACGGGCACGCCGACCGGTTTTGCCGATCTGGATAAAATGACTTCAGGATTGCAGGCCGGTGATCTGGTGATCGTGGCGGGGCGTCCGAGTATGGGTAAGACGGCTTTCTCGATCAATATCGCGGAAAATATCGCGCTGGACAGCAAGTTGCCGGTGGCCATTTTCAGTATGGAACTGGGCGCGGCGCAACTGGCGATGCGTATGCTGGGCTCGGTGGGTAAGCTGAATCAGCATGATTTGCGTTCGGGGCGTTTGCAGGACGACGACTGGGGGCGGCTGACTCATGCCCTGGGCAGGCTCAATGATGGGCCGATGTTTATCGACGAATCAGCCGCCCTGTCGT
This sequence comes from Gallionella sp., assembly GCA_030653355.1. Lineage (GTDB taxonomy): Bacteria > Pseudomonadota > Gammaproteobacteria > Burkholderiales > Gallionellaceae > Gallionella. Next base: position 9,146 of record JAURZN010000214.1, on the reverse strand, counting down.
CACTGGATTTGCGCGCACGGGCGCGCCGCCTGCATCGCCAGCACGGGCAGTTGGGGTTGATCGTGGTGGATTATTTGCAACTGATGAGTTCCAATGCGGGTAAAGCCAGCGAAAACCGCGCCACTGAAATCTCGGAAATCTCGCGTGGCTTGAAGAGTCTGGCGAAAGAGTTGCAGTGTCCGGTGATGGCACTGTCGCAGCTTAACCGTTCGCTGGAGCAACGTCCCAACAAGCGTCCGGTGATGTCCGACTTGCGCGAATCGGGTGCGATCGAGCAGGATGCCGACCTGATCCTGTTTATTTACCGCGATGAAGTATACAACTCCGACTCGGCGGACAAGGGCAAGGCCGAAATCATCATCGGCAAGCAGCGTAACGGCCCGATCGGCACGGTGGCGCTGGCTTTCCGCGGTGAATATACGCGTTTTGATAATCTGGCCTCGAGCGGCTATTAAAATTTGTATTCTGCGACCTTATGAATAACTGGCTAAAGAAACTGCATCCCGGATACAGTCTGCGTGCACAAATCAGTCTGGCGACGGGTGCCATGGTCATGCTTCTCTCTGTCGCCATCGGCTATTACGCGGCCGATATCAGCCGGAGCCAGATCGAGCAGACTGAGGGTGAGGCCTTTGCGCTGCGTGCAAAAAATGCACTGGATGTGCTCGATCGCGGCATGTTTGAGCGCAGTCGCGAGATTCAGAATGCGGCGATACTCGATGAAATACGCGACCCGCTGGTGTCGCTGGCGCACAAGCGCGAGATACTCGAACGGCTGCAAACCACTTTTAATGCTTACGCGTGGATTGGCATTTGCGATGCGCAGGGTAAAGGCATGGTCGGCACGGGGCAGTACCTCGAGGGTAAGGATCTGAGCAAACGCCCGTGGTGTGACAAGGGGCGTGAGGGTGTCTATTTCGGCGATGTGCATGATGCGCTGCTGCTGGCCAAGCTGTTGCCCAATCCGAGCGGAGAATCTTTTTATCTGGTGGATGTGGCCGCACCGGTCAAAGACAGCCAGGGTGTGTTGCAGGGCGTGTTGTGCGGACATATCTACTGGCGCTGGGCGGAGGAAGTACTCGACAGCAAGCAGACGCCCGGCAAAGACATCTTTCTGGTGAGCAAAGGCGGTTTGATGCTGTCCGGCCCGGTCGAGCCGCAGAGCAAGCTGTCGGAGCTGTCGCCTGAGGTCGTGCAGGCTATCGGCGATAATCCGAATAGCAGTGGCTATCAGTTGGTCAAATGGAATGATGGCAAGACCTATCTGGTCGGTTTTGCCAAATCTTCCGGTTATCGTGAGTATCCGGGGATGGGCTGGGTGAGTCTGGTGCGTCAGGAAGTGGGCGCGGCTTTTGCGCCCGCGCGGCATTTGCAGCAGCACATTTTGCAGGTGGGTGCGGCGCTGGGCTTGTTGTTCGCCTGGCTGGGCTGGCTGATGGCGGGGCGAATCGCCCGCCCGATTTCGCGCATCAGCATTGCCGCTGACAGGATAGCCGCAGGGGATTTGCAGTGCGATGTGCCGGTGCATCAGGGTGAGGGCGAGGTGGCGCACCTGTCTGCGGCGATACATCGCATGGTGGCTAACCTGACTCGTGAAATCATGCAGCGCAAACAGGCGGAACAGGGTCTGCGTTTGTCTGCCAAGGTATTCGAGAGCAACACTGAAGCCATCATGATTACCGATGCGGATCAGAAAATCGTGATGACCAATCAGGCCTTTACCGAAATTACCGGTTACCAGGCTGAAGAAGTGCTGGGCCAAAGTCCGAAAATATTTGCATCCGGCAGGCATAATCGCGAGTTCTATCACGAATTCTGGCAATCGCTTAATAGTCAGGATATGTGGCGGGGTGAAATCTGGAACAGGCGCAAGAATGGTGTCGTGTTTCCAGAATGGGTCACTATCACCGTGTTGCGTGATGAACAATCAGGGGCAATTACCCACTATGTCGCGGTCTATCTCGATATTACTGAACGCAAGCAGGAAGAGGAGCGCATCAACTATCTGGCCAATTACGACGTGCTGACCGGCTTGCCTAATCGCTATCTGCTGGCAGACCGTCTCGAACAGGCGCTTTCATCCGCCCAGCGCAATCAGGCCAAAATCGCAGTGATGTTTATCGATCTGGATCACTTCAAAAATATCAATGATTCTCTGGGGCATGAGGTCGGCGACGCCTTGCTCAAACAGGTTGCCGAGCGGTTCAGGGTCTGTTTGCGCCGCAGTGACACCATCGCCCGGCAGGGAGGCGATGAATTCGTGGCGGTGTTGACGGAATTCAATTCGGCAGACGAGGTGATTTTTGTAGCGGAGAAGATGATCGCGTCGCTACAGGAAAAATTCATCCTGAATGAATATCAGTTATCCATTACGCCCAGTATCGGCGTAAGCATCTACCCTGAGGATGGTACGACAACCGTCGAGTTGTTGCGCAATGCGGATCTGGCGATGTACCGTGCCAAGGATAGCGGCCGCAACAGCTTTCAGTTTTATGCGCCTGAAATGAATATCAAGGCAATGGAGCGGCTCAAATTGGAGACAGGTTTGCGCGCAGCCATTGCACAGCACCAACTGATGGTTTATTACCAGCCCAAGGTGAATTTGCTGAGCGGGGAAATGGTAGGCATGGAAGCCTTGTTGCGCTGGCAGCATCCTGAAATGGGCTTTATTTCTCCGGCGTTATTCATCCCCGTCGCGGAAGAAAGCGGTCTGATCAATGAAATAGGTGACTGGGTGCTGCGTCAAGCGTGCTTGCAGGCACGTCTTTGGCAGGCGCAGGGATACGATATCGTGCCGATTGCAGTCAATCTTTCCGCGCGCCAGCTTAAACAGGGCAATTTCCCTGAGCGCGTTATGACGATACTGCGTGATGCGGGTCTGGAGGCGTGTTATCTGGAGCTGGAAATTACCGAAAGCATGCTGATGGATATGGGCAAGGCGGGGCTGGCGGTGATGGAGCAACTACACGAGGCGGGCATCACGCTGGCGCTGGATGATTTCGGCACGGGCTATTCATCGTTGAGTCGCCTGAAAAATCTGCCTTTGGACCGGTTGAAAATAGACCAATCCTTTGTGCGCGATATCGTGACCGATCCCGATGATGCGAGCATAGTCAGTGCCACGGCGGTGCTGGCACACGCCCTGGGGCTGAAGGTGACGGCGGAGGGGGTAGAGACACAGGCGCAGCTGGACTTCATTAAATCCCTGCAGTGCGAAGAGTATCAAGGCTACTTATTCAGCCGCCCCGTGCCGGCTATTGAGGTATCGAGATTTTTTCGGCGCGATAAAGTTTGAAGCAGGCCAAGGTTTCGGCTACAATGCGCGCTCTTCAAAAGGAGCGTAGCTCAGTTGGTTAGAGCACTTGGTCGACATCCAAGGGGTCAGCAGTTCGAGTCTGCTCGTTCCTACCAGAATTTGTCATATAAATTAAGGACTTACGGTTAATCGCTGTAAGTCCTTTTTTGTTTTACGGTTGATTTTTCGTTTTTATATGGGACACCGTATGGGACAAAAAAATCAGTGGAGCGATAAAATAGGTATAAAAAATTTATCCAAGGGGTCAGCAGTTTGAGTCTGCTTGCTTAAGATGCGTATTCTGGTGAAAACCGCCAGCCATAATGTTTGCAATCCGGCAGCCTATAATGATTAGGAGCAGGCCAGTGAAAATGGTGTAAAAGCGTCGCTTGCTGTCCGAGCGAGTGTAGAATTGAACTGACGGATTTTTGCCGTGTAATAATGCAGGTCGATGGGCAGGTTCGTGCAATAACCAGCACCTCAAAAACGCTCTAAAACAATCTTAAACTGTGCGATCATCAATGCCGACGGAGTATGCTCATATATTTCTCCATGTGGTTAGCAATGGAATTAGATGTTAAATTTCGTGCTGCACCCCCAACTTTTTCAATGAATCTACCGGATAGGGTTTTATTTGAAATTCGAGATCATAGATGAACACTCGCCTTTTCTGGGTAAGGTACAAGAGCTATGGAGAGCTCACTCCAAGTGGCTGGGATTTTTTCCAGAGGGCGCGTTTACCGACTATGCATCTCATGGTCAGATTCTTTGCGCCTTAGAGGGAGGAAATACATTGGCAGGATATGTGTCTTGGAGGGCTTCTCCGGGACACAAAATTTCTGTTGTTCACCTGTGCATTAACCAAGGATATCGAAGTAAGGGATTAGCCAAACGATTGATAGCTGAATTATCCAGCCGAACCTCTCAATACCGAGGGATGGGGCTATGGTGTCGTAATGATTATCCAGCCTCCAAAGTGTGGCCACGAATTGGTTTTGTAGCACGGCAGGAGAAGTGCGGTAAAAGTAAGGACGGTGATCCACTAACTTACTGGTGGATGGATTACAGAAATGATGACCTTTTTACATTAACGAGTGAAGAGCAATCGACCACGCTATCAGCAGTAATAGATGCCAACGTTTTTTTTGATTTATTCAAGGTGACGAATGCGGAAACAGAAGGGCTGCGCGCTGATTGGTTATTAGATGAAATTCGTTTATTGGTCACGCCGGAACTGTACAACGAAATTATTCGATCCCCCGATATTATTAATCGTGAGAGCTGTCGCCAATATGCACAAAAGTTCGAGGAGATCGTAGCAAAAAAGGAAGAAGTTGATGCTTATGTGAATATATTGGAAACCATTCTTCCTTCTGCGACAAGGTCTCAGGACAGATCGGATATTCGTCAAATAGCATGGGCTATAGCAGGTAATGCAACATCTTTTATTACTAGAGATGATTATTTGTTAGGAAAATATGACGAAATATATAAAAAGACGGGGCTTGCCATTGTTCGTCCTTCCGAGTTGATTGTTCAAATCGATGCCCTGATTAGGGAAGGTCAATATCAGCGAGATAGATTGGCTGGAACATCGCTACATTACGGTCGAGACCAAGCGCATGATGAAGATGAGCTCGCAGCAACATTTCAGGATACCGACAGGGGGGAGAGGAAGGCAGAGTTTTTGCATATCGTCCGAACCTTGCGAGCTTCACCAGGAAACTGCTACTGCCTTACTGTTAGGGATGAAAACAACGAACCCTTGGGAATTTTAGGTTACTCCATCAATACAAATGGTGTCCTCGATATTCAACTTGCAAGAGGAAGAAGGGGGCTCCTGTCATCATCAGTGGTGCGCTATTTGCTTGCAAAGGCTCTTATTAAAGAATTGCGTCATATTCAAATCTGCCTGCTGTCAGATAAATTATTTAGTGACTCAATTGCTGTTCAACTGCCGCAATTAGGATTTATTCAATCTGAAAATGTCTGGGTAAAGGTAATACTGCAAGGTGGATATTCGTCGAGGCAAGTGGACGGCATGTTGGCAAATTTATTAGTCAAGCATTCAAACTTCCATTCTGTTTTTGCATCGCTCCGACTTGACCTTGATCAATCTGTCAGAACATCAGATCAGGTGATGCTATGTCTTGTTGAGCGCATGTTATGGCCTTTGGAAATCACTGACCTAAATATTCCTGCGTTCATAATTGCCATTCAGCCGAGTTTTGCACAACATTTATTTGATGGTGAGATTGCCGCCTCTGATTTGTTTGGTGCAGATGTAAATTTAGCGCTTAATCAGGAGGCCGTGTATTATCGCTCCCCCAAGAATGACGGTGGTTTGACAGCACCTGCAAGATTGCTTTGGTATGTTAGTCAGAACAAACGCGTCCCCCAGTCGGAACAGTTAAGAGCTTGCTCTCGACTAGAGGAGGTATCAATTGACCCTGCCAAGGAAGCATATAGGCAGTTTAGGCGATTGGGAGTATTTGATCGGAACAGGGTGATAGAAATCGCTGGGGGCACGCCCTCATCAATGGTTATGGCATTACGCTTCTCAGGTACACTTCCACTAGAATCACCAGTTTCATGGAGCTCACTCCAGAATATGCTTAAAGACAATAACATTCGTTCGCAATTGCAATCGCCCGTTCGAATTCCCTCCAAACTGTATTTTCAAATACGCTACCCAAATCAATAAAAATGAGAGAAAAGTTGGACAGCAAACGTTATTTATTTTTGTCAATTCATCAGCAATATGCTGAGTTAATCTTGGAAGGGAAAAAAACTGTCGAATTGCGTCGAAGAAAACCCAACGTAGAAGCAGGAGATATAGTAATCCTATATGCCACAAGTCCTATGTGTAGCGTTCTTGGAACCGCAGAGATAAAAGGTATTACTGAGGATACTCCAAGTGCAATCTGGGAAAGTTGTGGAAAAAAGGCAAAACTCCCAAAGGAGAATTTTGATGTGTATTTTGAGGCGTCAAGTACTGCTGTCGCGATTTCACTCAATAATCATCAACGTCTCGACAAGCCAATCCCACTTTCGTGCTTAAGGAAGCTACTTAGTAATTTTTCTCCACCTCAAAGTTACAGGTATATTACTCAAATGGATGCTCTGCAATTAGGAATAAAAAAATAATCTGATCTGTGGGTGTAAGAATTTATGTGTGTTGCGTGAACCTCCAGTTTGTCTCGACAGCGTTACTTGGCGAATAGCAGGTTTGGAGCAGGCTGAAAAATTGATCGTTCGGAAAGCGCCAAGGGCAGGTTTTCGGCTTACACGTCAAGATCGGCAAGGTGCCAATTGCAGACATTGGCTTTACCTGCAGGGCTACCGCCCACGTGTTACTTGAACGGTGGCGAGAATGTTGGAAAGTTATTTATTTTATAGTTCTAACGCTTTGGTTAGTGGAAACTACTTGTTAGGACTTTATGGTCAATAGAACTATTGGTCATATCAGTTTGATAGTCTTGTGGCTGTAACTAGGAACTATACAGTATTTTAAATTTAACTGTCAGGGATGGAGTTTAAGATGAGTAAAGCAGTAAAAGTATTAGATCACGGCTTGATAAGACTAATTGACCACATGGGTGACGATTTATCAATAGTACGTAATGCTAGAGTATCTTACGATGCTGAATGGAGAACTGGCGAAGATGAGGGTTCTGATAAAAAGCTAATTAATTATTTGTATAAAAACGGACACAACACTCCATTTGAGGCAGTTACGGCTACTTTTGAAGTGAAAGCTCCTATCTTCGTTTTTAGGCAATGGCATCGCCATCGCACACAGAGTTACAATGAGTTATCTGCAAGATATAAAGAACTGCCAGAAGAATTCTATGTGCCTGAATTGGATAAGATTGGTACGCAATCTACAGACAATAAACAGATGAGGACAGATGATCAACATCCTGAGGCAGAAATCTTTAGGGATTGGATAAAAACGGCAAACGTACATTCTTTCAAAATTTATCATGACTTAATAAAAAATGGCTGCCCACGCGAATTAGCACGTTCTGTGCTACCTGTAGGCACATATAGTCATATGTTTGCAACAGCAAATTTACATAATTGGTTTCGGTTTCTGCATGAGCGTCTACATATTCATGCGCAGTATGAAATTCGTATATATGCTGAAGAAATTTTAAAATTCCTTGAGACTATAGCTCCTGTAGCTGTTAGCGCATTTCGCAGCTCGATGAAGGAGGCATAACAATATCTATGGAAATAAAATATACCTCAATGCCCGGCGAGTTGGCATTAACTGAAACACTCAAGGAGTGTTCTGATCTGTATTCTGAACACTATGGCGTATGGAGTGAATGTTCGAAATATCGAAAAGGAGAAAAAATAAAACTATCACCATCACGGATAAAGAAGTGGATTAATGGTAATAATGCTCATTTATATCAGGCAAGAATTAATGGTGAATTAATTGCATATGCAATAGCAATAATGATTAAAGTAAAAGACTATGGTGTTGTTTCATGGGTTACTCAACTTGTAGTGCATAAGAGCTATCGAAATATTGATGTGGCTAAAACTCTGTTGTTCTCTATTTGGGGCTGGTCAAATCATTTTGCATGGGGAGTTATAACAGCTAATCCATATGCGGTCAGAGCACTAGAGAAAGCTACTAGACGGCGCTGCACACCTATAAGAATAAGAAAAAATAGAGTAAAGCTACATAAAGTCGGCAAAGATAATCTTCCGTATGTTGATGAATCAACTGTAATAGATGTTGTTGCAGATAAGTCTCAGATAAATACAGAATTTTTTGTAAACCATAGCGACCTAGATGTAATGATTGAAAATGCTTCTACTGATAGTGTTCCATGGGCTCTAGGACGTCTAGATGAAGGATGGGAGTGGTTCGCATTTACATTTAATGATCAAGAGCAATTGAAGCTAACAAAAGATGAAATCAATAAAATGATTGATGCATCTGAGGAAACGACAAGAGAAGCGTACTCTAGAATGATTCTGGATAGCAATCACAAATGGCTTGGTCATACTCATCAGGAAATTGATTTCATTGTTGATGTATGTGACTTAAAAGAAGGACAGCGTGTTCTGGATATTGGATGTGGCATTGGGCGACACTGTAATGAATTAGCAAATCGAGGAATAGTTGCAAAAGGTATAGATTACATTAAAGAGTTTATTGCTAAAGCAGAGTCCATTGCGGTTAATTCAAGTGAATTATCACAAAGCTATATGGTTGGGGATTTTAGAGAAATTAAGTTGAATGAAAAATATGACGCAGCAATTTGCTTGTATGACGTGATTGGCTCATTCATTGATGACTCTGATAATCTCAAAATATTAAAAAATATTGTAAGTTGTGTCAATTCAGGCGGGAAGGTTCTCCTGTCCGTGATGAATTATGAGTTAACTGAAAGCAATGCAAAATACAAGTTTGTATTTGATGATACCCCCAACCAAATATTAGATTTGTCTTCATCTTCAGTTATGGAGGATACTGGAAATATTTTTGATCCTGATTACTATTTAGTAGATATATCCACGCATGTTGTATATAGAAAAGAACTGTTTAAAAATGGTGAAAAGTTGCCAGCTGAGTTAATAGTTCGAGATAAACGATATACTAAAAAAGAAATAACTGAATTATGTGAGATGTCAGGGTTGATTGTGGATTGGGCAAGGTATGTTGGTTCTGGTAAGTGGAATGAATCACGAGGGTGTCCTGGATTTTGTGTAAACGGGTTTTCTTAACGCTGCGGCATTCTGTCCTCAAACTGGATATTAAACCGGTTTAGCGCAGCCTTCCAATCTCGTATCGGCATCGTCCATTTTTTGCTGATGTTGTTCAGCGCCA
>JAURZN010000201.1 GCA_030653355.1 Gallionella sp. | reverse complement strand
GGCGGATTGGGAAGGGTGGCGACATCCGCCAGAATATCCGGATTGGGGATGAGTTCCAATGTGAGCGGGGCGTTACTCTTCTTGATTTTATGTTCGCTGGGCTGGGCAATGTGGTAATCGGCTACCGCTGCCACCGCGATAAAAATGTCACTGCGGGCGACGTTGTGCATGACGGCTTCATACATTTGCGCGGCACTTTGCACATTCGTTGTTTGTGCACCGGCGGGCGCAGTCAGGGCAGTGGGCCCCGATACCAGTATCACTTCTGCACCCATTTCCAGTGCGGCCCGCGCGATGGCATAGCCCATCTTGCCTGAGCTGCGATTGGTGATGCCGCGCACCGCATCAATCGCCTCATAGGTGGGCCCTGCGGTAATCAGAATTCGTGCGCCGGGTAAGAGCTTGGGCTGAAAGGACGCGACGATGTGTTCGGCGAGCTGTTCAGGCTCCAGCATTCGCCCTGCGCCTTCCTCGCCGCAGGCCTGCATGCCGCTATCCGGACCCAGTACTTGTATGCCATCGGCAAGCAGTTGCGCGATATTGCGCCGGGTCGCAGGGTTCTGCCACATTTCCCGGTTCATTGCCGGTGCAATCAGTAAGGGGCAGTCGCGCGCCAGACATAAGGTGGAAAGCAGATCATCCGCCAGGCCATGTGCCAGTTTGGCGATAAAATCTGCGCTCGCGGGCGCGATCACGATGGCGTCGGCTTCACGGCTCAGGTTGATATGCGCCATGCTGTTCGGCACTCGCGCATCCCACTGAGAGCTTATCACGGGCTTGCCGGACAAACCCTGCATGGTGGTCGGTGTGATGAAGTGGCAGGCCGCCTCGGTCATCGCCACTTGCACTGAAACCCCTTGTTTGGTCAACAGGCGCAGCAACTCTGCCGCTTTATAGGCCGCGATACCGCCGGTGATGCCGAGTACGATGTGCGATTTGTTCATGCGGCGTATCTTACAAGAAAAAGTACCGGTATAACTATCAGCGGGTATCAGGCTGTGGCATTAAGCCTGAATTTATCGCTGCCGCAGGCAGCGCTGATAACGTGTTTGCACCCGTGTGGCGAACCATTTGGTCGTGAGCTTGCGCTGAAACTTGGGGCTTTTCAGGTTGATTTGCGGCATGAGCACGCGTGGCTGGATGCCGCTACGATCCGCCAACGCAAATAAACGGGTATAAAGCAGCGTACGGCTGAAAGTTGATAATTTTTCCAGGCGTAAATCCCGTTGTATTTCGGCTTCGCTCATTTGCAGAGTTGTGCTGATAGCCAGCAGGGCGCGTTGCGTAGCGCTGGATTCCGGGGCGATGTTACCGTTCTTGTAGCGCAGCAGATCGCCGTCTGGCGCGAGCGGTGTTCCGCTCAATTGCGACAATGCCCGCTGAAAGGCGGCGTTGCGGCTGCTGTAACGGCCTGCATTGAAGTCGGCAAAGCGATAGATCATTTCGTCGTAAGGGGCAGGGTAATCGAGCAGAATGGCACTGCCAAAATAAATGCCGCCGCGACGGGTGAAAACTTCGTTGCGCAGGTTGCTGTTGACGGGGTAGGGATAAGGTCGCGCGCGCGCATGGCTCTCGGCGAATTCGACGCTGACCTGCATGGGCCCGCCGGTGCGTACCGGGTTGTAGTTGGAAAACAGTTTCTTGCCCGCAGGTATCGAGGCGACAATTTCTTCGGTCAAGTCGCTGAGTTGCTTTTCTGTTTTGAGGGTGTTCAGGCGTTGCTGGTAGCTGCGCCCGTCGCGCGAGGTGGTGGACAATATCCAGTCAACCACGCTTTGAGGAATGCTGTATTTTACGCGTCGCTGTTCAATTTCTCGCCGGACGATGGCGGGCAGCCCCGGGATGGGCGGGTTGGCCTGAAAGCTTGACTCCTGTTCGATGATGGCCACGGTGGCGCAATAATTTTCGATGCTGGGTGGGATTTGCAAGGCCTTGAATGCGGATTGCAAATCGTCCGCCCAGCCATCTTTGTCCTTGAGTTTGGCAGGCAGGAGTTTTAATACCAGGCTGCGACTCTGTGAGTCGGTCGGTGCTGTGGGTGCAGGCGCTGTTGCGCGCGGGATTGCAGGGGTGACGGCGGGGGCAGATACTGCGGGAGGCTTCGAAATGGCGGGTTTCGCCTTGGCGGGTTCGGCAGCAGGCGGTAGCGCCTTATCGGAAAAGCTGGCGCAGCCGCCAGTCAGTGAAATCAATACCAGCAGGGCGTAACGGTTGAAATTGAGCACGTTGATGCAGTTGAGTTGACAGGGTTGAACAGAATAGGGGAGTAGGGCGTATTCTGCAAGGCTGGCATTCCCGTGACATAATAATCCGCGCAAGCATTCATGTGATCATGTAGCGAGTTGTCGGAATCGATGGAGGTGATCGTGAGCATAGTCGATTGGCCCGAAGGAGAACGTCCGCGCGAAAAGCTGTTGATGCGAGGCGCATCGGCATTGTCAGATGCGGAATTGCTGGCGATTTTTTTGCGCACCGGCGTGGCCGGCAAGAGCGCGGTAGATCTGGCGCGCGACTTGCTCGGCAAATACGGCAGCCTCACCCGGCTATTTGCCGCCGAGCCGGATGATTTCTGTACGGTCAAGGGCATGGGGCCCGCCAAATTTGTGCAGCTGCAAGCGGTGCTGGAAATGTCGCGACGTGCCTTGCAGGAGGAGATGCAACGCGGTGACTCGCTCAACTCACCACGCGTGGTGCGTGACTATTTGCAACTGTTGCTGGCCGGTCGGCAGCAGGAGGTTTTTCTGGTGCTGTTTCTGGACACCCAGCATCGCGTGATCGCTTCGGAGGAGCTGTTTCACGGCACGCTCAGCCAGACCAGCGTTTATCCGCGTGAAGTAGTCAAGCGGGCGCTGACACATAACGCCGCCGCTGTCATTCTCGCCCATAATCACCCGTCCGGGGTGGCAGAACCCAGTCAGGCCGACCAGTTACTGACCAATGCGTTGAAACAGGCGCTGGCGTTAGTGGACGTGCGCGTGCTGGATCACTTCGTGGTGGCCGCCGGGCAGACGCTGTCGTTTGCGGAAAGAGGGCTGCTGTAGCGTTAAATTCGTTTCGCCAGTTCCGCAGCACGGCCGATATAGGTATCCGGCGAGAGTTGCAGCAAACGCTGTTTTTCCGCATCGGGAATGTTCAGCGTGCTGATGAAGGCAGCCAGCGATTCACGGTTGATGCCGCTCTGGCCACGTGTCAGCTCCTTCAGTTTGTCGTAGGCATTCTCGATGTTGTAGCGGCGCATCACGGTCTGGATGGGCTCGGCCATGACTTCCCAGCTGGCATCCAGATCAGCCGCCACGCGCAGCTCGTTGACTTCCAACTTGTTCAGGCCTTTCAGGCAGGATTCGTAAGCGAGCAGGGTGTAGCCCAGTGCGACACCCATGTTGCGCAACACGGTGGAATCGGTCAGGTCACGCTGCCAGCGTGAGACCGGTAATTTTTCGGAGAGGTGGCGCAACAGCGCGTTGGCCATTCCCAGATTGCCTTCGGAATTTTCGAAATCAATCGGGTTGACCTTGTGCGGCATAGTCGAAGAGCCAACTTCGCCCTTGATGACCTTCTGCTTGAAAAATCCCATCGAAATGTAGCCCCAGATGTCGCGGTTCAGGTCGATCAGGATGGTGTTGATGCGCGCAAACGCATCGAACAGTTCCGCCATGTAATCATGCGGTTCGATCTGGATGGTGTAAGGGTTGAAGGTTATGCCCTGTGCTGTGACGAACTGCTCTGCGAAGGACTCCCAGTCCACATTCGGATAAGCGGACAGATGGGCGTTGTAATTGCCGACTGCACCGTTGATTTTGCCGAGGATTTCCACGTCGGCCAGGCGCTGTTCGGCGCGTCGCAAACGATACACGACATTTGCCATCTCCTTGCCCAGCGTGCTCGGTGTGGCGGTCTGGCCGTGAGTGCGGCACAACATCGGCAGATCGGCCAGTTGGTGCGCCAGATCGGTCAGTCGTGTGATGACCAGCTTTAAGGCAGGCAGCATCACGGCATCGCGGCCGTTTTTCAGCATCAGTGCGTGGGACAGGTTGTTGATATCTTCCGAGGTGCAGGCGAAGTGGATGAATTCCAGTGCATTGGCTGTCTCCGGATTGACGGAGAGTTGTTCACGCAACCAGTATTCAACGGCTTTAACGTCGTGGTTGGTGGTGCGTTCTATGGTCTTGATTGCATGTGCATCGGCTTCGGAGAAATTCGCGTTTAATGCATCAAGCCGTGCGATGGTCTCAGCTGAGAACGGGCCGACTTCAGGGATGTCAGCCTGGGCGGCCAGCGCCTTGAGCCATTCGATCTCGATATGGACGCGGAAACGGATCAGGCCGAATTCGCTGAAATAGCTGCGCAAGCCGTCAACTTTGCCGTGATAGCGGCCATCCAGCGGGGAGAGTGCGGTGAGTTTGGTAAGCGTAGTCATGGCAGTGCCTTAAATCGGAAAACCGATATTTTACGCGAATCAGCCCTGTCCTTGTTCGATGATCGCACCGCCCAGGCAGATTTCACCGTCATACAGCACGACCGACTGTCCGGGTGTGACGGCCCATTGCGGCTGGTCGAAGGAAATCGAACATTCGTTGCCTGTCAGTTGCTTGATTTGGCAAGGCGCATCGTTTTGCCGGTAACGGGTCTTGGCGGCGTAGGTGTGGTTGAGCAGGGGGGCGGCGCCGCTGATCCAGTGGCTGTTTAGTGCATCCAGATGAGTGCTCAGCAAGGCCGGATGGTCGTGACCCTGCACCACGATCAGGCGGTTGTTCGCCATCTCCTTGGCAGCGACAAACCACGGCTGGCCGCTGGAATCCTTGTCGCCTCCTATCCCCAGGCCTTGACGTTGACCTAAGGTGTAGAACGACAGGCCGATGTGACGGCCGACCAGCTTGCCTTCCGGAGTGCGCATCTCGCCGGGCTGGGTGGGCAGATAGCCGCTCAAGAATTCGCGGAACGGGCGTTCGCCGATGAAGCAGATGCCGGTGCTGTCCTTTTTGGCAAAGTTGCACAAACCATGCTGCTCGGCAATGGTGCGCACTTCGGATTTGAGCAGCTTGCCCAGTGGGAACATCGCCTTGCTCAATTGTGCCTGATCCAGGCGATGCAGAAAGTAGCTCTGGTCTTTGCTGCTGTCGGTGGCCTTGAACAACTGAAATAGTCCGTTCACCTCGCGTACCTGTGCGTAATGTCCGGTGGCGATGCAGTCCGCGCCGAGGCGCATGGCGTGGTCGAGGAAGGCTTTGAACTTGATTTCGGCGTTGCACAGGATATCGGGATTAGGGGTGCGCCCGGCCTGATATTCGCTCAAAAAAGAGCTGAACACGCGGTCCTTGTATTCTTTGGCGAAATTCACCGCCTCGATGGGGATGTCTATGGTGTCGGCAATCGACACGGCATCGAGCAGGTCCTGACGCGACGAGCAGTATTCGCTGTTGTCGTCATCTTCCCAGTTCTTCATGAAAAGACCGATCACGTCATAGCCCTGTTGTTTGAGCAGCAGGGCGGTGACGGAGGAGTCCACGCCGCCGGATAGACCGACCACTACGCGCTTATTCATAATGCACCAGCATTTCGAGTGGATAGCGTTTTCCTGCGAGGTAATCTTCGATGCAGCGCAATACCAGCGGGCTGCGGTGCAACGCCTGATTGGCGCGGATTTCGTCTATTGTCAGCCACACGGCGCGCAGTATGCCTTCGTCCAGTTTGCGTTCAGGATGATGGGCTGTAATTTCGCCGCCAAAGGCAAAGCGCAGATAAGTGGTATCGGATTCGGGGGCGTGCCAGTGGTAGATGCCGAGCAAATAGTGTGGCTCGAAATCATAAGCGGATTCTTCCAGCACTTCGCGTGTTGTGGCGGCGGTCAGTGTTTCCTTGGGTTCCCAGTGTCCGGCAGGCTGGTTGAAACGCACGCCTTGCGAGGTTTCTTCTTCAACCAGTAAAAATTTTCCGTCGCGCTCGATGACGGCGGCGACAGTAGTGTTAGGTTTCCAGATCATCTGATTCGCTTCAAGAATAGAGCCTTGAAAATAAAAGAAGGCAGGATTGTTCTGCGAACCAGAACCTTGCCGTTACTCGGAAGCATAATTTTACCCCAATATGGGCTTCTATTGTGACCATGAGGTTTCTGCCGTACCATCCCAGAAGCATAATTTTGCCGAACATGCCCTTTCGGAACCAAAACCTTGCCGTGAGAAAATCTAGTTCAGTCGACAGTCAACGGCCTATGAGGAGCAGGTCATGAATACACTCAAACATTTGTGCGAGCATCTGGCTGCCATAGCTAAGAAAGGTCTAGCCTAGCAGGATAGATTTGATTGAACTGCTATGCGATTGCTAGCGGGTGATTTCGGTTCTAGCTAACACCATCTTGCGGCAATCCAAGATAGTGTCGAATTGACTTTAGTAACTCAACAATGCCAATGACATCTTCAAGCATAGCGTTTTCTTCGGCAAATCGAATCAATCGAGACTTGGCTGCATCACTCCATTCATAGTGGCGAAATCCTTCCACCTCAACAGGAGGTATTCTTGGTGCATTGGAACTGTCATCTTGAAACGCATCCAATAAACTCCCCCCCAATAAATCTTCGATTTCACAATCAAGATTGTTCCACTTGGCGTTTTCGCTATTGATCTGCCGGTCGACAATGGTAGGCTCAGAACTGTTCCTTGGAAAGATTCTATTTAGTAAATATATATCCCTGTTTTGTTTCAAGGTTCGATACTGTTTAAGAAGTACCTGTAAGAGAAATTTCCCTGCTCTGTCATTATCCAAAAGAGCCACCACTCGAAAAAGCTTTGCTCCCTGTGCATCACAATCTGTCTCAATAAGCTTAAGAAGGGTCGGCAACTCCTCATATATGCCATCTGTCCCTCCTCTATCTCCAGTCCCTGCTGAAAAAATAGATAAGTCTTTTTCAACTAAGCTTAGGCCATATTCATTTTTGTACAAGTTGGAAGCCAATTTAAGATATCGAACATCGTGATCACCCTCGACCATAATGTTCCGACGTAAAAGTGTCCATCCTTTTCTACCTGCATACCACCTTACGTTGTTACCTGGATTCGCCATGTTTATTTCTTTGATACTGGAGGTTTAATGAACGGCCCCATAGCGCCAAAATTAATATGGCATTTGAATGTCATGCCTACTGGCATTTTTTTTCCTCCAAAATCTTGAGGAGTAAATGGTATCTGTGCATTCTTGAGATCAAAGACTTGAGCTGATGGGCGATAACCAATGTCATCTACAATACGAGCAGTACACAAAAGTCTAGTTTCACCATCCTTGCCAACAAGCCATCTAAGATTTTCTGGCACTGAAACAATTTCGTTTTGTGCCTTGATATCCCATCGCACATTTCGGAAAGTCAAATTAGCATCCGCATGTCTTCCAACAAGATGAAGCAAAATAGCTCTATTCAATCGTAACTGCATTGGCAAACGATATGAACCCATGGCATCTAGCTCATCTAGGAGGCCAAGCTGCTCTTCAAAACCATAAGGTTCTAGTACGCAAACAATGTCATATTGAAGTTTTACAACTAGCCAATGGCGTGGCGCAGTTTTTAATATCTCAAGAGATGATGCGGCACGTTCGCTCGAAAACTCGGACGTTGAGGCTTTCACAACTTGAGATTGATCTTTTGTTAGTTCAATCCATGCAGCAGCAAGAAAACCCATCACTTCACCTGCAGCTTTCATATTCTCAATTTCAGCACCAGAACCCTCATCGCGTAACAACAACAAGGCCTCATTGGCAAGCTTGCCCAACTGGTATTGTCGTGCATTTGAATTCTCCAAGTTTGTTGCTTGAAATACATATCCAAGAGATTCAGCAGCACTACTTATTTTTACTTTTCTATCTAATCGTCCCTGTTGAATTAAATTTTTGGCGGCAGTTTCTAAAACATAAGAATTCGTTGGATTTTCCCTTAGAGCATTTAGGGTTGCTTCATTAGCTTTAGCACGGAGTGCAGAGACAATATCGCTACTGCAACCTTCGCGAAGTTCTAGCGTAGCCATATCCTGATACGCCAACGCAAGTGAGTTATATAAATTCAGATTGGATTCATCCCCGTAAGTCTCATCAAGCCTGAAAAGCGAAAACTCGATTTGTTCTATTGCTTTTTGAAGAAGCTCCCTCTTTTCTTGCACTGTGCAACCAAAAATATCGCTCTGAGCAACTCTGCGTCGGGAAATGGCTACGTGATGATTAAATGTACGACTAGTTTCGCGAACAGACTGTGGGAAAGCTTCAAGGATTCTAAATACTTCTCTCCAATATTGATAAAATTCCGCATTGCCTTCATCGTCCAGTTTCAGTGTCTTAACTGCAAACTGAACCGCATATGGAAGAAATCTACGTTCACCTATCTCCACTCGTCTTGTTATTGAAGCAATTAGATGTAAGCGTAGCTCTACTGAGGATTCAATATGCTTAAAACCAAGATCGTTCATCAATATACGATCGTGATAACAGGCATTTAACAAATATCTACCCAGTACATCATGAGCAATAGCCCAGAGCCTACCGTCATTAGTGGTTTGACGGATAAGTGCTAGACCAGGCATGTCCACTCGTATTTCCTCCAATACAACAGAGAGAGGCCGTAACGTGCTTGTTGGCTGATGTAATAAATACTCTGGAACGCTTCTACGCTCAATGGTAAGTGCTGATATCTCAAGCAAAATAGTCTGCACATCGGCACTTAAACTCTGTTGCTTAAATTGTTTAATTAACCATGACTGTACAGTCTCACCTAAATCAATTAAGCCTCTAAGCCAAAAGTCCAAAGTCACCCAGAAGGCTGCTATGCTGGTATCAAGGTCTGGTTTGTGCTGTTCCCAAAAACGCTCCCAATCGCTTTCTTTCTTACCCCTACCAAAAGGTTTTAAAAATCTATTGAGATGTCCCCCAATTGAGATAACCTGATTCCTATCAAGCTCGTGTGTTAACGAGGCGATTTCTTTTCCAGGTGGGCAACTTGATGAATGTACTGGGCCGAGAACTTTCAGAAGAATGACTGGTCGCCCACTTCGTGTTATTTCAGCAAGAAATCCATTTATTTGTACTTCCTTGCCATCCCATTGTTCTCGGTCACAAACTAATAGCCAAGGTATCTCGTTATTTCTGGATATTTGCTTAGATGCATCTACGTGGTCTTTTTCACCAACAGTGATTGCTTGAACTCGGTTAATAAAACTCACCACTTCTGTTGCATCTGGTTCAAACACATGTGATTTCACTAATAGCGTTGGGTAACCCTCAGATGCAGCTTCAAAAGCCAAGTGTCTCGCTAATGTAGTACCGCCAGCGCCAGACTCTGACGAGACGTAAAGCACACTATTTGCATCCACTCCTTCGCGGAGTGCTTTTCCCAAAGACTTTAAAAGTATTCTTGAGCAGGATGCGTCGTATATCCAAGGTAACCCAGCAGCGTATGCGCGCCATGATTTACTCTGGCGTCCAAAGAAGCCATCAATATCCTCAATAGATAAATCTGCTTCAGTTAGGCGGCGTAGATTATTGCTCTTTATAATTTCAAAGTTATCAAGAATTGGTTGTTCTGGTAACTCTGCTACTGTTACATCAACATCCTTGATATTTTCATTTTCGTCTCTAATGCGGAGAACAATGTTAGCGTCAGGGAGCTGTTTAATTCCACGCTCTGTAACATCTTTTGAAAATTTATCAATCGAAGTCGCTACAAGCGAGATTGAACTAATATCTGCGAGTTTTTCGCAGTGTTGGCTAATTATCTCGATATCGTTTTCGGCCGGCGCAACAAAAGTTAGCAATGATCGAAAATCTGAGCGCCACAAATCTTCAAGCTGTTCAATGACAGGCAGAAGATTGGGACCAATCACTATCACACGTTTGGGTGCCGAAGATTGAAGTCTTTCAATCATATTCAATCGACGACGTAAAGCAGACATCCCAGATAAGCTGGAAGATTCCTCGCGGTCAATGGCATCATCTCGACCGTTCAGTAAATAAATTGGCAGTGCTCGCGCTGGTAACTGACGCGATGAGGGGTCAACGCCAAGGAGATGAAGAAATCCCCGGTGCAAATACAAGCTCCCAGGCTCAGCAGCAATGGTATTTAGTGCTGTAACAAGTTCCACAGACGAAGACTCGCAGAGAACTAATTTCCAAGGTAGCAACATCAGTCGAGCGATTAAATCAATGCTTGCTGATGAGCTCTCGATCGCAGTACTGACCCATAGTGCAGCATCCCGATTTAGTAAATCGAAAAGTGCTTCGTCAGGCAGCTTTGAATTTATTAGCGTCAATTTTTTCATATTAATTTATACCATTTTCTTTAGGTGCAAATCATGCATGATCTCTCGTTGAAAAAGTGACACCGTAGTAGCACCCGAAAGCCGATCTATTGCGGTCTGGTGGTGAATCCAAAGCTCTGGCTGCCCCACCTTCGACAGCAACCTGAGGTCGGTGAGAGTCAGGAGACCTAGTTGCGATAGATCTCCAAATAGGTCGGTAAGGATGTCGCATTCAAATTCCTGACTTTCGAGCAGATTCTGCATGGTACCGAGAAATGCGGAGGCTGGAATGTATGCATTCTCTTCAGCAATCGACGGCATTTATAAGGCTGAGAAGCTGACCTCTAGGTCCCAAGAGCGACAGTTTATGAGCATCTTTGAACACGCATCATCAGTATTGTATTTTTAGTAGCTTGGTTTTCTGTCTAGGTCGCTAAAAATGACTTCAATGTCTCTCAAATATCCAGGCAGTGGCCAGCGCCTCTTCAACTCATCTGGATCAATTTCATCGACTGCCCAGTAAACGAATGAAATGATGGGTTGAGCAAAGAAGAGGTTAGTCTTTGCTCGATCTACAACTTTTTTAGCGATATATTGTTTGCCTTCAATATATCTTCCAATTTCGGCTGACAACCCATCCTTAAATAACTCCCGGAACTCATCTAGAACAGCGTAGCTTGTTTTGACATCAGGTCGGAGATGATGCCCCCCAATTTTTTCACGATAAATGCTTGTGAGATCTTCATATAGCTGGTTTCTCGGCTTATTTACATCGGTCAGCAGTTTCATGGTGCTGCAAAACAGCTCATCCGTTGTTTCCATCAGTGCCATACTTTTGGCTACTTGTCGCTCCGCCTTGTACGGCACTTGCCCAACTGGTTTATAAATACTGTCATGAACCAACTCTGCATATGCATGCTGTAACAGAGTGCGAATTTGCACCTCACAACACATATCCGTCGTAATTAAAATCCCATTAATTTCAAAATTATTTTTGGGACGAACTTCAAAGTGCTGAGACTGATAGTCAAAAATCTTTGGGTTTGTCTCTATTTCTTGCTGGTAATCTTTAGATACTTCAGCCAGCCAAGTTGGTTCTGATTTTAAAATATCACATACAAAATCTATTTGTTCAGAAAGCAACACAACATAGCGAACACCAACTAGGTCTGTCATTTGTGCAATCGGGTTGTCATATCCTTTTCTGCCAATTTTTCCCAGCGCTGAATCAATTTTCTTTAAGCGAGGGATGGAGGGGATTTTAAAACACATGGCGATGCCTTCTTCTCCCAGTTTTTGACTTGCTCCCTCATTAATTTTTTCAGTGACATACTTTCCCCATGCGGCGAAACCCGACTTGCTTTCTTCAAGATGTTTGCGGAAAGCATCAGTGTCCATTATTCCTGCCCTTTAAAAGATGCTTTAATTCTAACGACAGTTATACCGGCTGTATTCGCAGGTTCAATTTCAAGAAAATCTTCCGCCTTCTCTGGTGGGGTTGAGATCGACACGCCATTTGTGAATATGTATTTCCGGCGTCTGCTCAACTTGCAATGAATATAATCAGTATCCTTGTTCACGGCGTTTTGAGGAAACCCTTTACCATGCATAAATACTTCGTACTGTTTGCGCATATCATTTTGGAAGTGTTTTACACCAAAGGCAGCAACGCTAATGGTCGCCTCTTGGCTGCGTAGTTCGGAACGGAGAGATTCGTGAAAATCAATTTTTTTGTCATCCGTAATCGGGGATGTATCAATAAAGCTTCTCGTTAACTCGAAGAAATCCTGAGTTAATTTCTTGGATGAAGCCTGAGTATCCATCCCCAGAAAACCACGGTAAAAATAAATTGCCGCAGAACGAGTCTCAGTCGCCGTCATCAAATGGTCAAATAGGAATGCTCGATAATTACTTGCATGATGTCCATCTGCGTTTGCAGGCTTACTTGCAATCTCGGTTAAAAGTCCTATCTTGTATAGCCTTTGCGTGTTTGTGAGTAGTAGTTCGGCAATATACTCCATCGTGACTTGATCATCTTTTTCATCCGTCTTAAATCCGTCCTGTGGCTCTGCCTTGATTGCGGCTATAAATGGCAGCGAATCTTTTCCCACGCGCCCATTAATAATTGCCAACATGCCGCCAGGCGCTGTTGTGTTTAATTGCGCCTTATTCAATCCATTTGCCAAAGCCTTCGTTAGGGCTATGAATTTATCGTCCTGAGCTTGAATCATAGTTGCGGCAACTTGGAAGAAACTATTCTCCCCAACTTCGCTGATCGTCATTTCTAGGCCATGCGATTTATTTCCAAGCGCTGCCGTAATTCGCATTTGCAATGCATCTAATGCTGCCTGCTCTAGGTTTATTAGTTTGCTGCTGACTTTTGGTTCCTTCAGTTGTTTGTCGGGTCCCCGTGCGTAGATTCGATGCACAATGATGCGTTCGATTGTCAGTCCTTCAAATCGGAATGGTGCTGTTTGTAATGCCGACATATCAATCTCCACTAAATGAAAAAGTTCATATTGCCAGTCTGGGGAAATTCATTCACAGATTAAATGGACGGAGGTGGATTGCTTTTTAAGTCCAGTATGCCGCTCTTTTTTCATTAATATAACCATATATTGCCAATTATCCGTAACTAGGTTTGGGTTCCGCCGCCTTCAGTATTGGCATTTTATCATTTACCGCTTCGGCATTCTGGTTGATCCAGCGTATCTTCTGCGACAACACCTGCACCTGCTCATCGTTAAATAGACCAAACAAACTATTGCTATGGATGTCGGAGAAAGGTGGCTGGGCGAGATGCTGCGGTGCCATAACGCCGTTTTGCGTGAAGTAATCAATCAGCGTGTT
The DNA here is from genome assembly GCA_030653355.1 of Gallionella sp. Taxonomy (GTDB): domain Bacteria; phylum Pseudomonadota; class Gammaproteobacteria; order Burkholderiales; family Gallionellaceae; genus Gallionella. The sequence goes on along the minus strand of JAURZN010000201.1, from coordinate 10,895 downwards.
GATGAACTGTATCTGGCTGCTATTCATGTGGGTCGCATCCAGAAATTCCGCAAAGGCTTCTTTGGCTGCATGACGATCCAGACCTACCAGTTCGCGGATGAACATGCCCAGCGCTTTTTCCGGGTGGATGGTCTGGTCGTAATCCGTGCGGCTCTTCATGCCGCTGGCCTTGAACAGCATCTCGTCCAGTTGCTCAAGGTCCAATGTGGTCACGGGGATGTTGCGTTTGATGCGCTGGATGGTGAGGTGATCTTCGTGCGCCTTGATGTACGCCTCCACTTTCTTGCGGTATTGGGTCAGCCCCGTCCCTGCGCCCATGATCGCCACCACGTTCTTGCCGTCCATCTCGCCCAGTTCGTCTGCAAAGGTGGTGTAAACCACTTCGCGCTTCTCCTTGTCGATGAACTGGATCAACAGTCGCAGATTACGGCGCAGCTCTTCCAGCATGGGAATGGTGATGTCCTGCCACCACTCATCGCTCTGCACTTGCTGGATGAAATGGAGTTGCTGCTTCACATTGGGAATGCTGGCCTTGGCTTCCAGATAGTGGGCGAGCCCGACCACCTGCAAACGCAGCCCTTCGGGTATACCACCCTCTTCGAGCAGTGCTACCTGCAGGCGCAAGGCGAGATGGTCGAAGCGCATCGCCATCTCGTCGTTCGCTTCGCTGGGGTTGATGGGTTCTGCTTCGGTAGGCAGCGGGCCCACCTGATTGCACAGCTCGCCCAGGGCCAGCGCATTCAGTGTGTTCCAGCCTTCACGCTGCTGGTAACGCTCCACGATCTCGCGGCGCGGGCGCACGATGAAGTTATCGAGATTCATCCCGGCCACGGCATGGTGCAGCAGGTCTAGGGTGTAGCGGCGGAAGTTCTGATCGGCTTCGTATTTCGATTTCGACAGCACCGTGACCAGTTGCAAACGCTTCTCGAAAATCAGATCCGACAAAGGTCTGTTGCTGCTATCGCCCACACCGTCCGGATTCGCCTCGAAGAACTCCAGGTTCTGGCAATAATCGAAAACGATGAATTCTTTTTTATCGTCACCGGGGCCGAACAGGTCCGGGCACAAGCGCGTGCCGCGCCCCAGCATCTGCACAAACTTCACGCGCGACTGCACCACCTTGAAGAACACCAGATTCACCACCTCGGGCACGTCGATGCCGGTGTCGAGCATGTCCACCGACACGGCAATGGTCAGCGGACAATTCGGATCAAGTGGTTCTTTCTCGCCCTTGAATTCCTCGATCAGCGTGTCGGCGTACTTTTCCTTGTAGGTGATGACGCGCGCAAACTTGCCCGCATGGTGGCGGTAGTGATGGTTGTAACGTTCCACGATCAGTTCGGCATGTGCGTTGTTGGCCGCGAAGATGATGGTCTTGCCCAGCCGCTCGCCGCCCGCCACTTTGATGCCGTGCTGCACCAGCGTTTGCAGCATCTTGTCCACGGTGTCGGTATTGAACAGGAACTTGTTCAGTTCGGAAGGCAACACCTCCTCACGGTCGGCGAGCTGTTCTTTGCTTTCCCACTCTTCCTGTTCATCCGGTGACAGCTCTTTGTACTTCACCCCCTGGCGCACGAACTTGAGCGGCACGCTGTAGCCCCTTGGCGGCACCAGCACCTCATCGTCGAACGCCTCACCGGATTCATAGGCAAAGGTCGGCACGCCGCTTTCGATATCGAAGATGTGATAGGTGTTCTTGTCGATCTCGCTCTTCGGCGTGGCGGTCAGTCCCACCAATAGCGCATCGAAGTAATCGAAGATGTAGCGGTACTTCTGATAGATGGAACGGTGTGCTTCGTCCACGATCACCAGATCGAAATGGCCGATGCCAAACAAGCGTCGGTCGGCGGGCGTGCCCAGCATGTTCATCATCGTCGGGTAGCTGGCGAGCTGTACTCGTCCCTTTAACTCGCGCGTGCCGCCGGAAACAATCTCCGCCGACACCTTGGGCAACAGCTTGCCGAATTCCTTCTTCGCCTGAGTCAGCAACGCATTGCGGTCGGCGAGGAAAAGCACGTTCTTCACCCATCCGGCGCGCATCAGCACATCCACCAGCGCGATCACCGTGCGCGTCTTGCCGGTGCCGGTTGCCATCACCAACAGCGTCTTGTGCTGGCGGTGCTTCTCGAACTGCTCGCACACAGAGCGGATCGCCTGCACCTGATAAGGCCGCCCCTTGCCCGCAATGGTGCTGTCGATCTCCACCTGTGCCAACGGCGTGGCGAGCGTGCGCCGGTCGATGATGCGCTGCATCTCGTCGCGGGTGTGAAAACCCTGCACCATGCGCGGCGGGTAAACCGTGTCATCCCAGAACCAGATGTTGTAGCCGTTGGTGTAATAGATCAGCGGGCGCTGATCGTGCATCTTGCTCAGGCAATCGGCATACAACACCGCCTGCTGGCGACCGTGCTGCGGCTCCGCCGTGGTGCGTTTCGCCTCCACCGCTGCCAGCGGCAGGCCGTTGTCCCCCCACAGCACATAGTCGACATAGCCCACGCCTTTGTTGTTGGGCATGCCGCTCACTTCGTACTCGGCGACGTTCTCGCCTCCCGGGTCCCAGCCTGCTTCGCGTAGCAACTGGTCGATCAGGTAACGACGCGTCTGCGCTTCGGAATAATCGTGGCTGTCGGTTTGCTGCGCGTGTTCAGTCTTGAGCGCAGCCACTTGCTGCTGCAAGGCGGCCAGTTCCTCGCGTAACGCGGCGTTTTGCTTCTCGCGCTCGGCCAACTCCTTGGCGGTTTCTTGGTCCTGCTTGTGAAGTTGCGCCTGCACGGCCAGCAACTGCTTCGCACTTTGTTTAACTTGCGCCTCAAGCGGCGCCGGAATCAGCGCGGGGTCGAACAACTGATTGCTAACCGGTTGCTGGCGGCTGTAATTGCGATAGAACCAGTAGCAGATGTGGTGCAGCTCCAGCAGTGCCTGCGCCGCATCGGCGGCGGCCACTTTGCGCTCGCTGTGCACCGCCGCATTGCCCGCCTTTTGCACCAGTTTGAATTTATTGAACAGCGGCGGCGGTAGTACGTTCTTGAAACAGGGCTGGTGGATCAGCGTATTCAACGTGTCGTCGTAACCGGGCTGGCGCATCGCCGGGTCGTAGCGGTAAACCCACTGCACCGCACGCTCCATGGTAAAGCGGGCGTAGAAGCAGGCCGCGCGCGGATCGGCCTGTACCAGCGCTTCGGCTTTGCCCGCTGGTTCTTGCAGCTCCGGCCATTCGGCCATGAAAGTGAAGTTGGACATGCGCGCCTTTCCTTTCGTCTCTCTGGCCTATCCCGCTTTGCGTGCCGGGGCGGTGAGTTCGCCGTTGAAGGCGCGTTGCATTAGAGATTCAAATATCGCATTACACTCTGCCGCTTTTCTTCGGCACGCTAATATTTCATCACGTATTTTCAAAAACTTTTTCTCAAAGGACTTCTGCATTTCACTTGGCGGGAAGATCACCTCAAACGGAAGCAATTTTCCTTTTGAAATATTCTTCATTGAACCACCAGAACCGCTGGACAGTTTACCAAGCTCGATTCGAAAGCTTGGGTCCATAAAGAGATTCCAAATAAACATGGGAGAAAGCTCAACGTCATTTTTCCAAACGAACCGCCAAAGCTTGTCTGGCAATAGCAGATTGTCATACTCCTCGAATACATAGGAGGTTGCACCGACCAATTCTGTGGTATTGGCACGGCTAAAAAGAAGATCACCTTTGCGGACAAAGTGTGATGATACAGGTTGGTATTCTTCTGGGAGCGGCTTGCTTTCTGAAGGATTAAATTCTCTCCAGGTTACAGCGCTGATTTTCAATACGCGAAACTTAGATGCTGCTGACTCATCGCCCGCCGCCGCAACACTTTTACCACCTTCGAACTCATCTACGAAGTGGGATATTGGAACCTTTACCCACCCTTTTGGATTTTTGATCGGGTCACCGAACATCTCCAAAAACAGCGACTGGGCCAGTTGGTTGAGTTCGTTCTTCATCTGCTGCGCCTGTTTGCGCAGTTGATATGCCTGCTCCAGCACACGGGCGATGTGTTTTTGGGTTGCGAGGGATGGGAGAGGGATAGTTAGCTCAGAGAAACGACTTTTATTCACGATGGCAACCGTCGTTTTTGGCGCCATGTTCTCAAGAACATTGGAAAGAGTCCTGCAATAGAAATATACGTAGAGAGGGTCAGCAATGTTCTCGTTAATTACCAGCGAATTAATTTGCTGATTCGTGATGAGTGGCCGCGAAGAAATTCCAATTTTCCCAAGCGAACCAATACAACAAACCATCACTGAATTCTTGGGTATCAACCGGGCTGCTTTCGCTCCCGCCTGGGTGACATAAGTTGCCGAATCTCCCACATATATTTCTTTGTTCAACTGAGTCGGCGTTATGAACGGTATATCGCCGCCGTAATAGTCCACATTGAATGTGGATGGTGTTGAGCCGGTTACGACTTCTGAAATATCGGAAAGTCTCGCTTGATGCCAACTCACAGCATTCCCTCCAACGCCTCAATCCCCTCATCCATCGCCTGCTGCAATTTCTTGATGCGCGCCAGTATCACCTTGGGCGGATCGTATTGCACTTCCTCATACACCACTTGCTTGTAGCGGTTGATGGTGAGGTCGTAATCGTTTTGCACGATCTCGTCTTTCGGCACGAGGAAGGATTGCTCGGTGCGGGCGCGGCTGCCTTCCTGCTCGCGCGTGAACCAGCGGGCGATGATGTCGGGGATGTTGCATTTGTCGTGCGATTCAAACGCGGCCTCATTGCGCTCGAACAGGTGTTCACGCTGTTCGTCGCCAATGAGCGGAGTGCGCTTGTCGTCCAGGCTGTAGCCGTCGGCTTGCATGTCGTAGAACCAGACGTGATCGGTGCCGCCGACGCCGGTTTTGGTGAAGAACAAGATCGCGGTGGAGACGCCGGCATAGGGCTTGAACACGCCGGAGGGCATGGAGACCACGCCTTCGAGTTTGTGCTTTTCGACCAGCGCCTGGCGGATTTCCTGATGCGCCTTGGTGGAGCCGAATAGCACGCCGTCGGGGACGATGACGGCGGCGCGGCCGCCCGCCTTGAGCATGCGCAGGATAAGGGCAAGGAACAGCAACTCGGTTTTTTCCGAAGGGCCTTTCTTTTCTTCCTTGGGGTTGTCTTCGTCCTCTCCCTCTTCCACTTGCTTGCGCTTGACCACGGCCTTCTTGGGCGATTTGCCGAGCGCGGTGAGCAGATCGGGGGAGAGTTCTTCGTAGGCGACGGAGCCTTTGAACGGCGGGTTGGCGAGGACGAGGGTGTAGGCGTCCTTGATGTTGGCCGCACCGTAGTCGCTCAAGCTGTCGCGGTAATCGACCTTGGGGTTTTCGATGCCGTGCAGCAGCAAGTTCATTGCGCCGATGCGCAACATGCTCTGGTCGAAATCGTAGCCGGTGAACATGCTGTTGTGGAAATGTTGCGCGTTCTTTTTGCCGATCAGGTGGTCTTTGTGGTGTTTGCGCACGTATTCTTCGGCGGCCATCAGGAAGCCGCAAGTACCCGCCGCCGGGTCGCAGATGATGTCACTCTGATCGCCATCGAGCACCGGGGCCTGCATGGCGACCATCATGTTGATGATGTGGCGCGGAGTGCGGAACTGGCCGTTGGTGCCTGCGGTGGTGAGCTTGGACAGCATGTACTCGTAGAGGTCGCCCTTGGTGTCGCGGTCTTCCATGTCGAGCTTATCAATGAGCTGCACCACCTGATCCAGCAGCGATGCTCTGGGGATCATGAAGATGGCGTCCTTCATGTGCTGTGCGAAGGTGGACTCTTCGCCGTGCAGGGTCTTGATGAAGGGGAAGACCTTGTCGCGCACCAGCTCGAACATCAACTGCGGGTCCATGTTCTTGAACTTGTGCCAGCGCCAGGCATCTTGCGCCGGGGTGAAGATGGGATTTTCTATCGGGGTGCCGAAAGCGTTGGCTGCCTTTTCACGCAGGGTGTGGATGTCGTCGAGGCGGCGGATAAACAGCAAAAATGAAAATTGCTCGATCACCGAAATAGGATTGGCGATGCCGCCAGTCCAGAAGGATGTCCAGATTTTATCGACTTGGTTGCGGAGTTTGCCTGTGAGCATATAGGTCTCTGTTATTGCAGCGTACAAAATGGGGCCGGTGATTGCACAATCAAGCCCGCCAACTCTAGCAACGCATCGATAGTGTCGCGGGCTTTCTGTTCGGGAGCCTGGTTTTATGTCAATGCCAAATCAGGATGCGTGCACACCAAAATAATTTTTAGATGATATATGAGGCTCTTGAAAAACACCGCATCTGAGCGGAATTAATTGCCGGATAAAGGGCAAAAACAGGTAGAAGTGGGCGGCCATTGCTGGCAAGATTAAGGTTCTGAAGACTTAATCAACGCCCGATATGAATACTACGCAACGAACTGGAATCATGCAACGCTGGAACATCATTCAATACGAATTGATGCCGGAATTACGTAACGAGGTTGGCGCGCTGACGCCAAAATTGGTCAAGTTGGTGCATATTCATGGGACGGCTGGACGCTTACGAGGAGTCCACCATGAAGATTATCCGAGTTGGTGTAGATTTGGCAAAGAGTGTTTTTCAGGTACACGGTGTAGATCGTGACGAGAGACCTGCTTGGAAACGCAAGCTGAAGCGTGATGAGTGGCTCAAGGTATTACTTGAGAAGATCGAGCCAGGATGCGAGATTGGCATGGAAGCTTGTGGTGGTGCCATTCATAGCCAGCTATATCAGATTTCCTGTGACCGTTCACACCGAAAAATGGTCAGTCAGGCAGCGGCATACAAACTGATCAGAATCACCGGCGGGTTTGGAGTTTAATATGCAGTCTGCATTATGAAACCATACTTAGTGCACTAAACTTACATAAGATCAATGGGCAATGAGAGGGAATCTTTACTCATGAGGATAGAATTCAGCGCCCACTGCCTTTGTTTATCAATAAGGTTTTGTTCACGATACTCGATGCTTTCTGGGTCAATATCTGTTTTTGTCGATACCTCAATCGGGTTTAATAACAACATATAATCAAATCCATAATTGCCGTTGATTATTTTAAGTTTGTAAATCACTTGTTCTTGTTCATTCAAACGGTGAAGTGCGACATCACTAAGGTGGTAGAGTCCATGATATAGCCACCCAACCAGCTCCATAAAATTTATACCTTTGTAGCTGAGCCGTTTTTCTTGCCAGCTAGCAAGGGGCAGAATTAACTCTTCGTAATATTCATATAATGGCTTACTAATACCATGCCCATTCAGTACATCACCAATCATCAGTAATACTCTGCATAACGATTTGGCTATCTCAAATGACTGTTGCATTTGTCCGAGTTCGTGCGCTTCTCTAAGCAATAAGGTTAGGCAAGCCAAGGCATCAAGACTAGCGCGCCGTTCAATAATTTGTAGATGTTTGTTATTAAGTTGGCGAATGCGAATACGATTCCCCGTTATTTTCTTATCCTGTTCCCATAAGATGCTTTGAATATTCGGGTCAAGTTGACGTATCCAGGCGTCTGTATTTTGAGCCGCAGGTTTGGATAGCCGCAAAATATCCCATAACACATGCTCAAATTCGCTTTGTGCTCCTTTAAATTGGCCATTCACGCTGGCAATCAATTTCTGCGAAGGCGTATGTTTTCCCTGTCTATATCCGCCCCATTTATTGCGGCGATAGTTGCTACCATTTTTATCGACACCAAAAGCATCCGGCTCAAGTGCTTTTTCGAGTTGGTACGTTGTCTTAGCATTCAATCCAATACGTAGGCTATGAAACCAATATACCGTCCTGAAGGCATCAATTACGTCTCTAAATTTGCCTGAATTTTCTTCATAGAATTTCACTGAGTTGCTGCGAAAGCAAAACTCGTCTAATGAAAGTGTTGAAGAATCAATTGGTTGTTGTGACATTCCTGAAGAAAGTAGAGTAATGATTTGTGTGAATATTACTTATTGTGAGGAGCTATGCAACTGGCTTAGGATTTGCTTAGGTTTTGTGACAGGGAATAACGGAGGATAACAATGGAAAAACAACAGAAAAATAAGCTTGCTGCGGAACTGGAAATAGACCTTACAACAAAACACGGAGTGATTCTTTCATCAGCGATTCTTGTTCAAGTATTGGGGTATTCGTCTCCTGAAGCGTTTAGACAATCACTGGCCAGAAAGACTGTGCCAGTCCTTGTGTTCAGAATTCCAAATAGACGAGGGCATTTCGCTTTGGCGAAAGATGTGGCCGTATGGTTAGCACAATGTCGAGAAACAGCAAAACTGGATTCGATGAATGAACAACATCAAGACAAATAATGGCTAAGAGAATCCCATATGGGTGGGTATATCGTATTCGAGCTAATTGCTTTCGGCTTCCTGATCGTCGATCTGGAGCATGAACTACTTTCTGAACCGGGCTTTACCAACGTATGCGTGGATAGTCTTAGCGCGCATATTTACCAGCACCAAAAACTAGGGTCCAGTAAACAAGCCCTTGTCCCGCTGCACACGGTTTTGATGGCCTCTGGAACCGCTATCGTTTGGGATGGACGTCCTTGGCGAATTCTGAACGTCGGAGCGAGCGATGTTTTTCTGGAGGATGAAAGTAGAGACATCATGAGTCTTCAACTCGATAAATTCCAAACTCTCGTGGCAAGCGGGTCGATCACCGGCCTGCCAGTGGAGGCAGATCAGCGTTATGAACTTGCTTCCAAGATAATGAGGCGAGCAGCACCTGTTGATCTCGAAGGCGCCATTCAGCGTGCAAGCCATCTTGATGCTGCCGGAGTAGGTGCGACTTGTCTCTGCACATTCCAACCAGATTAGATACTCATGCAGAGTATTTTTACAAGAAGTCTGCGGGATGCGTCGGCATTCTTAAGGACTGGCTGTGCCGCTGCCTTGAATATGCATTGCTGGAAAGTGCACCTGCTATTGATGACAAATTTGCCGAGCGGTTTGCCCTGAAAAATAGAGGAGTTATGACCATTATCGAAGAGGCTTGTCTTGGAGAGGTAAAGCTGATAGATGTTGGTGATGACATACTGCTGGACTTGCTTACCAATGGTGTTTTGCCAGGGAGTGTCAATCATGAGTTGCCCACGAAACGTCCACGTCCAGGTAAGCGCTATCCAAAGCGTGACCCTGTTGGGGGGCTATTTGCATGAACCAATTCATGAATATCGAGGATGCGTTGAATTACATGCCGGTTCATGTTCCGCCTCGGAGCGCACTGTTCTCACTATCTCCTATAGGCGTTGGTACGCCACATCAGGAAAGCATCCTGTCTCTTCTGGTAAGAACCAGTCGGGCGCATGCCGTTAGTCCGAGACACTTGGTCGGTGAAGTATTGGGGGCAGCTGACCCGGCAATTTCAAAGATTACATGCACGAAATTTTTCAGCATTGACGCGGGTACGGTTAATGGGCTTGGGCGGTATGCAGAGTTGTTTGTATCCGCTGCAGAACGGCTAACTGGACATCAGAATCTTAGCTGCCTGACGCTTCTACCGTGGCAGGACCTTTTTCCATACAACGGACAAGGGCTGTTGGCCAGACATCCAAGATGGTGTCCGGTCTGCCTCTATCAGCAATGCCTCTTGGGGCAGGCAACGGTTTTTCCTCTTCGGTGGTATATCGAGGTTTATCGAGCATGTTCGGAGCACATGTGTACCCTTGAAGATCGCTGTCCCTATTGCGGCAAGACCCAGCCATACATTCCCCGGTTTCCGGATGTCGGTATTTGCGACAACTGTCGTAAGCCACTAGCTGGCACACGTCCCCGTACAAATATTCCGCGATTTCAGTTGTGGGTGAATGACGCGATTGGTGAGATGGTCTTGCGCCAGTCGGAGCCAGACTTTGCCCCATCTGTTGATCGTTTTCGTGATTTTGTTCGTGAACAGATTCAGGTCATTGCAGCTGGCAACAGGGCTGCCTTCTGCCGGGCAATTGGATTTAATGATCGTGGCCTAAATGGTTTGCTCATCAAGGGCGAGCGTCCTGCTGCTACCCAATTTTTGGCTATGTGCTACAGCATGCAAGTTATGCCCACAAATATCTTCGCAGGGGAATCTCTTTCTATGAACGGTAAGGGATTATGTTTGCCGCCAAGCAAACTCAAAGATAGGGGGGCTTGTCCACGGCCATCGCTTCAGAGGCGAAAAGAATTGGAAGATTCTCTGCATGCTCGGCTGAATTCAGAGGCGGGACTGTCTGTAAAGGAAATTGCCGCTGACCTTGGCGTAAGCGGGAGTTGCTTGCGATATTGGTTTCCCGATCTGTGTGCAACGCTATCAAAACGGCACAAAGTTGCGGCGAAAGTTCGTTCTGCAATCCAGCAAGAACGACAGAGTCGCCGGGTAGAAGATGTTGTGAGGATAATCCATGTGGAAGGTCGATATCCTTCGCAACGACAGGTGGATTATGTATTGAGAAAGGAGGGCATGTCTTTGGTTCAGCCTCCTCTTATGCAGGCCTACCTGAAAGCTCTGAAGGAGTTGTGAGGAAGAAGGCCCCGATCATACTAAAATAAGCAGTGCTTATCCGTCTGTACTATTTCAGAAATGTTTATTGCGTCATCAATGAATCAAATTGATATTGTGAATCCGCATTTCATTGAGTAAGTGTTGGTGCAACGGAAAAATTGTTTCATGCGTTGAGCGTTCCTGAGTTGGAAGCATAACTTTGCCACTCTTTGTTTGGAAGCATAAGCTTGCCGTGGCGGCAATGTTATGGTTCGCAGTACAAGGATAACCTGCCTTCTTTTTGTTTGGTGCCGGGGGGGGGAATCGAACCCCCACGCCCTTTCAGGCACCGGATTTTGAGTCCGGCACGTCTACCAGTTCCATCACCCCGGCGAAGTGGGGCGCATTATCCATGAAACAGTTACCCATATCAACTACA
>JAURZN010000188.1 GCA_030653355.1 Gallionella sp. | reverse complement strand
GTGTTGCATCAGCATTTTCACTTCGGTTAACCCGTCTTTGGCTGTGGCACGAATTCTGGTTGCTTCACTCATGTCTGCTCGTCCTGAATTATTGTAAAACGAAATATCTCTTCTATGCGCTGCAACCGCCCTGAGTTACCTGAACGGTTTTGGTTGCGCGATAAAACTTGCCGTCAGCTTTGACCAGCGCAACGACTGTTGCAGTCTGACCGATTTTGATGCGTGTCGTAATGAAACCAGCGACCCCCTTGGGGATGACGAAATTTGCCGCCAGCACGTTGATATTTTTATCAACCAGAATGGAAATTTGTTCGATGTGTGCGAGAGAACTCTCCACCGTAACGGGCACTACAGCCCCATTTTCAGCGACATCCGGTACTGTCAGCGTGATCAGCTCACTATTTTCAGGGATGGACACACCCAGCGCATCAAAGGCATCGCTCAAATTACCTGCCTCCAGCGCTGCACGCCCTACCCCCGCCCATGCCGAACCGGGTACCAGCCCCAGAACAGCCAACACACCCAGCAAGCCCAGACCACCGCCCGCCTTGATCGCCTTGCGACGTCCCATGTTTATCAATTCACTCTCCCGTAACCAGCAGACAAAAATAAATAGCGCGCTCCGCCGGAGGTTATCGCCTTACTGTGATTGCGGGAATAACCCTAACGGGGTATCGATCCGTTCTTTAATTAACTCAATCGTGCTACTTGCCGCTATATGTCATGCCAGCAAATTAAACCGGATCTGTTAATAACACACGACTCAGACGAATAACTTTATACTCATTCCCGCCAGCGCACAGACCGCAATCACCTGCACGATGCTCATTTTAAAACGCAACAGTGCGACAAAAGCGGCCATACCTATCAACGCCGATACCCATTCAAATGTCGCATCCAGGCCTTGCGGCCACAATACGTGATAGGCGAAGAACACCGCCAGATTCAGGATTACACCCACCACAGCGGCAGTGATAGCGGTGAACGGCGCGGTAAATTTGAGATCGCCATGCGTCGCCTCCACCATTGGTCCGCCTATCAGGATAAACAGGAAAGAAGGCAGAAAGGTGAATATCGTCGCCACCATCGCACCCGCTGTGCCCGCCAGCAGCAAATTCCCTGCCCCGAACAATTCCGCTGACCAGGCTCCGACAAAACCTACAAAAGTCACCACCATGATCAACGGCCCGGGCGTGGTCTCGCCCAGCGCCAGCCCATCGATCATTTGCGCCCCGCTAAGCCAGTGATGGTGCTCGACGCCACCCTGATACACATAGGGCAACACGGCATAGGCACCACCAAAAGTAAGCAGTGCCGCCTTGCTGAAGAACCAACCCATCTGCGTCAGCACTCCGCCCCACCCGTATTGCGCTGCCAATATGCCTATCAGTGACGCCCACAGCGCCAAACCGATAAGACTGTATTTCACCAGCCGCGCTTTCGAAAACTGCGTGTAGGATGGTGGCGGCGTGTGGTCATCGATCAGTGCCGGGCCGTAATCTCTGCCCGATGAGCTATGTCCCCCTGCGCTGAATTTATCCGGCACTATTTGGCCGCCGATATAACCGAGTATGGCGGCCGCAAGCACAATGGCCGGGAACGGGACATGGAAAACAAAAATCGCCAAAAACGCGGCGGCAGCCATGCTCCACAACATACCGTTCCTGAGCACACGCGAGCCGATACGCCATGCGGCGAACACCACAATAGCCGTTACCGCAGGCTTGATACCGTACAAAACACCTGCCACCGCAGGCACATTGCCGAACGACATATAAATCCAGCTCAGCGCAATTAGAATGAACAGCGACGGCAGTACAAATAGCACACCCGCCATGATGCCACCACGCACTCCGTGCATCAGCCAGCCGATATAAGTAGCCAGCTGCTGCGCTTCCGGGCCCGGCAACAGCATGCAATAGTTGAGTGCATGCAGAAAACGCCGCTCCGAAATCCAGCGACGCCTTTCCACCAATTCCTGATGCATCATGGAGATTTGTCCGGCCGGACCGCCAAAACTGATGAAACCCAGCTTCAGCCAATAAAGAAAGGCTTGTTTAAGCGTCACCCGTTGGGGCGCTTGTGTATCCTCGGTAAACTCTGGTACGTCCATGACTTCTCCCTATCCAAACAAGAGCAGGCCTTGGACGATGTCATGTCTTGGGGCGGGGAGGCTGCCTTATCCCCGATGAACAGGTAAAAATCAGTTCATGTTTTGCCGCCGCTGCTGATGGCGGTGAGTATGGCTTGCATCAGCATGATGGGCGTGGGCGGGCAACCGGGTACGGCGACATCCACAGGAATCACATTGGCTATTTTGCCGCAACTGGCGTAGCTGCCGCTCTGATCATCGACCGGAGAAAACAGGCCGCCATCGCAGCCGCAGTCACCGACGGCGACCACCAGCCTGGGCTCGGGGGTGGCATCATAAGTACGTTTTAACGCGACCTCCATATGACGTGAAACCGGCCCGGTCACCAGCAGCATATCCGCATGGCGCGGGCTGGCGACGAAGCGGATACCCAGACCTTCGATGTTGTAATAGGCGTTGTTGAGCGCGTGTATCTCCATCTCGCAACCGTTGCAGGAACCCGCATCGACATGACGTATGGTCAGCGCGCGCCCGACATGG
>JAURZN010000186.1 GCA_030653355.1 Gallionella sp. | reverse complement strand
GCGTCCTGGCAGAGTTCCAGGTACACGCGAACTGGTTGTTGACCGCTATCCATTTATCGTTCCATACCGTGTTGTAGGCGATGAACTCCACGTTTTACGGATTTTTCATACTCGTAGAAAATTGCCGAAAACCTGGTAAATGTAAATGAGCGACCTACTGTTTTTTTTGGCCACGAATCTTAATATTCGTTATTCAGAAACGTGCCATAAGTAGTCCGTCGAGATGCGGAGCTTGGGCGACAGATTTCTGTAGCACAGCAGACGTTTGTGGGCAGAATGCATCTCAGGCAGCAGTCGGTCATTACTGTCGTTCATTGAATACGCATGATTTTGGATATCCTTCCATCTGATGTAATGATAAAAACATTTTATTTAATATTTTTATTTTTAGCTGTGGCTGTGCTGGTGGCTATGCTCGTGTGTATTCCCGTACTGATGATGTCAATTGATACGTGGAGTGGGAATGCTGGTGCATTTGCGGCGTCTCTATTGATGTTTAGTGTGCTGGCTGGTCTGGCATTAATGACCATTTTTGGTTTTTTGGGTGCATCAATCGTCTACGTTTTTCAAGATAAGTTACCATCAAGTCAACTGTATAAGTATTACTGGACAACTCTGCTGGCTGTACCAGGGGTCGCTTTGGTATTTTTCGGGGCTGGGATGGTGGTGCTGAATCGTATCTAACTCCAAATCAGAGGCCGTACCTTGAAGGTCAGCTGTGTCTCGATTGCGGATATACATGATTGAAAGTGACTTACTCGAAAGCTGCTGGTCAGAAACGTAGGCTTAGGTGCTGCGGCTTGCTCTTTTTAGTTTACGCATGATGATCGGTTCCAACCAGTTGGTGTTTAGGTGTAGTTTCTGCGCGTGGCGGGTTCATAACCAAGGCAGCCCTGGATTGCACATAGCCAATATTACTTTGAATTTTTTTCGTGACTTTCGCAGGTAGCTGCATTTGTAAAGGTTTAACAGGCCATTCCCCGATGAAGGGGAATGGCCTGTTTGATTGTTTGCTGTTACTAGGCCGGGATCAGAGCAGCGGAACGATCATCAGTGCCACAATATTGATGATTTTAATCAATGGGTTGATCGCGGGTCCCGCAGTGTCTTTGTAAGGGTCGCCCACTGTGTCGCCTGTTACGGCGGCCTTGTGCGCTTCCGAACCCTTGCCGCCGTAGTTGCCTTCTTCTATGTATTTCTTGGCGTTATCCCACGCGCCGCCGCCTGTCGTCATGGAAATGGCCACGAAGATGCCGGTGATGATGGTGCCGACCAGCACGCCGCCGAGCGCCTGTGCGCCCAGCGTCAGGCCGACGATCACCGGAATGGCGACCGGCAGCAGTGACGGGACTATCATTTCCTTGATGGCGGCGCGGGTCAGCATGTCCACGCAAGTGCCGTATTCCGGTTTGCCGGTTCCTTCCATGATGCCGGGAATTTCCTTGAACTGACGGCGCACTTCCACGACGACAGAACCTGCCGCGCGTCCGACTGCTTCCATGCCCATCGCTGCGAATAAGTAAGGCACCATGCCGCCGATGAACAGGCCGACGATGACCATGTGATTGGACAAGTCGAACAGCATAGGCGCGTTCAGGTGCGCTTCCAGCGCGTGGGTGTAGTCGGCGAAGAGCACCAGCGCGGCCAGGCCCGCTGAGCCGATGGCATAGCCCTTGGTGACGGCCTTGGTGGTATTGCCTACGGCATCCAGCGCATCGGTGATGACACGCACGTCATCCGGCAATTTGGACATCTCGGCGATGCCGCCCGCGTTGTCGGTGATCGGGCCGTAGGCGTCCAGCGCCACGATGATACCGGTCATCGACAGCATCGCGGTGGCGGCGATGGCGATGCCATACAGGCCGGCCATGGAATACGCGCCCATGATTGCAAGACAGACCGCCAGCACCGGGGCGGCGGTGGAACGCATCGATACGCCCAGACCGGCGATGATGTTAGTGCCATGTCCGGTGGTGGAAGCCTGAGCGATGTGGCGTACCGGCGCATATTCAGTGGCGGTGTAGTATTCGGTGATCCACACCAGCGCGGCGGTCAGCAACAGGCCGATGACCGTGGAGCCGTACAGTGCGTCAACGGAATATACGCCGTTATCGCCCATGATCCAGGAAGTGAGCGGATAAAAGGCGATCAGTGCCAGTACGGCGGAAACTGTCAGACCGCGATACAGCGCGTTCATGATCTTGCCGCCTGCCCTTGCCTTGACGAAGTAGGTGCCGATAATGGACGCGATGATGGAGAAGCCGCCCAGCACCAGCGGATAAATCACGGCGTTTGCACCGGCATTGGCCATCAGCAAACCGCCCAGCATCATGGTGGCGATGATGGTGACGGCATAGGTCTCAACCAAGTCCGCAGCCATGCCGGCACAGTCGCCGACATTGTCGCCTAC
>JAURZN010000183.1 GCA_030653355.1 Gallionella sp. | reverse complement strand
CATGATGGTCGCGCCGAATCACCTCGCCAGGCTCACTCCGTTCCAGAATACTCGACAAACTCTTGCGCACCTCAACAAATGCCTGATGGTAGCCTTTGGCTGCCAGCGCGTTGCGGTCATTCTTGTCGTCGCTATTTTCTTCAGGATTCCATTTGCCGGATGCAATCTTGGCAATCAGCACTTCCGTCACACGATAGCCCTCGATTGACAACGAATGATAGGCATCTTCGACATGCCGGTCATCAACGTCCGCGATGTAGGACTCGACATCATCCGGCACTCCCGGTGCCGGCGGGAATGCGCTAATCACCTCCTCCCGCATTGATTCCCACATCAGCCTGATTCGAATCGCACACGCTGATTCCGCTCGCGCCAGGGTCGGCAATGATACAAGTGGAACTTGAAAGGGATCGCTCTCAGTGACCGCATAACCCGCATCACGCATGGTTCGAACGATACGATCACTCTCATTGGCGCGACCCATTGCGCGCATCGCACCGGCGATTCGTCCGGCGACGACCGAATTGCCACCTTCGAGTAGCTTGACCAGAATCTCGGATGCATCCGAGATCTGCGATAGCGCGATCTGCGCATCAATCGGGTTCGTCGCGAAGAAAGTCGGTGACACACGTACCAGCGATGCCGGTAACGAGAGCAGACGAATCCCGTCCTTGACGACAATATCCGCCCCGGAGGCAAAGTCCTTTGAACGGTAATCAAAAAGACCTGTCTCGAATTTGAGTGTGAGATTGTTGTTCGATCCGGTTTTGGTGTGGATCATCAGCTGACGAGGGATTGTTGTGTTGCCGGCGTGCCTTTGTAGAGAGGCTTCGGGCGACAGGTACCAGTCGTTGCCGAACCGGACATTGCAGTATCCGGTAACGAATTCATGGAAAGACGCATACCACGCCGTCGACTCCCCTGTCTTCTCTGCCGGATTGGAAATGATATACCAACCCTTGATGACTTCCTTCATGAAGCCTGCCGCAACCAGTCGATCACGATGAACACGACTGAAGTCTTTACTCTGAAATACGTGCAGCCCCCGATCTTGCTCGATTTTCAAGAGTTTCAATGACTCTGCCAGCTTTTCATTTGGGGTGGACATAATATTCCTTGGCAAGTTTATTGCGCATTACTATAGCACGTCTATATTGCTTTTCAATAGCACGTTTAATCCGCTTCTCTATAGCAAGTTTATTGCGCTGCGCTGGGGATTGGGTTGACCGGTTCTGCCCCCCATACATTAGGCAACAGAAAATTCTTCGGCGACTGTTCGGAGCAAAGACACAAATTACATGTTTTCAAGCACTTTGACCTGGTTTTGCACCAAGCTTAAAGGCAGACTGCCGACTTAAACGCAAAAAGTATCATTCCTGATAATAGGAATTATCAGGAATGATACTTGGCTTGGCGTTATGTGGATAAAGCAACAGCACGTCACATAGCATCAAGCTCAACTTCCGAAGTACGCAAGAAAGCGGTCACGGACTGATTAAATTGTGGGCTTCTGTATCAGGTGTGCATCAACTGCGAACAGTGACCAACTTAGCACAATGCCTTTTCATTCCCGTGAAAATCGCCTCTGCGAGATCCATAGGAAAATTGTCGGGCAACAGTTTGCTCACGTTATCAATCACAGCCTCTGTTGACTCAATGATTTCTTCAATCAGTTGCTCCGCCGCCGCAGCACCAAGCCCGACTTGCTGCGCCTGGGCAATCCAGTGCCGTCGCTGGATTTTCTCGATCAGGTAGTAATTGGTGCTTCCCCGCACCGCCATGGCGAGTTTGGCTTTCTGCGGCGGGATTTGATTTCGTCCTTTCCCGATTACAGGGTGAGCAGAAAGTACGTCGTAGATGGGCGTGGCGCGATAGCGCCCCCCGGCCAGATGAGCAATGCTGAAGTTTTTCCCGTGGCCATCAGTGGCAGCAAGCACCCAAAAAATGAACTGAGTCTTGAAGAAGTTCCTCCGATCCTGTTCAGAATGGTCCGACCCGAGAAGCAGCTCCATGATCTGAGCAATGCCAGGTCCGCCGTCTGACTGGTATTTGCGTAGGGGTGACGTACCCGTTGCCTGACACATATCTTCCTGAGGAAGACGGATAATCCAACTACCATCGCTGGATGGTGTTCGGTCGAATCGCTCGACAACAAGCGTTTTCTGGTCCTCGAAGTGTTCAATTTCGCATCGCGCTATGGAAATTTCGTAAGCATTCACAATTTTCGAGCACAACCATTCGTTTTCAACCGAGGTGCGCATATCGGCCTGCATATGGCCGACCAGACCTAAGGGCAGTTTGAAAATGTGAGTTGTCGGGGTACTTCCATGAGGCAGGCACCATTTACCTTCGTGGCGCAACAAGGCGGTTTTTTCCTGCGCGCCCGCGATGGAAAGCCTCAGGTCCTCGTCGTGATCATGTTGCCCCAAGGCTTGAGCCGACGTGGTATTGCGTAGTCGTTGAGCAATCCGCGCTGTGTTCAACACCTCGCCCCGGATTTCATACACATCCGCTGGCATCTCATCTTCGGGAAGAAGTTGTATTGCGCCAACGCAGTCACGGCCTAGCTTCGCCAGCAGCTGGAAGGGATCAATGCCACCTGTTTGATGACGCATAGCCAAGCGACGGCGAATGGCGTCGTTGTCGGGCAAGAGATTGTCGAAATAGTCGGTAACGATCTGCCCCTGGTAAGGCGCATTGCCCGGCAAGAAGGGGAGCGACAACGATAAAGGGCGTGCCTGTTCATCCGTTAGCCACTCATCGAAGTAGTGAAGTCGTTCGCCTTGTCGGGTGATCTCCCAGTACCCCACAGGGATGCCGTTCATCCAGATGTTCAACCTCTTTGTCTTTGAGCGGCGCCCCATGATCACCAACTTTCCTTCTTCTGTGTGATGGAAATAATGCGCTCCAGTTTTATATCCGCTGACGGTTTCTTTTCCTTAATCGTTTCTGTGCCGGCTGTTTGGCCGATCTTCTTATTTGAAGTTTTGATCATAGTGATGTTCTTGCCCATCGCATCAGAGGAATTCTGGCCCATGCTTGTGACGGAAGCGGCCTGGTCCAGAGAGATTTCAACACACAATATGCGCAGCACCATGAAAAGCCTGTCAAGCGTGGCTGTCGCCGCATTGGCTTCAAAGTAGGCATAACTTTGCTGAGTGATTCCCAACTTTTCAGCCATGGCAGCCTGAGTGAGCCCTCGCGCCTTGCGAAACCCCTTGAGCATTAAGGGCAGCTGACTGAGGGTCTTAATGGAATAGTTCACTTTTTCCTCCGTTATGAACTTTGCAAAAATACATATCAGGGGCTGTAAAGATAACTTACAGCTCAGTATCTGTATATTACATTTACATAGTGGAGCTTGTAAACAATATTTACAGTCTGTGCTTGGTATTTTTTGGAATTATTGGCCGGTTTCGATTGAAACAGGTGGAGTATTTGGGGGCGGGTTTAATACGAGGTTGATCGAAAAAACCAGCGCAACAACAAATGCGCTGGTTTTGAATGGTTGGCACTGCGACCTACGATCAGGCTGCAAGACGCAGTGCTTGCGGCACCTTGTTTCGCACATCTGGCGTTACTTCTTTGCCAGTCAAAAAAACATGGTGCACGTCACAGGCCAGACTAAAATTTGCTGGCCACTTTTTCAAAAAACACTTTCATTTCGACAGATAGCGACATGATGAATCTCCTTACAGACCTAGCATCCGAATGATTGGACGACTAAGGGTGTAACCGGTGATGCAGCAAGCCAAAAATACGACTAACATAATGATCTCCTTGGGTTAATTGATAAGGAAGCCAAAAAGAGGCTTCACCAAGTCTGCAAAAAACTTGGTGAAGCCCCCTCTTGGCTATTAACCAACAAGGGGATTCATCGTGACCCTATCCTCAAAAATCGAGGATGGGACTCGTTGCTACCTGTCCTGCGCCACCCTCACCTCTGCGACCTTACTGCACCGCTTTGGTTTGAGCTTTGCTTCAAACCCAAAACGCTTCCACGTTTCGGGATCAATGACCAGCGGCGTTGCACGCCCTGACCTTATATTGACGAATTGGCCGTGATGCGTGAGCTGCCCGTAACGGAATAGCTCCCACAACAAATTACATGCCGCATTCGCCATCGTGTCGTTGATGAACAGGGACTGCTTTTCCAACGCTTCAGCCAAACTGCAACTGGGCGTATCGTCCTTATCGTCTAACGACCCGTCGATGATGTCTGGATAGAGGTCTGCAACGTGAGGCAAACGACTTTCCCGTTTGCAGCTCGCCCCGAAGACCTCGCCCAATACCACCTGTCCATCATGCTCACGATTGCCAATATCCAGGTAGTAGGCTGATGAATACACACTGCGTTTGAGCGCCTTGAGTATCGCTGCCCTGCCCTTCCTGTTATCGACGCAACCGATCACGATGTCCGGGTTGGAAAACTGCGTATCGTCAGTGACTTTCGCGGCTTCAGCTACCCATCCTGTTTGCATCAACAAGTTGCAGCGGTTGACCAATATTTCAGCCTTCGACTGCCCGACATCGGAGGGCCAAAAATTCTGCCGCCCCACGTTGGTTTTAGACACCGTGTCTGGATCGATAACAATGACATCCAAACCTGCCGGATGCCCTAGCTCGATCATGGCAAGATGAATGTTGGCCAGCCGTCGCAAGACGTGCGAGCCAGTGCCACCCGCTCCGACCAACACCACCTTTACCGCCCGCGTGAGCAGGTGTGAATCTATGTTATGGATCATGTGCTTCCTTCCCGCCCTTACGGGCTTTCAAATGGAAGTGGCAGAAACACCCCGTTCGCACAGAGGCGAAAAGATGCTGTCACCTCTGGCTTATCTAAATTTCCAATGACTCCGGCGATTTTTGTCTCGCCTCGGTCATCCTGGTTGTCTTCCCTGGAAAAGAAAGCATCGTGCAGTCCATGTGAGTGCAGATCCATCACCCTATGTTCACCCTCCTCCAGTGTGGGCAGGTTGACTTCGATATGATCGGTTCCGACTGAACGCTCTTCGAGCATCAGCAGCTTCCACGAGTCCGTCCGTTGATTCCAGACACCCCATGCCGCACACTCATTTGGACTACGAACTCTGGCTTGCTCGATGAACTGAGCGACCATCGCCTTGGGCAGTTTGCCAAAACCGAATCGCAACTCCTCGTAAATCACCCCGTATGGAACCGGGATGCGCAAAGGGAGTGAAACCGGAATGCGCGCATACAGCCACGCGCGGCAAACTTCCAGCCAGACACCGTTTTCGGCCATCAAAATTCGATTGCCCGGCGTGTCCAGTTCTTCCAGTTCAGCGTAGCGTGGCACCATCACCGTGGGCATCACGCTTTGCAGCGCAACATCACGGCTATCCATACTTCACCGTCCTTCCAAATGCCTGACCAAGCGTCTCGCCTGACGACACCAATGATTTAGTCGGAAATGCTCGACCTTTCATCAACGCACGCCAGAGAGCGAATATCCCGCCGCGATACTTGGTCAGCGCACCTTTTTCATGCTGGTTAGGATGGGTGAAGTAGCTCCTGAAAAACGCTTCTTCCCACGCCTCCGTACTGAACTTCATCGCGCCTTTCGGCGTTTCGATATTCCCGGTACAGATATGCCCACCCTTCCATACGTTGAGATAGGGAGAAACAAAAAGTGGCGTGCCTGATATTGGGCGCTCGTTGCCTTTTACGGCGAACACATACCAATGACCCTTGCCGATGATGAACACCAGCCCAGGATGATCGGTTGTTGCGCTTACATCTTGCCCAAGCTCATCGTTTTTGAACCACACCTGTCGCTTTTGAGGTTTGCAATACCACGCGAGGTGGTCGCTCCCTTTGGCGAGGATGTGCCCCCCCAACAACTCTGCCGGCGCGTAATCCTCCGGCACGAGCGTTTGCATCATCTTCATGAGGCCCGTCTTGGAAACCGGCGTGCCCGCCTCGATGGTTGCCGCGCCCTCTTTGCTCATTTTTACGTCATGCACTGAAGCAAATACTGTCTGTCCGTGGCGTTCCCTGTACAACAAGATCGCGCTGGACATCTCGTACACCTTCTGTGTGCTTGATATACATGCTGCTGGAATTTGCATGATGTCCTCCTCCTATTGAACATCGCCGATGTAACGCATCAGGCGATCCAGTTGTGTGTAGAGCGCAAAGCCTTTCTCCATTTCGGTTTTCCATTTCAGAAATGACCGCTTGTCGAGTTTGACTTCCGCAACTCCGTACATGTCGGTGTATTCGCCATCGCCGGTGTTTTGATAAAAATCATCCAGCACACGTCCAAGCATGTCGTCCCCGGCTCCCATGTAGCAGGAGAAAAAGGCAGACTCACCGCAGTAGTTGTTGGAATAAGGCAATCTGACATCCTGGTCTATCAAGTCCATGATGGACAGGATGACCTTAGCCGTTTCACCCGCTTCGTCCGTACCGGACGCGATGCGTTGAATCACATCGCGTTCCAATATTTCTCCTGTTAAGAGATAGTCTGGAAATGAAGCTAAAAACTGACTGGGCATCAAGATGCCTTCGTCAATCTCATCCTCATCAACAAACGCGTCCCGTTCTTGCTCGAAATCTTCATCATTGTCCGTCCCATACCAATACAGGTATGAGGCGTGATGAAATGCCACTTGCGGCGTAAACGCCGTGAACGTCCGGTATCCGGCCAACTCTGCATAATTAATCGCAGTTCGGCCGAGTCCCGGATACACCGCCTCCAAGCTCTCGACTTTCGCTTTGAGGTTGATGTATGGCGTTGCTTGCTGTGACTGAATTCCGATTAACAGAAGATCCTTTTCAGGCTTCTGTTCGTAGTCCAGATCGAACGCATCATGATCCAGCGCAGCCAGAAGCTCGAAGCTGTCCAGCACCTGAATATCTGCGCAGTGCCTGGAAGCCCATACAGATAATGATTGACTGATGATGTCGCGCGCTGTCGTTTTGCTGTTGATAACAAGTTCATCATCCCCAACCAGCTCGGCACACAACTTGGCTGCCTGCAACCATTTCCTGTCATTCTCTTCATGCACCGAGCGAAATGGTACGTTTTGAGAAATGAAGGGCAGAGTCAGAAAACAAGTGGCAAAGCCCCCGGAGGAGGCAGCAACAGGTCTACCTTTCGTGCATTCTTTGACGAATGCACGAGTTGAACCAATGCTGTTACGCATGATTGCTCCTCTTCAGAAGCAGGCGGGACTATCACTAGCCCTGCCCGCCTGATTGAGGAGTCACCCCTTGATAAGGCTTTTAACCTTGCTCTCACTGATGACTCCATAATTTACCCCTTCGTCCCCACGCCCTTTTTGAACGTGTAGATCAGGTTGTCGCCCCTCTTTTCCGGGCCCTCAATGGAGGCAGAGACCAGTTCAGGGTAAGCGGCTGCATAAACATCGCGAACTTCTTCAAGCGACAAACTTTTCCCAGGATCAGGAAGCGTCATGCCGCCATACGAAAATGAGCGCATCAGGGTTGTAGTTTGGATAGCCATTTCGTCATCCTCCCCTTAATCCCACAAGGCTTTGGCATCTGGTGCCGCCGCAGGTGTGCAAGCTTCTGTAGAAACCGGTGATGAGGGCGCAGTACTGCTCGCGTCCCCTTCATCATCGTCCTCGTCATCCGAACCTACTGCCTCATCAGCGACCGGTGCGGCTGTTTTATTAGCTGGCTTGGCGATGGACTTCTTCGCTTTGTCAGCCGCTTCCTTTTGTGCAGCTTCCAGAATCGCTTCTGTCGCAGCTAGTTGCTCGAACAAGTTTTGACGCTTGTTCGCATAGCTGGTCAAGATGCCAGCGAATCCCTCATCCAACTCAGCGGCAGTGCCGGTGAGTGTCAGCGGGGTATCGAGGGTGTTGCCTTCTTTGCCGCCTTTCGGAATGACAGTCACCGTAATGGTGCCATCCGTGTTTGCGGCCAGAGAGACAGTCAGGCTAGCCAAGGTGGCCAGCAAAATTTGAAGTTCAGTAAACATGGTAAATCTCCTTTTTGGAAAAACAAAAAAGGGACACCATGCCCTTGCGGGGAAGTGTCCCCGGTTGGGTTGTTAAGCAGTGAACTGCAAAGCCTTTGGAATCTTGCCTTCGTAAACGAAGCCTTTGACCGCCAGGAGTGCTTTAATCATCTCGTCCTTTTTGCCGCCGATTGCTTTAGCGTATTTCTCGCCAAGCGCGGCCCTCAGTCCGAGTTCTTCCGCAATGACCTCTATCTCACTTTTGGTGAGCAATTCAAGGAACTCTGCGTTGAGTTTCCAGTGTTTTACCAAATCCACCTGCATGAATTTGAGCATTTCCGGCAGATGCGATTTCTCGATGCTGTCCGTGATTGAAATTACGATCCCAGACAGCATTTGAGCGCGCACTGTGTCGTTCGCATTCGCAACCATCGCAGCCGCATCACCGACATTACTGACGGGTGGCTTTTGCGATGTTAGCGATTCAAAACCGGTTGCCAGTTTTGTAGATGACACATTCGTCCCTCCGCGCGTCATCATTACACCGATGAGCACGCACAAGTTCTTATGTGGATCCGCGAATAATTCTTTCTTCAACGCCTTACGCCAGATGCCGATCCGATACTCCACGACACGCTGAGTGTCCTGAACAGAGGTCATGGCAGATTTTGGTGTGGTTGTGGATTTCTCCGCCCCCTTCCCAGTCACAACCTTCAAATCAGCCGATTTAGCCGTTGTTGGAACAGTCGTCGGATTTTCAGCCGATTTCTTTTCCGCCAACAAATGTTCACCGACTTTCCTGGTGTGACATGAGGAATCGAAGCATTGCGATTCATATACGTTACCCACTTTGCCGGGTACCGCACTGATTGCCGCGCCGTATGACTTGCAACTACGGCAAGCTGCTGCTTGTTCTGCACCAACGCCTGTCGCACCTTCTGCGACCAACTTGATGACTGTGTTGTTCTCGCCCGGGCGGACGATGACAACGCAAGGGTAGTTTTCTGCCAGGGACTTCTTCTTGGCTTCCAACACGTCCTCAGTCTTCTTGTTGAAACACTCGCTGTTTGTGCAATGTCCCGCAGATACCGCCTCGGCAAACAATGCTTGTTGGTTTCCACTGTTGTGATGACAGCTTGCACAGTCTGTTTTATCGAAGATTGCTAAGGACATCGCCTGGGAAATTTCTTCCAAACCCGCTTTGAATATAGCGACAGTCGGAAGCGATGGCCGTGAAAGTAAATTGGCAATCACCTTCTCCTGTCTATCCTTCGGTGTAGCCGCCAGCAATTCGGCATGACCCAGTTGGATCTTGCGTTCATTCAGGGCAGTCATCACAGACAGACTACAGTTCATCAGCGCAAGACGCTTATCCAGCGTTTTGCGTGTCCAACCCAGACGATTGGCTGCTTCGTCACGGTTACCTTCACAACGACCAAGAATTCTGGCTGCTGCTGCGGCTTCTTCGGTTGGACTCATATTGGCGCGCTGAATGTTCTCAATCAGAGCCAGCTCATCGGCCTCTTCCGAGGTGATGTTTTTCACAAGGACGGGGATTTCGTAATTGTCACCATGCACATTCTTAGCTGCACGCCAACGACGCTCACCGGCAACAATTTCAAACCAGTCTTCAACCGGACGAATCAAGATTGGTTGAATCACTCCCTTTGCAGAGACTGACGCTTCCATTTCGGCCATTTCGACTGGATCAAAATAAGCACGGGGATTTCTCCCCTGGCGGATGTTGCTCACACGCATGTGTGAAATGTTTTGTTGTTGCATGTTGTGTCTCCTTAAAAAACTAAGGGGACACAAACCCTGACGGGGAAGTGTCCCCGTGTGGGTTGGTTAATTAGCTGCTACACCCAACATTGGGAGTAGTAACGATCAGAACGAGCTTTGATTTCCTTCCATCGCTCTTGCTGCATTCGATGTGCTTCTTCTTTGTCGCCTTTGTACGTCCAAACGCCACCCGTTAAGCGGGCATCACCATGTCCATCGCACAAAACCTTCCATCCGGTCGGCGTTAAAAAACGAACACCTTCGGAGGACGTGTGCATGATTTCTGTTTTGACTTCATTGCTCATTGCACACCTCCCCTGCTTTCGCAACTTCAGTGCCTGCTTTGAGTATCTTGTTAGCCGCAGAAAATACCCGTGCCGCGCTCTTCTTGCCGAACTCATCGGATCGCTCCTTTGAACCCAGCCAGCCCTGAATGTAGCCGCGACTTTCATCCAACCCCGGCAATCCAAGTGTTGCGCAACACAAATACGCCACCGATTCAGCTTCAGCCTCTTTGATGTCTCGTGGCAACACGTTGCCGTCTGCCATCTGAGTTTCTTTCGAGTGCATCAGGCAGTGAGCCATTTCATGAAACAACGTCTTCCACGGCATTGCGGCAAGCGGGTTGATCGCCAGGCGCTTCTCGTTCGGGACTGCGTACCCTTGGGTATTGCCGTCCGTTAAATTGAAGTGCCCTTCCGTAATTTCCAGTACAGACAGGGCTTGCGCCTTGTCCCATTCAGGAATTACGACTTCGTGCGCATACTCCGCGCCTTCTGTCTGACTTAACGCAAACCAGTTATTTTTCAGGATGAAAATGGTGCGTCTTGAACCCTTGGCTTGCGTGTTGGCATCTACTTCTGCGTTAGCTGCACCGCGTTCATCCTCGTCTTTCGACTTGGCTTTGACGGTAACTGGCATCACCAAAGCGATTGCCTTCTGGCCTTTTTGAACGCACCGCCCTAATTGCTTCCATTTATTGAAGGAGGCAATGGGCGATAGCTGCAAACCTCTGGCTGTTAATTGAAGCGCAGCAAGAATTGCATTGCCAAGGCTGTACTCATGGAATACCGAGTACGCCTCAGAAATCTTTCCTGGGCAGGAAAGCGCGTCCAAAAACAGCTTGCCCCAATCGGGGCGATTTGATATTTCTTGCATGGCATTCTCCTTTTGATGAAACAAAAAAGGGACACCATGCCCCAATGGGGATGTGCCCCCAGTTGGGTTGGAGTCGGATCAACCGACTAATTACTTATTTCAAGATGCGTGACAGCATTCAATCCGCTTCACAGTCTTTGGGATCATTACGACCTCTTCGACAACCTTACAGGTGCTAATAAGCCCAATGAAATTATCCCGAATTTCGTCACACGCTTGATCGAACCGGCGAACCAGTTCAACGCGATTACGAAGTTCAGGCAACGACCATTCAGAAAAATCTTCATTCTGGTCAACATTCTTTCCTGACACTGACAAGCGTTTTTGTGGTCGCGTGTAATTAACACGGCCATGTTCGCCTTCAGTGCCACATGCACCACACTTATTACCGATTGTCGCGTCTTTGCAAGCAAGTTTCGCTGATCGAACCATGGAAAGTTTCTCCTCATCCGACAGTTCGATTGCTGCGATGGCGGGTTCTGCCAGGTAAATTGCATCTACCCAACACCCGCCATTGCGAAACACATACGCCTCAATAAAGGCATGATCCGCTGACTTCGCAGCATCATGCACCAGCTTGAAGTTTCGTTGTCCACAGGTGCGGCAATAAGATTTGTATCCAGTCAACTCATACTCGCTTTTATAAAGAACGAGGTAGCCGCTTGATCGTCCATTAGTTCCAATCGTGTAGCGCCCACTCATTTCTGAGGTGAAATCTGCAATTGGTTCGTCAATTTCATTCCAAAAATCTGTTTGCAGCATGTCGTATGCCGCATTCGATTGTTCGGAAGTCAGGCCAAGTTTATTGACCTTTATGCAGTGCGCATAGCTTGTTGAGTGATTCCAGCCGTTCATGGTGTTGTATCTATAATGACCAGCCAAAAAATCAATCATCGCTTTTTTGCTGCGCTTGTCTATCGTCGTTTCAAAAAACATGGTGATCTCCTTCTTAATGAAAAAAATGGAGACATCACGCCCCAAGGGGAACGAAGTCCCCAGTTGGGTGGTTAATGAAACGCTCTTGTCAGACTATCAACTGCCTCGTTTGTAACGTCCTGTATGACACATGCAATGTGATTCACGGAGGAATTTTCGCAGTGCATCTCAAACAGCGCGTAATTACACCCGTCTGATAACCCAGAATGTAGCGAGGCAAATTGCTTGGCCAGTCGAGACATTTTCTTCAAGCGTTTTAAGTCGCCCTTGGTAACCGGACAACTCCCAACATAGGCGATACTGTTCATATCAACCCCCTTTCGGCGAATGACAATGCGCTTTCGTCACCAATGATGAAGTGATCCAGCGCACGCACATCTACCAGTGCCAATGCCTGTTTCAGCGCATTGGTCAATAGTTGATCGGCCTGACTTGGTTCGGCCAGACCGGAAGGATGGTTGTGAGCCAATAGGACTGCCGCCGCGTTGTGCATCAGCGCACGTTTTACAACCTCGCGCGGATACACACTGGTTTGCGTCAGCGTGCCGTGAAATAACTCTTCGGCGGCGATCAATCGGTGTTGCGTGTCGAGAAACAACACCACAAACACCTCTTGCTGCCGTCCACCCAACAACAACTTCAGATATTTCTTAACTTCAACTGGATTATTGAGGTTGATTGGGTTTTGTGTGATGTCCTCGGATAGCGCACGCATAACCAGCTCTTTTGCTGCTGAGATGATTGCTGCTGGAGCGTAGTGAGGTTGCTTTTCGCAGACAACCGTAGTTTGGCGGTTGGCGCGCATTCCAAACAACACGGAAAGCGAAGTATGCGAAAGTGCTTGAGCCTTATCTTTCCCGACCAACATAGCCAGCAAGTCGGGGGTGCTGAGGCTTTGTGCTGCGATGGTTTGGTAGGTCATTTGCGTCTCCTCTTTAGCGAAAAAAAGGGGACACAAACCCATACGGGGAAGTGTCCCCGTGTGGGTTGATTGGATATTGCTTCGGTGCTTCATTGACGATTGCTCGTCTTCTGTTTGTTTGGATTGGCCAGCCACCAATATCAACTCAAGGCATTACGCGATGAGCATGAATTCTCTTTTTGTGACGTACTCGTTGAGTGCGCCATAAAAAGCCACCCCAATCAAGGGGTGGAAGAACTTTAGACGACTTCCGCCGTTTCTTCAACAGCGGTGTTTTCGCCCTTGTTCAAGTCAAGCTCGGCTTCGATTTCTCGTTGCCGTTGTTTCAGCCACTCCAACCGCGCAGCCTTATCAAACGGCTTTGCGGCTTCGGCCTGAATGTCGGCCATGCGTTTCTCGGTTCTGGCCAGATACTCCAGCTCTTCCTGAAGCACCATTTCCATCCGGTTGAGCGTATTTTCGAGCACACGCATAAAACCTTGTGCTGATTCCGCGTGATTGCAGCGATACTCAACACCACCCAGGATCACCAGCACCATCCCTTCAAGCACTGTCACTTTCGCAGCAATAGGGAATCCGGCAATCTGACCAATGTTCCGATCACGCTTAGCTTTGTTTCCGTACACGGCTTGGAGTATTGCCTTGCCCGCTTCGGCGCGGTCTGTATAGCGATTCCCTTCAACTTCGATCAGGAATTTGCTACCAGATACGTCTTGTCGAGCAGCCATGTCGGATTCAATGCCGCTAATTCTGGCCTGGACACGTTCGATGCGACCTGGCAACGTCGCCAGTTCCTGCTTGTTGCGCCATTGTTGCTGATCCCATTGAGAGCGGAGCAACGACAGCTTGGCAAGCTCGGTATCAACACCTGCTTTTTCCAACACCAGCGGATTGCCCGATGCCAAGGCTTTCACTTCGGCATACGACAGCGCGGCCAATTCAACGTCTTCTGCACTACGCATCCCGGTATCCCCCTGCATGACCTGAGCAATGAATCTTGCCTTGGTTTCAAGCGTTTGCCAGATGTAGGCATCGAACGAGCCTTCTGTTACATAACGGTAGATGCGCACGCTTTCGTTCAGATTTCCCTGACGAATAATGCGCCCTTCCCGTTGTTCTACATCCGAGGGTCTCCACGGCGCGTCCAGATGATGCAACGCTGCTAGTCGAGTCTGAATGTTGGTTCCAACCCCCATCTTCTGCGTGCTGCCCAGAAGAATGCGGATACGCCCATCACGCGCTGCTTTGAACAGATCGTCCTTGGCGGAGTCACTCTCGTAGTCGTGAATGAAGGCAATCTCCTCGATTGGAATACCTCGTTCAACTAAATTACTTCTCAACGCCTGATACACACTGAAACGCCCGTTTTCAAGCGGGGTGGACAAATCGCAAAACACGACTTGCGTCCCACGGAACAACTTGGCTTCCACCCAGATACCGAAAACTCTCTCGGCACAATGGTTCACCTTGCCATCCTCGACTTCAGCGAATAAATCAATCAGACGCATATCCAGCGCGGCCTTGCGACCCTCGTTGGTGATCGCCAGCATGTTGTCCTCGGAAGGACTAACGTTCCCGTTTCTGATCGCTTCTGCCCGTTCCACAAGGGTTTGGACAAAGGCTTTCAAATCCGCTGTTGGCTTGATTGTGACCGTTTCCTTGTGCGCGGTCGGTACAGGCAATTTCAGCATTTCCGCCGTGCGAATATCCGCCACCTCACCAAACATAGACATCAGTTCCGGCAAATTAACGAATCGCGCAAAGCGGGTGTGCATCCGATAACCCCTACCATCTGGAGCAAGCTCCAGCGCCGTCACTGACTCACCAAAGTTGCCCGCCCAAGTGTCAAACATCCCCACTTGACAGGCTTCCATCGTCTTCGGTTGCAAGTACCGTTGATCGGGTAGAGACAGTACATTGCTGCACCATCCCCCCCTAAGAACTGTACGTGCGAGTTTCCCCGCATACAGCTCAAGCCTCTGCAAAGCCTCGTTTAACCGAAGCCAGCAACCTACTTTCTTTCTTGGCTGTGGTGCTGCCTGTGACAGTTCGGATGTAGCAATTCCAAGTTGGTCGTTTTGTTGTCGCCGCCTTGAGACTTTGGAAGGATGTGATGAAGATGCCATCCCGTATCCTTCGTTATTTTCTCTCCGCATTTCGGACATAAACCATCCTGTGCATACCACAGAACTTTCAATCTATTATTTCCCCTGAAACTTTCCTTCATGGACAGACCAAGCCTTTCCTCAAAGTACGTTTCATATTTAGGGTCATAAGGATTGGCTGCTCCTCTGATTTTGACGTGACGTTTAATCGCTGTGTCATTGGCTTTCACCAGCTTCACAGTTCTCTTTCCGCCTTTATCATCCTCAACCGTCGTGCCAAACATCCCGTTCCTCAGTCCATCTCGCATGAAATATTTCGACTTCACCCATGGGGCTGATTTGTTAGGATGCCTTCTACTGGCCCACTGCCAAAGCTGTTTCCAAATGACGTTATCTGCCTTATTAAAGGTCTCCTTCGCCACCTGGTTCTGGTGATAATTCGCCCATCCCCTGATTACTGGGTTGAGCATAGCTATCAAGTCTTCCTGTTTTACTGTTTTGTGTTCCTTGATGATTCCCCGGACTTTACGCAAGAATGCTTGCACATTCTTCTTTGCGGGCTTGATGAGTAGCTTTCCATCATACTTGCGCACGTTCCATCCAAGAAAATCAAAACCTTCTTCGATATTCACGATTTTGGTTTTTTCTTCTGACAGTGTTAATCCTCTGTCCTTCAAAAAGACCTCAATCATGTTTCTGACTTCCATCAGCACTTCTTTCGTTGCGCCTGTGATAATAAAGTCATCTGCATATCTGGTCAGATTAACCTTAGCTTTATTGGCTTCCCTGCCGCCTTTTGCGCCGAAGCGGTCAAGCAACATCTGTTCCATTCCGTCCAAGGTCAGGTTAGCTAGAGTGGGCGATATGATTCCACCCTGCGGTGTTCCCGCATCCGTGCTAAACAGTTTCCCATTCCACTTATAACCAGCTTTCAACCATTTTCTGAGAATCCCTTTGTCCATGCAGACATTGTTCATCAGCCAGTCGTGATTGATATTGTCAAAGCAACCTGCAATATCTGCTTCCAATACCCATTGTGCGGTGTGGTTTCCACCCAACGAGACGAAGCATTGTTCCGCTGCATCTCTGCTGGCTCTCATGGGTCTGAATCCGTATGAATTGGAGTCAGCTTTGGTTTCCGACACTGGTTCAAGAGCTAGCAAATGTAAAGCTTGCATGGCCCTATCTTTCATAGTCGGTATTCCAAGTGGTCGCATTTTTCCGTTTGCTTTGGGTATAAATACCCTTCTCAAAGGTTGAGGCTGGTAGCCTTTTCTCTTGAGCGACATAACAGCTTCGGTTTTTAACTTCGGCGTATCCCATACTACTTTATCCACGCCAGCCGTCGTTTTGCCTTGATTTTCAGTAACTCGTTTTACGGCTATTGCTCTGCCGCTAAGCGAGTGGGTCAGAATCCGCTGCAAGGCTTTCACCCTACCGTATTTTCCTTCCCGTGTTGCCTTTGCAATACGCATTTGCAGCCTCTTTACTGTTTGATGAATTGTTGCCCAGTCAAGACTGTGCCAATCCACTTCACAGCCAGAGGCCGCACCAACTACAGTATTTATAGTCGTCATTTGCTTTTGCCTCCGTTATAAAGGTTCCTCAAACTCTCTTGCAAAGAGAGACCAACCAGAAGTCTGCCCCCTTTCGGGTAAGATGATGTTAGCTTGCGCCTCAATCCCTATTCAACCCATTACAGGCTGACATTCGCTTTTTCTGGCATCTTATACCCGCACATCCATCGGTCTTCCTTGCGGTTGACTTGCCCTTACGGGCGGATATACGGGCTTACCGTGTTTCATGTAAATAACAAAGGAAGGTTAGGTGGTGGCTCTCTTCCGAAGAGACTTTGTTTCCGTTCGGCAAGTCATGAATGCCGAAACCGCTCTTGTACCTTTTGGTTACTGCCTATCAGCACTTTTGGCAGCTCAATGTTAACGGAATTTATCACCACTTCACTTACGTTCACCATACTTCCAAGCCTAGTTCCCTACCACGTAATGCTCGCAGTTCCGCTTCTGCCTCACGGCTTAGGCTTCATCCTTTCAGATTGGGCTACATTGTCAGAGGGGCTTCAAACCCAGCTGTTACCAGCCACGCTTGCCCTCTTAGGCTACTGTCGGGAAAACGACAGGTTTATCTAGTGTTTACCACTAATAAACAATTACTTACACGACTTCACGTCGCACCATGACCCACATTTCAGCCATGCTGTTGGATACCGGCGTGCCAGTTGCGAACACCACGCCTGCCCTGCCCTTGTGTTTTTCCATGACGTGACGAGTTTTGACGAACATGTCGAATGCCCGCTCCGAATTGCTGTTAGGCAATCCGGCGACCCGTGTCATCTTGCTGAATCTCCACAAGTTTTTGTGCATGTGCGCCTCATCTACAAACAGCCAATCAATACCAAGCTGTTCAAAGGACAAAATGTCATCCTTTTTATTTGCCCCTGACAGTTTCGCCAGCTTTGCTTCCCATGATTTTTTCGCACGGGCTAGTTCTTTGATGATGCGATTACCGCGATCCTGCTTTTCGGTACACATAGCATCTTCAATCTGGTCGATTTCGTTTTGGATATATTCCTCCATGAACTCATCGCTCATTTTGATACGCTCGAATGAAGCATGTGTAATCAGCACGCCATCCCAATCGCCGGTAGCGATACGAGATAGAAGCTGACGACGCTTGTCACCCTGAAGATCATCTTTCGACGCAATCAGAATATTCGCACCGGGATACGCGCGCAGGAACTCGGCTGCAAACTGGTGAAGCATGTGGTTTGGCACCACATACATCGGTTTACTGGCTCTGCCCAAGCGACGCAATTCCATACCCGCACAGATACAAGTCAGTGTCTTGCCAGCCCCTACAACATGGGCAAGCAGGGTGTTACGCTGACTTGCAACAATACGCCAGATCGCGTTTTTCTGATGGTCATGCAGCCGATATATCCGTGAAAATCCCGGCAATACCAAATGCTGTCCATCGTACTGACGTGACACAACACAATTGAACGTGTCGTTGTAAAGTCTTGCCAATCTTGTTGCCCGTTCCTGATCCTGCCACAACCACTCCTGAAATGTATCCTTGAGTAATTGCTGTTTCTCCCGTGCTGCGATGGTCTCCTTTTGGTTAACCACACGCTTGTCGGGATTAACTTTGTCAGGGTCATACACGGTCGGCACGGTTTGATTCAACGCCTGGTCAAACAGATCTACTGCATTGACCCGTTCAGTGCCAAACTTTTGCGTGGCTGGTATCGAATATTTGGTGCTGTAGTGCGTTTCGATATTCCACGCGCCGGCTGCCTGATTGAACATCACGGCGTTTCCGTTGCACTCCAAAGTTTCATCAAGGAAGGCTTCGTAATCACCGGTTGGTATCCACGTTGAACCGATGCGCGCACCGATCTCGCCGGGTGTTAAATCGTCTGGAATCACGGCCTCTAACGCTTGCGCATTTCGGCTGTAACGCTCACCCGACACCCTAGCAGCAGAGAGTTTTTTACGGACATCACCTGACAAATAACTGTCCTTGGTTTCCCAATGGTCGGTTTCTGGATCAAGGAACACTGCGCCCCTCTCTTCGAGTTCCTTCATGGCTGCGCAGCTCGGTTTCCCAAGCAATTCAGCAATCCGATTCTCGACGATGCTACCGCACTCGGACAGACTAACCAGCAACGCATCTTCCGATGTTTCGCAATGATCAACCCGTTTGAACACCCCCACCGTGCGCTGAGTAAATATGTCTGCTTTCTCGGCGCTTTGAGTTTCCTCATCCCAGCGTTCCAGCGACATCAGCAACGGCAGATCGGGATCGCTTTTGAAAGCTCTCCGGTTTGCCTTCTCGGAAATATTTCCGTATTGGGCAACAAAGTTGTCATACTCAATGTTCAGCATCAACCGATAAGTGGCAAGAATCGCCTCATTCTCCGTTTCTACTTGTGACCGAATAATCTTGCGTGCCGCATCACGAATACTGCACATTCCCATGATGCGTTCCAAGGTCTTCTGCGGCGCGATGAACTGCAACGCTTCCAACCCGTCTGTTGTTTCGTACACCTGTCCGTTAATCACCCGAAAACCTGGGCGACCTTGTTCGTTGTACCCCAGGAGTGTGGGTTTTAGCTCTTTCGGCTGTTCGCTGTTTTGAATTGCCGTGTAAATATTCTCCGGCAACAAGGACACCTTTTGAGCCAGGGCTTCTTCAAAGTCTCCCTCGAACACACACCCTGTTGATTTGCTGTAGCCGTTTTCTGTCAGCGTTAGCTTGCCGATAACCCATTGAGGGTTCGCGGCAAAATACTGGTTGCAGGCGATTGACTGCCTTCTCCAGTATTCCTTGCATGGCTCGTAGATCGGGGACGATTCAGGCAGGGTGATTGTTTCCATCCAGCCTTTTTTACTGCTGCGTCCCTCAAGCGGTTTTTGCAATACCAGTATGTCGGTGGTGACTTCGGTATTGGCGATTTTCTTGAAAGCAGTATTGGGTAAGCGAACTGCGGCCACCAAATTAGCCTTGCTGCCAAGATACTGCCTCACCTTATCGTCATGCTTATCCATCGTCCCGGAGGACGTAATGAACACCACCAACCCACCCGGCCTGACAACTTCCATCGCTTTGGCAAAGAAATAGTCATGGATCAGGAAATTGGCGTAGGGCACATTACGCAATTCCGGTACCTGGTAATTCCCGAATGGCACATTACTGATCGCCAGATCGTAAAACCCTGCTGGCAGCTTTGTGGCCTCAAACCCGCCTTGTATGACGTTTACCCCAAAATCCCCGTAAAGAGCTTTCAGAATGCGCGCCGACAGTTGGTCGAGTTCGATTGCTGTTACGGTACTTTTTTGGGCGATTTCTTGCGGCATCGCGCCGAGGAAATATCCAGTTCCCGCAGAGGGCTCAAGAACGCGGCCACCCTTGAAACCCAGCCGTTCCACCATCCGCCACATCGCTTCGATAACTTCTGGTGCGGTGTAGTGCGCATTCGGTGTGCTGGCTTCAGCGGATTTGTGTTCGCTTTCATTTAATAGTTCCTTGAGGCGTGCAGCACGAGAAACCCATGCTTCGTCCTTTTGGTCGTCATTGAACGCTTGCGGAATACCGCCCCACCCTGTGTAACGGTTGAGAATGTCCCGTTCTTCCGTGGTGGGTTGCCTTTTTTCGTCTTCCAGCTTGCGCAGGAGTTCGATTGCGGCAATGTTCGCGTCGAATTTTGAAACGTTGCCCGATAGACTGGACAAGGTAACGGCATTAAGACACGGCCACACTGCCTTGATTTTTTCAACTACGGCAGCCACCGACTTGGGAAACCGGATGATTTCAGCTTCTTGATGCGGAACAACTGGCCCTTGCAATACAACAGGCATATTGTCTGCTGGCTCAAAACCCGGCAGCCACATGAGGGCTGCGCTAATTTTTTTCAATCTCATTGGTTTCACTTGCGTCTCCTTTTTAAACAAAAAAAAGGGGACACAAGCCCCTGGCAGGGATGTGTCCCCGCTAGGGTTTAGAAAAAACTTATCGAATGCTGTGCATGTAAAACCACTCATACCCAGCGTTTATTTGTTACACGTTATAGCGACGTGCAACCTCAACCAACCACTCCCTGCGCTTTGTTCGACGAATCGAAGAAACGCCAATCAACAGATGTCCGCAACAATCATGCTCGCAACGACAATGCCGAGTGAATGCGCCTTGCAGAACGTTAATAACGTCCGCTTTGGATACATCCTTTGGAGCTGCTACGGTATAGATACGCCCTTCCGCTTCTCCGTTAGCCGTGTCAATTTCAGCGATGCGCCTGATTTTGAGAATTCGGAATTTCCCGACATACTCATGCACATCGTCGTCCTTCCAACCTTCGTTGAAGCTGAAGGTTGTGCGCTTGTAGCCATCAAAAGTTTTAAGGGTTGGCATTGCGGCCTCCCTTTGTGGCCTTTGAAATGGCTGCACGTATCTGAAGCAGTTTGTTGGAAATACCTTTTTGCGTTTCGTCATCCTCAAAACCGAGTATAAAAAGCTCGGCCATGATGAGTGCTTCCAGCAAATCAGGTGCGGCAGCGATGAGTCTTGCATTCGCTGCTGATTCTGATTCCCCGTTAGCCCAGACCGTTGCGATGTGATCGCCATTCTGGCTTGCGAAACGCGCTCTGATTTCGGTGTTGGCGACGTTATGCCAAGGGCCTTGTGTGTGCCTCATTGAACGCCTCCATACGGAGGGAAGTCGTAGAGAGCTTCACCAGACACCGTGTTGTACACCGTTGTCCAGTAACCATCATTCGCCCACCTTCTTGCTTGAATCAAGGCAATGTCGCGCGACTCGTTGTAATACCCCATTGTCGGTACATCCTTCATGCCTTCGTTGGTACGCGGATCATGGACAATGGCGACCACATGGTATTGAGCAGAATCCAGAAGTTTCGCCGCCAGACACAATGTTCTGCCGTTTGCGACGAAAACACCCGTCATGGTTTGCGCCTGAAATTTTCCTTTAATGCCGAAGACCTCGCCGATACGCTCATTTTTTTCGTTGCGTACCAGCCAAAGACCCTCGGATACTTTTTCGATCTTGCACATGCCCGTATCTTGGCAACGATACGAGTTATATCCGCGAATTCTGGATTGACGATCAGTGTGATGCGATCTGATGTCTGCTTCGATGTCAGCCTCCTTGAGTGCAGCCAGGAAAATCGACAAGTCGCAATCCTCTTCAAGGTAGGCCGTATCGCCACGTTGGTAGCTGTATGGCGTGATTTGAGAAGCGATGCCAAAACAATGCAGATAATGCTTCTTGACGGCAAGCCAGCCGTGTCCGGGGTCGGCATAAAAATGAAAAACTTGTTTCACGGTGATCTCCTTTTTGAAATAAAAAGGGACACCATGCCCCAAGGGGGAGAGTGTCCCCGGTTGGGTTAAATTAAATGCTTCTTGTGCTGCTATTGGTAATTCCTTAGTGACGCTTGCGCGTCTTCTGTTTATTTCGATTGGCCAGCCACCAATATCAACTCAAGGCATTACGCGATGAGCATGAATTTTCTTTTTGTGACGCACTCGTGGAGTGCGCCATAAAAAGCCCCGCAAGCGGGGTAAAACGGCCATCGGTTTACTTGGCCAATGCGAGATTGGTTGCGCCTACCGTGTAGCGGTTTTTTCGGCGGGTGCTTGAGGCACATTGCCGTTGACCACATCAAGCCAATCAACCGATTTCATCCCTTGCGGAATCTCGTTGCCGGGTAGCTTGATACTTGCCTTGATGCCCTCTTTCCATAAGCGTTTGAGCAGCAACTTCGCCGCACTCAAACCGTGTCCATCAGGGTGCTGTCTGGATGGTCGGTCTTTGTCGGCATAGATCACCACGTCAACCCCTTGGGGTGGCACAAAGTTTTCCAGCAAGTAGGCGTTGCCGGCAGCCCATACCGGTACATTAAAAACGCCCATGACAGCCAGTGCGGTTTCGATACCTTCTGTAACTGCCAACACCTTGCTGTTGCCCTGTACCGCTATCCTCATCGCGCCAAATAAATTGTCGGCACAGTGCCGCATCATTTTCTTTGGAGACGGGACAGATGCTTTTGTCCCGCTGTCAGTGATGTAGGTGCGATGAACCGTCGAAGGACGACCTTCTGAATCGCATACCATCGTGACAATAGCGGGATATTTGTTGAGCAGCTTCCCCTCTTCGTAATATTCGAGAAGCGGAGCAAAGCGGATCATGTTGCTATCAATTTTCCGATAGTCAAGTTGCCTGATGCCTCGGTTCGCCAAATACATTCTTGCTGGCCGTGCTTCTGAGGATGACAAGGGAATGCTGTGCTTCCATACATGATTCAGTGAATCACGTATGGATTGAACATCCACTTCCACTTCCTTTTTGACGACTTGTGGCGGTGCTACTGGTGGTCGATATTGGTTCGACCTGTCGCCCAACAACATGTCGTGTATCGCTCTATGAGTGGTCTTGAAATCCCATCCATTTACCCACATCAGCGTCGCGTATCCGTCATTCTGGATACCGCATGTATTGCATACGCTGCCGCCTGTTTCATCAAAATCCTTGAACAGGCGAAAACCATCTACGCCGCCATGCACGGGACATGAAACGTGGTGCGGTAATCGCTCTATGGCTAGTCCTAACTGCGGGGCGAGCGATGTCACAATGCTTTTCCAGCGTCCAGATGCCAATTGCTTCAACTCTTTCGCTTCCATGATGCCTCCTTGGTTAAATCCCGCATGGGACACACCAAAGCACCCGACGGGATGTTTTGGTGTGTCCCGTGTGGGCGGGTAGTTTTTAAGCCACCAGCAAGGAAGCATCCCCAAGGGGAATGTTTCCCCCCGGGGTGAGTGCTTCAATTAAAAAGGTTCTGGCCCCGCCTGTTTTGCGGATTTTCCAGCACCATTATTGCCGTTGCGAGCGCTTGTTTTCGCTACGGGTTCAGCAGCCTGATGTTCGTCTGACACCTTGTTGCCACCGAGCATTTTCATCTCGGAGACAACAATTTTTGTGATGTAACGATCTTCTCCGTCTTTTTGATACTTTTCGGTTGTGAGCTTGCCCTCAATGTAGATGAGCGCACCTTTTTTGAGGTGTTCACCCACCACTTCGGCAAGACGGCGGTAAAAAACCAGATTGTGCCACTCTGTTTTTTCTTGTTTCGCGCCGGTTTTGTCTTTCCAGCTTTCGGTTGTTGCTATCGAAACATTGGCAACTGCTTCGCCTTCAGTGGTGTAACGAACTTCCGGGTCTTTGCCCAGACGACCGATGAGTTGTACTTTGTTCAACATGGTGTTTCTCCTTTTTGATTTGCATTAAAAAACGTTTGCACCATGCCCCAACCGGGATATGGTGATCCCGCGTTGGGTTTTGATCGTGTTAGACTGGACGCATGAACACATCACGAAAACCATCCTTCACGGTTATTACTGGAGGCAAAGAAGAACTGGAATGCAAAAAACACATCCTGTTTTCCACGCCTGAAGTTCTCGATCAACAAGAATTTGAAAGCCTTTGCGATTCGCTAGACCTTCGACTTGCAGATGTTGAACCGTTGATTGCCAGACGACTACGTTGCAATGCCAAAGATGCTTTGGAACGCAATTTAGTGTTGGCGATCATTGACGGTGACACCGACGAATACAACCGCCTGAGCGATGTAATTGGTCGACGTAACTCGCTTTCATTGAAGGTTATCTCATCGTCCTAGCCAGCATTTCTTGCTCGATTTCCTTGAGCAAATACCTGGCATCGGCAATTACACCGCCCTCGGTAAGTTTGTGGTTGATCGCGTATTGCAACTGATCCCTGCGTTGCAGAAGCTCATGTTCACCTGCGCTTTCAAGCCATGCAAAAAATGATTTCATATCAAACAATGCGCCCATTTTGTGCCTCCCAAATTAAAATAAAAAGGAGACACAACCCCTACGGGAAATGCCCCCGTAAGGTGGATGTTGCTTGTTAAATCAGGCTATCGCTAATCGCATCTTTGCATTTGCGATACTCGCGCAAGACAACTTCCAGCTCTGCGTCTTCCAGCTCACCTTCAGCGCGGACATAAACCTCGTCCAGCGCCTCGATGGAATTGGCCGTTCTCAAAGCGGCTGCAACCTTTTCGAGTTTTTCGAGTTTGGTTACTGCTTTCGGAGCTGTTTGAATTTTGGTGGATTTGGAATCACCCTCGCCCTCCAATTCTTTGATCTCGCCTGTGTCTTCATCAACAACCGGCGTGTAGCTGCCGTTGATAACGTCGTCGAGGTTAAGATTTTGTCGCCCCGCTTGTTCGTCCATCGCCAATGCTGTTGCCAACTCTGGTGATTTCGGTAAGAACTTACAGATGCGGCGAATTGCCGTTTTCAGCCCCATTGCAACAAAGTCGGTATCCCAGGTGGACTCCTTCTTGTATTTCTTGGCTGCCTGGTACCCTTTGCTGCCGTCACGGATACGCTCAATTTCTGCGCGACCCATTGCGACAAACGTGCGACTACCATCTTTCAATACGCCAACAGCGTAAAACCCTGCCACTTCTCCACGTTCTTCGTCAGATGAAGGGAAGCCGCCTGCTGCTGTGAGTGGCTCATGTTGCAGGTCGCGGTTCATGCCGAGCTTGAGCGAGAACTTATCGTTCACGCGCACAACTTCGGCATAAATGTCGATTACCAATCCGCTGTTGCGCGCCAGCTTCATCAGCCCTGTGTATCCGGGGATGAGTTGACACTGATTGCCGAATGGAACGAGGTGAGCCTCGCCCATCAAACCAATCTCCAACCCTAATTGCGAGGATTGGATCACGGCGGCAAACACGCTGCGTGGATCGCAATCAGCCAACTTCGGGGTCATGCGGAACGCGGTAAGTGCGATGCGCACCATACGGTCTGGGTTGAGGTGCTTTGGCAACGCGCGGGCAATTTCTCCTTTGTACTGTTCCAACATTGCTGGAAAGTTTTGAGGTTGACTTGCGCCGTTCGCTGCTGCTGTTTGGCGGATATTTTTGAGTGCTTGTAACGACATGGTGATCTCCTTTGGAAAAAACAAAAAAAGGACACCATGCCCCAACCGGGAATAGTGTCCCGTTGGGGGTGATACAGCGACAACAGTTACATCAACGACAATTTGCCGGTTGGCGAGGTTGTCGAATTATTTTGAAGAACGGTTTGTACGATCTGCTCGTCATCCATGCCCGCTTGTAAATGGGTCACGATTTCTGAGAAGAGCGATTTGGCCTGGCGCGAACCCAATGATGGGTCAGCAAGAAAAGCCGTCATCGCAATCCTGAGTGCTTTGGATTTAATCCGTTCGAGTTTGGTGATTTTCCTGTTCATGGTGTCCTCCATAAAAATCGGGGAGATTCACCTTCCCTTGCAGGAGGCAAATCGCCCTGCAAGGATTAAATTACGCAGCAGCAAAAACCGGCTTTGCTTTGCGTGTGCGACCGTGTTTCTTTTCGGTGAGCGTCGGATACTGAATGCCGCGCCGAATGAAAGCAGGCTTATCAAAACCGTCCCAGTCTGGCTCAATCGGTATTGCCACTGATTGAGAAGTGCTTCGAGCGGATTTTGCTTTGGTGCGTTTGATGCGCGGGGCGATGAATGCAACCATCCACTTGATGATTGTAAAAATGCCCATTGCTAATATTACGAGGATAAGAATGCCCATTTTGCGTCTCCTTTAAGTAAAAAAAGGGACACAAACCCTGACGGGGACGTGTCCCCAGTGGGTTGCTACTGTCTTAGGCTTCGAGTTCGAAGCTTGCTGCCCAGCGCGGAAGATCAATTGACTCAATCTCACCACTGGGTTGATAGCCGGGGAAACGACTGTTTTCCTGACACCATTTCAGCAACTCAAGCGCGCCGCGATACTTGGCACGCCCGACTTCGACCATTTCCTGACTGGCCATGTAGCAGGCCGTCGAGAACGGTGCGGATTTTTCAACGGCGATGAAGTAGAAATTGACCGTTTTCCCAGTCACTGCTTTCATGCCATCAATATAAAACGCCGCTTGAACGTCATAACCAAGGTTTGCAACTGCTTTCGAAAAGCCGTCCTTGCTGGCGGTGATGCAGCTTTTGAGGTCTGCAATGCCGCGATCAAACATCCAGTCTGGGCGAATCCTGCATTGCAAGCCAGTGTATTCGTCCGTCCAAAACAAGGATGTTTCGGCCTCACCTGCGGACAAGATTTTGGCTGTCCCAGTGTGATTGAAAACGCTCACCCGCATTGCGGCAAGCGCGTCTATCTGCTCGGCAGCCAATGGGATTTTTCCTACATTTTCCTCGTCCCATTTTGCAGCAGCTTCTTTGCCCTCTTTAGTGCGCTTGTCGAACTTCGGCGCAAGCACGTATTCCTTGGCAAACAGCTCTGGTTCAAGGATGAATGAGTGGCACGCAGAACCAAACTCCATTGCAGGTGTGGGCTCGACGATTCCTTCCTTGTAGTTTTTGTAGTGCTCCGGCGACTTGAGCAATTGCACGATACCACTGTGCGAAATCGCGTCACTGGCGTGGTAAATTTTTATTGGTAAATCTCTGACG
Organism: Gallionella sp.; assembly: GCA_030653355.1. GTDB lineage: Bacteria > Pseudomonadota > Gammaproteobacteria > Burkholderiales > Gallionellaceae > Gallionella. The sequence goes on along the minus strand of JAURZN010000183.1, from coordinate 78,250 downwards.
ATGCGCTTCATTTGTGTCTCCTTGAAATAAAAAGGGGACACAAGCCCTATGCGGGGAAGTGTCCCCGATAGGGTTGATTACAAACCAAATGCCCGAACTACTGGACGGCTGATGGCGTAACCGGTGAGGCAGCAAGCGATAATGATCAGGAACATGGTGTTCTCCTTTTGTTAAAAACAAAAAAAGGGGACACCATGCCCCAGCGGAGAAGTGTCCCCGCGTGGGTGGTTGGATATTGCTTTGGGTGCTTCATTGACGATTGCTCGTCTTCTGTTTGTTTGGATTGGTCAGCCGCCAATATCAATTCCGAGCAATAAGCATACGGACTAGATGCTTTAAAAATACCGCAATTAAAAATGGCTGTCAATTTTCCCCGCGCGGCAACTCACTACACTTTTCGAGGGACGGCAGCCCGTTAAAAACCCCAGCACGTCCCCAGCACAGCTGTAGAACAGGTGGGAATTTTAGGGCGATGAAAAGCCAGCAAATCCTTGAAATTCCTTGCAAATTTGCAAGGAATTTCAAGGATTATTATTTTCAGTTGCACCAAAATTGTTGGTATGAAAAATACGAAGCCCCTCGAAATTTGGCTGTGGTTCGTATCGCGTCTTGATGCAACATACGCTCACTTGTTGAGCCATTATTTACTGTATATCGCATTGGTTCTGAGCTATGCGGTATTCGCATCGCGCTACGAGTTCTCGGTAAACGTCAGCGTCAGCTTACCTGGCACGCTCTACCTTGTAGAAAAGGGAACGCTGCCGACCCGCGATGAATACGCCTCGTTCTACTACCCGAGTGACTTTATTTATCCGAAAGGCACGCGATTCTTGAAAAGAGTGGCGGGTGTTCCGGGCGATGTCGTTCAATCGAAAAATCATCATTTTTTTGTGAACGGCAAGCCAGTTGGTGTGGCAATGTCCACTACGTCTACTGGCAAACACATCCAAGAAAATGACTTTGAGGGCGTAATTCCTGCCGGGCATTACTATGTAATGGGTGAGCATCCCTTAAGCCTCGACTCCAGATACAAGGTGGTAGGTTTACTGTCGAACCAGGCAATGGTTGGTCGTGGATTCAGGTTGTTCTAAATGACTACACTGGTTGATCGCTTGCTGAGAAAGTTCAACTTGCTACCCAAGGTTGTGGTGGCGGCTTCGGCTTCCTCCGCGCTGGCTCAGGTAAAACGAATCGAAGATTTGCGCAATATACCGCGCTACCCCCCATTCATGGAGGGTCTGCCTGTCCACGCGCCCTGGGTACTGCTTACGACGCAAAAAGAGCTTACCGGCGGGATTCAACAACTGATTGCCAATCAAGAACTGCTGGAGACGCACTACAACCCCGCGATGTTGCGCCTTGCCACGCTCGTGCAACTGTTACCAGCTTCTCAAGCGCATCACCATCGCGGTGCGGGCGGCATGTTGCGGCACTCTCTCGAAGTTGGGTTGTGGTCATTGCAACAAACCGAGGGAAAGCTGATACGTGGGGTGGTCACGCCACAACAAAGGCGGGTTATTGAACCGCGTTGGCGGCTCACTGTATTTCTGGCTGGCCTGTGTCACGATTTGGGTAAGGTGGTGACCGACTTAACGGTTACCGACCGAGAAAACTCGCAAAAGTGGCGACCTTACAACCAAAGCCTGTATGACTGGGCTATATCCCACGGCATTGAAAACTATTTTTTGCACTGGCAAGAAGGTAGAGGCAAAAAACACACCCATGTTTCCAGCACCTTGATTGATGCGGTAATCAGCAAGGAGACACTCGATTGGATCAGTGATGGCAGCACCGATGCGTTGATCTGGCTGACGGAATCGCTGAACAACAACCCCGGCTCAAGTAATCAAATACATAATTTTGTTGTAAGGGCTGACCAGTTAAGCGTTGAGCGTGACCTGAAATCCATGGGGGCAGCAATGGCAGGCTACGAGATCGGCGTGCCAATTGAGCGGTATTTGACCGACATCATGCGCCGTCTGGTTCAAGAAGGTATTTGGCGCATCAACGAGCCGTCTGCCCGCGTTTGGAATATCGAAGGCATAACCTACCTTGTTTGGCCGATGGCGGGTGAAGAAATCGCACGGCGAACCAGGGATGAAGATATACCGGGCTTGCCCAAGACCCCTGACGGCATTCTGGACATGATGATCGAAAGGGAAATTGCATTTTTGCGTGAAGCTGAAGGTGATCCTTTCTTCTACATCGCACCCGACGTGATTACCGAAAAAATACCCGACATGCGACTTAAAGCGATCAGGCTGCGCGACCAGGCTCTGATTAGCTCGATGCCCATCCCGCCCATTTCAGGGCAAATCCATTCAAGCAAAGCGTCATCCCAGAACGTCCCCAGCACGTCTGTGGAACATGTTGAGCGCGCAGAGGAAATGCCACCCCAACCCCAACACGTCTCCAGCACGTCTGTGGAACGCTTGTCGGAAAAATGCCTCAGCCTGGATTCTCTTGAGGGCGCTATGGGTGAGTTGCTTCGCGTTTTAATCGGAGAATTCAACTTAGGCAAGAAGTCGTTTGCTGATCTGGGCGTTAAGCATGCCAATGGTTGCGTGTATCTGAAATGGCCAGATACGTTTGCGGGCTACGGTTTTACGCCCAAACAAATTTTGACTGAGTTGTCCGATATGGGGTGGATGATCCCGGCCAGCGAGGTTGCCAAGATTGGCGATGCGATTTTTTCGAGTGGGGTTGCCAAGGCGATCAGACTAACCGCTGATGTTGGAAAACTGTTTGTTGTTGACGACAAGCCTGTTAGCGAAGCAACAGAAAAAACTGCAATAGATACCGTCCAGCCCCCCTCTTCCCTATCCGCTGACTCTATTGCTGAGCCTGTTGCAGCAGAGGTATCCACAAGCGCAATCCGGAAACCAGCCCAAAGAGCCAGGACGAAGGCAAAGCCAAGTGATGTTGTGGTGACAAAGCCCAAACCCCCTGTAATCAGCGCCAATTCGGTCAACCCCAATGCGTCTGTGAGTACACCAATCAAAACAAGAAAAGGTAAACCAATTGAAAAAACAGATTGAGGTATTTACTGGCCAATACCACAACGGAATGTGGTACGCCTCATCGTGTGAGGTTCCTTGGCTTGCGGCAGAAGGAAGTAGTTATGACGAGGTAGTGAGGGTAATCGGACAGATTGCGCCCGTTATTGTGGCGGGTGCGGGTATTGACTCGTTCAAGTTGGCATGGCGCATCGCGACAAGGCAATCATGAGACGTTTTATTGTTGCAACGCTGGTTATCTTACTGACGCCACCTCCCGCCATGTCTGATGATCTTGGTGTAATCGGTAAAACATACGACATCACCGAGCGCGACTTGATTGAAGTCATCCAGAACAAGTTAAAGCGCATGGAAAAAACCGGCGAACTCGCAAAATTCCAGAACGACTACAAGAATCGCGTCACTGATGGCATAGAACACCCCAAGCCTATCCCAGGCATTCAAGCGACCGATACGGCCAACACCCACTACTACGACCCCTCAATGGTGACGGACAAAGACATTGCCGACGCGACCGGCACAATCCTTTATCCCCGTGGTACGCGCATCAATCCACTGGATTACATCGGCTGGAACAAATACCTGTTGTTCGTAGATGGGCGCGATGCCAAACAGTTGGAATTCAGCAAAAAAATCACTGCTGCCTCTGATCGCCCCGTCAAATTGGTGCTGGTAGCGGGTGAACCGCTTGAACTCATGCGCAAATGGAAGATGACTATTTATTTCGATCAAGGCGGCAAGCTGACCAAGCGTTTTGCCATCACCCAAGTACCCGCCATCGTGAGGCAAGAAGGAAAGAGGTTAAGGATAGATGAGCTACGTTACTAAAACATGGGTTGCTTGGCTGTTGTTGGTCTGCACTGGCGCTGCTAATGCGTCGCTGGATTGCCAAGGGCGGTTCCCGAATCTAATTACCGATATTTGCTGGAGTTGTATTTTCCCGATCAAGTTCGGTGCGGGCGCGCTATCGCTACCTATTGCACTTGGGCAAGAGGACACCCCGAATCCGGGCGGCCTGCCGATTTGCATGTGCGGCATCAACCCCGGTTTAAAAATCAGTTTTTGGGAACCGGTGCGACACGTTGATGTGGTGCGCAAGCCCTTCTGCATGACATCGTTGGGCGGTATTGACATGAACCCCGGCTTTAACGCACCGCACGGCACACAAGAGATTAAAGATAATTCCAGCATGAGTTCTTTTTACCAAGCCCATTGGTATATTGATCCGGTGTTGGTATTACTGGAACTGGTGATAGATAGCCCATGTCTTGAGCAGAAGGTGTTTGACGTAGCTTACCTGACCGAACTCGATCCGCTGTGGAATGACGACGAAATGACCAGCATCATCAACCCGGATTCGTTTTTATTTGGCAACCTTGTCGCCAAGATTGCTTGTGGTGCGGACTGTGTGATGTCATCAATGGGATTTGGCAGTAACACACTGTTCTGGTGCGCGGGTTGTCAGGGTTCGATGTATCCGTTGAATGGGCATGTGGCTGCGCATATTGGCGGTGTTCAGGCATCCAGCCTGATCGTATCGCGTCTGATCGCCAAGATGCACAGAGAGGGATTGATGTGGGCAGCATCAGGTAGTTCGGGGATGTGTGGTTACTACCCGCAACTGCTGATGGACAAGACCAACTACAAATACCAAATGCACTTCCCGGTCGCGCAGAACAAAATCAACGGTAGATGTTGTCAGCCGTTAGGCCGTACAACCGTTATTTGGGGGGCGAGTAAGGAGATACCTGCTGTTGGCGAGGACTTTGCCTACATGATTTTCCGCAAACGGAATTGTTGTCAGGGGGCTTTTTGATGAGGAACCTTGCTTCGCGCGCCCTGCTCTCTTCCGTGTTTTGCTTGTTGATACAACAAGCCTATGCAGAAACAGATATGGAACGCTCAAACAGAATACTCAAAGAGGTTACTGAGCGTGTCGTCAATCAATATCGCGCCCCTGCTCCCAGGCTCGACAACTTGCCACAACCGGCAGCAAAAGTGAATCCTGCGGATATGGCTAAACAATTCAGCCAGTCGCCCATTGCAAACCAGCCACCCGTCGCGCCTGAACTGATGGTGTTTGTGTCATTTTCAATGCCGCGCGAAAGTTTGATGCGCATCATTGAACAATCGGAAAGGACGGGAGCGCGGCTGATTTTTCGGGGCTTCACTGGTGACAAGCTTACCGATATGTCGAAGCGCATCGCTGATCTATTGGGAAGTCATCGTGTTGAGGCAGTCGTTCATCCACCCGCATTTACCCAGTTCAAGGTTAATCAAGTACCCGCACTGGTCATATCTCAATCCGACGCTGGTAATCAACTGGATAACGGCTGCGCGCAGGCGGAACGTTATGTGAAGGTCACGGGTGATGTCAGCCAAGACTACGCGCTGGATTACATTGAGCGCACCTCACCGAAATGGTCAACGGTCGCGGCCACGTTCAATAGCAAGCTGCAAAGGAGCCGCAATTGAAAAATATATACGGTGGTTTTGCAGGGGCGTTGCTGTACTTTCAGTCTGCCGCAATCTTTGCGGTTACGCCCGCCCAGCAAGCCTTTATAGATGGGCAAGCGGCGGCACTAGCGGCGACTACGGGCGCGTCCACCAACATTACCAATGGCACGGTTGCTACTACCGTGAATAGCTTCAACCCGGCCTACTACTCATACAGCCCCACCGCACCACAAGCCAGCTATTTCCTGGGAGGGAACGGCAATACATCCGCGCCTGCCGCAAGCAAAATAACTGTTTGTCAAACAGGCCCGACCAATCCCGATGCGTTCCGTCAGCAAGATTGTACTGCTGTGAACCTCATGGTACACAATCCGCAGAATCGCCCTCAGTTCACCCTTAGTCCGACAAATCCCAATGTTGCTGCAAGCCGCCTCATCGAAGCCAACCCTGGTACGCTGGCCGCGCGTTCCCTTGGATATGCCAATCCATCTGCAATCGGGGCGTTCACTGGCTGCACCAATCGGACAGTGACAACACCCGCTACCTACACCACAGAGATTTGCGATGAGTATGGGGCGGGACTAACCAACTGGTGTGCATTGGGTACATCCATCAACGTTAATCCGAACACGAATTATCAGTGCAATCAAACTAATAATGCGTTCCAGACCCAAACTTGCAGCAAAACCACCATCCCGGTCGTTACGCCAACGCCCTACTGTGATGTGGCGGGCAGCGCAACAGGGATAGGGTCATATCAGAAGCTTGTCAAAGCCTATTACGACTTTAAAACAAGAAAAATGATTCCCGCTACTTATGTCACTCAACCTTATGGTCTGTTCGATGTGGTGTTTGCCTGTGCCGGTGATGCGTTAGCCAAAGTCACGGTGACCATTGCCGTTGGTGCGCAGTGCCACTGGGGAGGCTGTAATTCTGATTACTATCCGCTAACGCTCAATTTCATACCAGGCAGAAACACCGCAACATCAGGGTATCAGGCGCGTGTCTATGATGGGACTTTGTGGCACTTAACCTCGATAACGTATAACGGCACAACTAACACTGTGTCGCTTAGCGACACTTCCAACCCCACACAAAAAACCGTCACCGCCACCACAACACCAACAGGTACAGTCGGTATTCGCAATGTAATTAGCTGGACGCTTAACAACGGGTGTGCGGTACAGGAGGCGGCAGCATTATGATTCGCTTACTATTCCTGACTGTTTCTTTGTTTTTTGCTGGCGCATCCATTGCAGCTTCTTGCGTTAAAACGGGTTCGGTTTGTGTTGATTCCACCCCATGCAAGACGATATCTGGCGTACAGGTGTGTCTGACCGATCCTGCAATCAACAAGACTTGCTGGCAATACGACGACACCTACAAATGCATGAAGCCTAATTCGGTAGATTATTGCAGGGGCATTAGCCAAGTGCGCGGCTGTTGGCAGACTGATTCTGTGTGCGCTGTGCCAGGGCCAACACCGACCGCGCCGTGCGACACCTGGCGCAATACCTATAGATGCGGCGCCTCAAGTTTACCTGTGCCGACCACAACCACGATTATCAATTCGTCACACACACTGGTCGCAGATACCGCGATACATCCCGCTTGCGCGACTTATGCGGACAACCCATCTTGCAGCATCGTCTCGCACAAGCGAGTTACAACCGGCACGCCGACTGCGGTGTGGCAAGACGAGTACACCTGCATGAGTGCGCCAGCAACCTCCTGTTCTGATCTGGTGGTTCGGGGTTGCACAATGGTTGGGCCAAGGAGATGTATCGCGACAAACCCAAATACAAGCGCTTGCACCCTCTTTGAAAAAACCTACAGTTGCCTAAAAACACCCGCGAGCACCTCCACTGTTGCGGATTGCGCCGGCAACCAATATTGCATGGGGGGAAACTGTTTCAACACCGGACATGCGCCAGATGCCGATATGGCGCAAACAGCCGCCATGATGGAGGCGATGCGGCAGGCAGGAAATTACATGGATGGCAGTATGAAAATCTTCAGCGGGCAAGGCAGTAGTTGCACCAACACGCTGTTTGGTTTGTTCAATTGCTGCAAGGGAAGCGGTGGTGGCGGTGGGATGAATAATTCAAGCATCATGAGTTCCGCGATGAGCGCAGGTGGTCAAGTGCTGAAAGCTGGCAGCAGCTATATGTACGACATGATGTTCGATAACTCTTATGTCATACGTGGAATTGACTCAGCGCTTGCCTCAACTCCGGTTGGATCACTGACAAGTGGACCCTTCAGCCCATCCTTTTCAATGTACGGTTTTACGGCCTCATGGTCTGCTTCTGGCGGTTTCGTTCTTGCATTCGATCCAACCACATTAGCGATACAAGTGGCAATTATGATCATCGTGGAAATAGCATCCTGCGACCCACCAGAAAAAATGCTCGCCCTAAAACAAGGGCAGAACTTGTGTCGTTTCACCGGCAGTTTTTGCTCAGTCGAGATTCCAATTGTCGGTATTTGTTTGCAGAAAACGGAAACTTATTGCTGCTTCAATTCCCGTTTGGCCAGGATTATCAACACGGCAGGCGGCGCACAAATTGGCCGTCCGGCGACCGATTGCTCTGGCTTTACGCCTGACCAATTTGCGGCATTGGACTTTTCTCGAATTGATCTGTCGGAATTTATCGCCGAGATCATGGCAAATGTTCATATGCCGAATACGTCAGCGATCAACACCGATAGCACCGCCGCCATGCAGCGCAAGCTCAACAACTACTACACACGAGGTCGTCAATGATTACACCGAAACACATCATCGCTACTGCGGTATTTTGTCTTTTCGCAACAACGGCAAGCGCAGCGGAAAGCTACAGCGTCAAGGCATTGCTTATGCAGGCATTGAGTGCGCCAGATGGCAAAGCCCGTGGAGTCGTGGCGGGCAAAGAAGCGGATGCCATTCACTCGGCAACAGGCGCATCCGATCCGGTCAAGGCTGAGGTATCAACGCTCAAGCGGTTCAAACAGGAGGGGTGTAGCCGCCTCGCTGTTAAGTTGATTCAGCCTAACACGCCAACAAAGTCGGGGGCGAAAACTGACTTTGCGCTGAACTACGAACTAAATTTATGCCAAAACGGAATGCCGCCGACCGAAGAGATGGACTTGGGTGAAGTTTCCAAGATTATGGGTGGACATAACTGAAATCCGGATGGCGGAGACGGATGTTGCTCAGTGTGTGTTGCTCATTCAGTCTGTTAGCACTACAATACTGCTACTTTTGTAGTAAATGTTATTGGGAGAGCGATGATGGGAATGCCAGTCAGGATTGATGACACGTTGTACGAGCAGGCTCGCACCGAAGCGCAGATTGAACACCGCACCATTGCTGGACAGATTGAGTATTGGGCGATGGTCGGTCGTGCGTCACTCGACAATCCGGATCTGCCAGTTAGTTTTGTAGCGGAATCACTGGCTTCGATGCGCGAACCGCGCGAACAGGCCACTCCTTTTGTGCCACGCAGTCGCCGTACATGAGTTACACGGTTGAGCAGACGAGGCGATTTGCCCGCCAGTACAAAAAACTGCACAACAACGTTGCGACTGATGTCGATGTAGCGGTCGAACTGGTCGCCGCACAACCTTCTGTCGGCGAACGTAAAAAGGGGGATCTGGCTGATTTGTTTGTCTACAAGTTTCGCAGCCAGGGGCAGCTCTATCTGCTGGGCTACACACTCGATGAGGACGTGCGGCTGGTTTATCTGGAAGCTATCGGCCCACACGAAAACTTTTATCGCGACCTCAAACACTAATCAACGCAGTGCGGCACGTCAGTCAACAAATCCTGTTTTTTGAGTTGGTTTTACTGCCTATGGAACTATGCTGACAAAATATTCTTCAGCACGCGCTTTTACCGCTTTGCCTGATTGATTCGTATTCCAATGGATTCCGCCACACATAACGAATCCAATGCGAGTGTCTATCTGAAAATTTATGAATAACCGCTTACGAGCGCACAGCAGCCATATATATCGATACGATCTGTCGGGCAGGTATCGAGACACAGCGGTCATAGCCAAAGTGACTATGACGGTCAGCTATGTGACGTGAAGCGGTCGGTGATTTAGGTCCAAGCTAGGTTTAATTATCACCAATCACTCACTAAACCTGCCTACCAGTTTTCATAAGGCTGAAATTCAATCAGCCATTATGCTCACGACGATGACGCTGATCACTACGAGACTTGATCCAATAAGGCGTTGTCGCCAGCCTTCATACTCTTTTAGCCAAATGATGCCGAGCAATACAGTCAACACAATCCCTGCATTGGTCAGGGTTACCGCATAGGCAGCAGGTAGCGCGCGCATTGCATAGATTACCAGGGCGTATGCCGTACCAACACCGGATGTTCCTATAATCAGCGCATAAACTTGCGGTATCGCTGCGGGCATCCAACGATCTGTACGCCACTTTTGTTCAAGCAGCAGAAAAATCCAACTAATCGCAAAATTCACGCAAACATAACCCAGCGCGGCCCTGAGATCAGAAATATTTACCGCTGCCAGCTTGTCGCTCAAACTGTAAATCACCGTCATCACGGCGGCAAACAAAGCATAAGGCCAGGCACGACTCAGCCGCGTCACCCCGTCCTGTGCGCTGCTTGCAATCATCCATAGACCAGACAAAGCCAGCAGAATGGCGAACCAGGACAACAACGGAAAACTGTGACCGAAGAACAGCACTTCAACAATCGCAATCAACAACGGTGAACTGCGTGCCATCGGATAGACCGCGCTGGCGGGTGCCAATGTGTAGGCGCGCCGAAGTGCTAAAAAATACAGGCCATTGCTTGTACCGCTAATGGCCGCACAGAGATAAAGTTCGGGTGCCTGTGCTGCGGCACGCAGGTAATCCGGCAAGCTGAATGGCGCGAATATCAGCACATACAGCCCCACAATCCACCATAGAAAATTAGCCTCACCCGGCGTCCGCCTGGTCAAAAGATTCCAGGACACGTGCAGTAAAACGGATGCTCCTACGGCCATCAACGGCGTCATGATAGCCCCGGAATATCCAGTCTATCGCCATCGCGCGCCAGAGATAACCGTCCGGTCAGTGCTAAAGGATGATTCAATAACCAGACGTCAAGACTGTGACTGATATGCATCAGCACAATATAGCTATCCAGATAAATTTTACTCAATTCCAGTACTTCCGGAAAATCAAAATGATTCCGTTTTCCCTCTACGCCGGGCGGATAAGTGCAATCAAGGCAGATCGTATGAGGTTGCCATTGGGTCAAAAATTCTGCGGTAGCGGGCGGAATTTCACGACTATCCGTCAGATACGCCAATCGAGCACCATTATGTTCGATACAGTAACCCAGCGTCGGCTTGGAATGCACCAGTGGCACAGGCGTAATGCGCACATCACCGATCTCGAACGTTTCGAATTTAGACAGATGCTTGAAATTCAACGGGCCGGGATACTTGTACAGATCCGCGCAACCTTCCGCGTCGTGCGGTGCGAACACATCCAGCTCCCCTACGCCCCAGCGCCAGTGGAATAAGCCTTGCACATGATCAGGATGAAAATGCGTGATCAGGATGGCGGATAAACTACCGGATGGAAAGCGTTCACAGACATCCATTACGCCTGCATCCAGCAGTAATTTCACACTGCCAGCCTTAACCATTGCACAATTTGGACGTCGCGCATGGCTGACATCAATGCGGGCGAGAACACAAATCTGACAGCCACACCCCCACAGCGGTACGCCACCTGCTGCCCCTGTACCCAGGAAAGTCAGCTGCATTGAATTACTCGTGTTTTAGCGCGGATCAATTCGACAAACGCCGGGCCGGTTTCATCAAGTGGCGCGTCATTACTAAAACGCAGCAAGCTTGGATGCTGCAATGCCTTAAAATCCTCTGCTCGCTTCAATCTAGATTCAATCTCGCTATCACTTTCACGCCCACGAGATTGCAGCCTGCCACGTAAAACATCGACGGAAACCTCGATCAAGAGAGGCACCAGTTCAGGGTAATTTTTGGACGCATAGGGAAGATAGGCGCGCGAGCCATTTACAATCACGACCAGCCCTTTTGCCAGCCACTGATTGATTTCACAGCCTATGCCATAACGCATCCCATGACTGCGCCAATGCAGGGGAAACAATTTACGTGCCAGTCTTGAGTCGAATTCTGCTTCACTCAACGCAACATGATTCTCACCGCCTGCATCGTGTGGACGGGTAATGTAACGATGCGCGAACACCACGTTAGCATCCTGTTCCAGTGCGTGCCGCGCATGCAGCATCAAACTGTCCTTACCGCTGCCGGACGGGCCAATCACATAGAGCAAAACCCCGCTCATCTCAAGCACCATGATCGAAAGCCAGTGTCATCACGGCAATACCCTCTGACCATACGCGCGCAGCTTGAGGCAATCCGCCCAAATTGCGCACCGCAATCAAATCGGCACGCTTGCCAACAGCAATTGTGCCACGGTCATTCAGACCCGCTGCACGCGCCGGATTCGCACTCACCAGCGCGACCGCTTGATGCAGTTGAATACCGGCCAGTTTTGGCAACTGCATGATTGCAGGCAATAATGCAGCCGGAGAATAGTCACCGCACAGGCAATCAGCCACTCCTTCGATAATGGCATCCAGCGCACGCATCGAGCCTGATTGTGACTTGCCTCGCAATATATTCGGCGCACCGAACAACGTTGCCAAGCCAGCGGCACGTGCCGCCTGAGCGGTCTCAAGGTTGATTGGGAACTCAGAAATTCTCACTCCTAAGTCAGTCACAATACTGATTTTTTCAGGGCGATCATCATCGTGACTAGCCAGTGGAATACCTTTGTGACGCGCGACGTTTGCCAGTTCCTGCATGCGCGCAAAAGAACCATCACCTTGTGCCAGCTTGTCTGCCAGCAAGGCGTCTATTTCAGCGGGCGATTTTTTATAGGTACGCGCAAGATAATTACGATAGGCCTCGGTATCTTTGAACTGTCCCTGTCCAGGCGTGTGATCCATAAAAGACATCAGATGTATCTCATTATTCGCAAGCAACTCATGCAAGACGGCAGGCGCGGTCGGATCAGTAATCTCATAACGTGCATGCACCCGGTTATCCACCAATGCGTGTTCCTGCCAGCTATGCACCGCACGCGCTAACGCCGCAGCGGTCTGGTTGTTACGCACACCCAATTCAGCATTGGCAAAGGACAGGGCGTGATAAACCGTGGTAATACCCGCTGCCGTATTGCGTTTATCGGCTTGAGTACAGGCAAAATCGAAGGGAAAATGCACACCGGGACGCGGCTCAGCTTCCTTTTCCAGCGCATCGCAATGCAGGTCAATCATGCCCGGCATCAGTATATGCCCGCTCAAATCAATTTCCTGCGCGCCGCCGCTACTTGCCGGATTGATTGCGACGATCTCGCCGTTTTCGATCAGAACAGCCGCACTTTTCAGGGTTTCATTTTCCAGCACCACCTGTGCGCCGGTAAGATAGAATTGATTTTTCATGCTAATCCTTGCTAAGTTCAGTTACTGCGATTGGGGGAGAAAGTTCCACGACCTCATCGGCCAGGCGACGTACCAGGTCAGGGTGATGAAAGATGGCCAGCATGGCGATGCCAGTTTCTTTAAGTGACTGAATATGCTTAATAACCCGCTCTGTCGTCGCGGGATCAAGACTGGCTGTAGGTTCATCCAGCAACAACAATCGAGGCTGTGCAATCAAGCCGCGCGCCAGATTCACACGCTGCTTCTCGCCACCCGAAAAGGTCGCTGGTGGAACATTCCACAAATGACTTGGCACCGCCAATTGCGCTAATAATTTCTCAGCACGGCCGCGTGCCTCATGGCTGTCCACCCCGCGTGCAAACAACGGTTCAGCCACCACATCAATGGCTGATTTGCGCGGCAGGCAATACAAAAACTGAGTAACGAAACCGATTTCCTGTTTACGCAATTCGAGTATCTGATGTTCGCACGCTTTTGCCAGATCAATGATGTTTCCGGCTTTAGTACGAAACAGAATACGTCCGCTGCTAGGCAGGTAAGTACGGTAAATCCCCTTCAAAACGGAAGATTTACCGGCACCTGTAGGTCCGATCAATGCTGTTAAACGTCCCGGATAAACACTCAAATTGACACCCGATGCCGATGGAATGTCTTTATTTCGTTCATGTAAATGAAACGTCTTGGCGTAGTCTTCAATGGTTAAAATTGCTTGTGTCATTTCATCTCACAGTGCGGAAGCTACCAGCCGCTGGGTATACGCGTGCTGAGGATCTTCGAGAATTTGATCGGTCAAACCGGACTCGATTACGCGGCCATGCTTCATCACCAGCGTGCGTCCGGCCAGTAGCCTGATCACGCCCAGATCATGAGTCACCACAATCATCGCAGTATCGAGTTCATTTTGAATCTCCAGAATCAGATCGAGAATGGCGGCTTGCACAGACAGATCAAGCCCCGTGGTCACTTCATCCAGAAACAGCAACGGCGGCCTGGTGGCCAGTGCCTTGGCAATCTGTACGCGCTGTTGCATCCCGCCCGAAAAGGTTTTCGGATTTTGATCCATGCGCGCCAGTGACACTTCCGTGCGCGAGAGTAACTCCCCTGCCCTGCGGCGAATTTCAGCGTAATGCTTCAGGTCACTCATCAACAGGCGTTCCGCGATATTACCGCCTGCCGATATCTGAAAATTCAGACCCATATGCGGGTTCTGATAGACCATGCCAAAACGTTTGTTGCGCATACTGCGCTGCTGGGCCGCGTTAAGGCTGAACAAATCGTGCTGTTCTGCACCATCGAAGAAAGTTGCTTGTCCGGAAGTCGGCGCATCGTCGAAATACAGCATTTTGACCGTGCTTGATTTACCGCTGCCGGACTCGCCGATGATGCCCAGAATTTCGCCCCGATACAGATCGAAATTAATATCATGAGCTGCGACCACACTCCCGCAAAAAGGGCAGATATTAGTATCAAATTCAGGGCCAGTATGTTGCGTGCAGAGCGGACAGCCCTTGCCGTGGATACGCGACAGTCCGCGTACTTCGAGTATTTTGCGACTCATGCTGCACTCCCAGTTTGTTGCTGTTCTTCGCAATAGGCGGAATCCGAGCATTGATATGCCACCATTCCTTGATCATTGCTGAACTCATCCAGAAAACTTACCGTTGAACCGCAGCATCGGCAGGCATGACGCACACCCGTCGCATCACGGAAATCTTCCACACGAAAAGCGATATCATCAAAAACAAGCGGTTCAGCCAGCGTGTAAGGCGGCACGGCGTAAATCTTCTTTTCACGTCCCGCACCTAGCAAAACCAGGGCTTTGGACTGATGTAATTTAGGCACATCCCAGCGCGGAATCGGCGAAGGATCAATCACATAATGCCCGTTGATCCGCGTCGGATAACGATGCGAGATGGTGATCTCGTCAAAATGCACGATGTCTTCGTAAAGTTTGACCAGCAAACGTGAATAGTCTGCCTCGGCATGCATGATTTTTCGCCGTGCTTCTGATGCTTCAACCACCACCAGCGCATCGGGATACGGCACTTGCAAAATCAATATCTGCGCTTGGGTCAGCGGCTTTTCCGGAATGCGGTGACGCGACTGCAGCAAGCTCGCCTCCTCCGTTTTTTCGGTGACGTCAACGCCCGGACAAGTCAGCTGCACAAATTGGCGTAAATTCACGGCATTGACCGAATCATCCGAGCCTTGATCGATCACCTTCAGCGTGTCTTGAAAGCCGATCAACGACAGGGTAATTTGCAGGCCACCCGTACCAAACCCTCGACCCATCGGCATTTCACGCGAGGCATAGGGTGTTTGATAACCGGGAATAGCAATGGCTTTGAGGATGCAGCGACGCACTTCTTTCTTGGCATACTCATCCAGGAACCCAAACGAGTAGCCGGCATCTTCTAGCGGCAGTTCATAATTTTCGTTCATGCTGTCTCTCCTGACTTACGCACCTTGCCTTGCGTAGTGCGCAAGCGATCCATATCAGACTGAAAGGTGACGTAATGCGGCATTTTGTAATGCGATGCGAAACCCATTGAGTCAACCCCATCCACATGCAACAAGACAAATTCAGGATCTTCTGATGGATTATCAGGACCGTCACGCATGCCTTTTTGCAAGGCGCGATCAAGGATCGCCATGCTGATTGCCTTGACTTCATTGTGACCAAAACACGCACCGTAACCCAAGGTGAAGACTGGCATGTCACCGGCGTTGCCGCTTTCATACATCGCAACCACTTCGCATTCGGTCATTAAAACCTCACCGGCTTCCATCAATTCACCGGTCACCGGATGCGGCAGCATGACCGGCAGATAACCCACGCGCAGCTCGGCCACGGTAGGATGCACATCGCCGTAGCCACGCATATTTGAATACGCCATCGCCAGCAAAGAGCCGGTTTCAGCACGCGCCATGGTAGCGAGTGCTGCTGAGCGCGGCACCGGAAACACCAGCGGGTCGCGGGTGATATCGAAGGCCGGGTCCTGCATCAAACCTAATGGCGGCAGCAAACCTTCTGCGCGCAGTGCATCCAGCACCTTCGGAAAACTGTCCGGCAAATCAGCCTCTGGCGTATTACGGAGGAAATTTTTGGCCACGACTCGAAATGCAGCAGGGTCTTCATTTGCCAGATCAAGACGCAACAGACGCAAGGCATAATCGAACGTCGCCCCCAACATTTGACCGCCCGGAATATCCTTGAAGGCCGATGAGATGCGACGAATGCAGCGCATGTTCGAGGTGTCTTGTAGCGGTGTTTCCAGCAATCTTGGTTTGGTTGACCGATAGGCGCGCAAGGCGAAAGCGGCTTCCAGCGTATCGCCCTGAAATTGCTTGAGGGCGAGCGCGGCTAGTTTCGGATGATAAAGCCCGCCTTCGGAGACCACCCTTGATGTCAATAAACGCAATTGATCTTCGATAACGGACAACTTGATCGGCTCATCAACTGCATTCTTGCAGCGCATATAGTCGGTCGCAGCGGCAGCACCATCAATGGCCGCTTTGCCGCCCTTAATTGCAACGTAACTCATGCTGCGCCTCCCATTGTGATCTGCGTGGTTCGCGGTATTGCCACAAAATGATGTTGATCACACAGCAGTAAATCGACGCCAAGCGGAAAAGCCGAAACCCATTCCTTGCGTGCTGTAATCCACGCGGGATGCAGCCCGTCTACACGGATAGACGTTGTACTTTCAATGCCGGGACCACTCAAATGCAAGCTATGATTGCCAGTCAAATCAGACCGCAATGAGCTGACGCGTAACAATAGGGTCGCCCCTTTCTCAGGGGCATCCAGAGTGCCTATACACGGATTAATATCCGGTGCTTGAGCGCCATCGAGCAGAATAAACGCCGCCTTTTCCGAAACGCAGGGGCGCGTTTCCAACCTGTCCCACAATGCTGAACTCAACAATTGCTGAGGATCTGCCAGCGTGGTTTCGCCATCAACCAGCGCAATCAGAATTGCAAGACAAGCGCTTGTCTCATGATCGGCACAGGGGGTAATGCGTCCCGGATAGCTAAAGCTATCAAGCAAGCCGCGAAATACCTGCTGTTGCAACATGGGTTGCCAGATAGCCGGCGAACAATTGATCGTTTCATTCAGCATCTTCGTCATCCTCCTGTTCCAGCAGCGAAAAATCGACACGAGTGGCAGCCAGAATTTGACGCCGTTCGCTTATTTTTTGCATACGCAACAACTCTCCCTTTTCAACCAGATTTTCGGCTACGTCACAACCGGGCAACTTACCCGACAGGACTGCATCGAGAATGGCGATGGAACGAGCCAGTTGCGCCCGGTCATCAACCAGTACACAGCCACCTTGAACTTCATGGCCCTCAGCTGTTTTCAAGATCACCTCGGCGCGTGCCACCGGGATTTCACCCAAGTAAAATGGTTCATGAAACGCACCGTCCGTTAAGCTCAATAGACCTAATCCTGCCTGTGGCAAGACCACATCGCGCACGTCAATGTCACCGCTTAGTGTTGCCGCGACCGCTTTGATCTCAGTCGCATTTAATTGACAGAGCGCGCGCGGCCAATCATTTCTTGGAATATTCATTAGTTAAGTTTTCCTCTTATCCAGGTAGACAGATAATCAATCGTTAAAATCGTGACCAGAATCACCACAATCAGCGCGGCTGACTGGTCGTAATTGAACATGCGTAAGGTGTCATGTAGCGCAAGACCTATGCCTCCTGCACCTACCAGACCCAATACTGCGGCCATGCGTACATTGCGGTCGAAGATATAGAGCATGTAACCCAGCGCTTCGCGTTGAATCGACGGCCATCCGGCATACATCACCAGTTGAATGCGCGATGCACCGGTCGCTGTGACGGCTTCATAAATCCCGTTATCGACGCGTTCCAGACTTTCTGCAAAGAACTTACCCAGAAATCCGGCTGTATGTACGCCCAACGCCAATGCGCCCGGCAAAGGTCCCAGCCCCAATGCGGCAACAAATATCAATGCCAGTAACAAATCCGGCATGGCACGCATAAAGTTGAGCAATTCACGCGCAATACGATAGGTCACGGCATTCGGTGACAGGTTTCGAGCGGCGAACGGCGCTAACAGCACCGCCACGACAATCGCCAGCGTACTTCCCCACAACGCCGTTGCCAGCGTTTGCCCCAACAGTTCTACATATCTAGATAAGTCTTCAAAATTAGGTCGACTGTAGCGGCTGAAATACTCGAAAATGTCCTGTACGCCATACAGCAGCGTCTCAAATGACAACTCAAGATCGAAGATAATTAGCCAAATCAGCGCCAGCCAACCCGACAACCAGACGGAGGTCGGATTGAACGGCTTTTTGGGTAAGGCAGGACGTTCGATTATTTGCTCAGCCATTTAAATCATCCTCATGCGAAAGTGATCGGATGCGCGATCAAGCAGCGTCACCACGATGTAAATAGACAGCGCAATTGGCAGTAGTCGGTCATAGTCGAACATCCGCATGGCCATCACCAGGTCATAACCGATACCGCCCGCGCCCACTAAACCTAGAATCGCAGCGGCGCGCAGGTTGTGATCCAGCACATACATCACAGTGCCGACAAAGTCCGGAAACGCTTGCGGAAAATGAGCGAAAGTACGCAGTTGCAACCAACTTGCCCCCTGTGCCACCACCCCTTCCACCTGACGCTGATCGACCACTTCAATGCTCTCGGCAAAAAACTTGCCCATGAAGCCGACCGTCACGAATGACAAAGCCATGATTCCCGGCAAAGGTCCTAAGCCCACAGCAGAGACAAACACCAGCGCCCAGACAAGTTCGGGCAACGCGCGCATCAAGGACAGTAAATTGCGTGTCGCATGAAACACAGCAGGATGCGGACTGGTATTTTTAGCCGCCAGAATACCCAATGGCAGACTGATGACTAGCGCAATACTGGTCGCCAGAAACGTCATTTCGATGGTCTGCAAGATGTTTTTAGCCAGTATCGGTAAATATTCCCAATCGGGGAGAACCAGCAAATTTCCCGCAAAAGCCAACATGCGAGGAATGGCGGTGACGATCCGGCCTAAATCAAGCTCGACCGCCGTTGCGCTGACCGCCAAAAGCAAAATGCAGGCGAGTAGCGACAGCGTTGGCACCAAGCCAGGTCGTCCGTTAGGCGTAGGCCAGCATAGTTTCGAGTTGCTCATCGACTTGATCTCCGTTGCGACTATAGATTCGACTCAGCGTTACGCGATCCAGCCCGCTGGCCGGACCGTCATACACCACCAGTCCGTCATTCAGTCCGATGATGCGATCAGCAAAACGCTTAGCCAATTCGACCTGATGCAGATTGACCACCACGGTAATGCCGTCGCGCGTACAAATTTCGCGCAGCAGCCCCATGATTTCTTCACTGGCAACCGGATCCAGGCTGGCGACCGGCTCATCGGCCAGAATCACACGCGGTTGCTGCGCCAGCGCACGGGCAATCCCGACACGCTGCTGTTGTCCACCGGAGAGTTTATCGGCACGATTCCAGGCTTTTTCTGTCAATCCCACCCGAATTAACGCATCGTGCGCAAGATCCAGATCGGTGCGACGAAATAAATACAAAAGGCTGCCCAGCCATGAGCGATGCGACAAACGCCCGGTGAGCACATTGGTCATGACCGACAATCGATCCACCAGATTAAAATGCTGAAACACCATGCCAACTTGTGAACGAACTTCACGAAGATTGTTTTGCGTGACGACTTGTTCGCCTATCTGAATGCTGCCTGCAGTAGGTGTTTCCAAG
The DNA here is from genome assembly GCA_030653355.1 of Gallionella sp. GTDB lineage: Bacteria > Pseudomonadota > Gammaproteobacteria > Burkholderiales > Gallionellaceae > Gallionella. The sequence goes on along the minus strand of JAURZN010000183.1, from coordinate 58,516 downwards.
CCATTGATAGTGCGTAATAAAGTAGACTTCCCCGCGCCAGACGGGCCAAGAATAACCGTGAAAGAACCCGCTGCAATTTCTGCGCTAACGCCCTTGAGTGCTTCAAATCCATTGGCATAACGTTTGCCGATGTCTTTTATAATGATTTTAGCCATACGACCTCCTAATTAATTCGCGGTCTGCATCTACTTTGCCGACCGCGACACTTCAATTACTTCAGCTGCTCTTTCTTAAGGCCAAGTTCTTTAACCATATTGCGGATCATTTGATAATCTTTAGGCTCAACCGCAACGTAATGGCTGATCTTGCCGTAGCCTGTTACTTTGATTTCCTTGTCTGCATTCAAGATTGCGTCGCGAATTTGTGCTTTCAGTTCCTTAGGCAAATCACCGCGATAAACCAGTGGAGAGCCTGGCAACGGTGATGATTCGGCGATGATGCAATTGCTTTCTTTGGTAATCAGACCTTTTTCCAACATCTTTGGATAGGTAATGTCATTGTCAGCCGCCGCATCAACGGTCTTGTTCTTCACAGCCAATTCCGCTGCATCGTGTGAACCGGCATAGGTAAACTTACCGAAGAATTCCTGAGGCATCTTGCCGGTTGCTTGCTTCACCATGTAGCTCGGCATCAAGCCGCCTGAGGTAGAGGCTGGGTCAACAAACGCAACGCTCTTACCTTTCAGGTCGAGAATGCTTTTGATGCCACTGTCGCAAGGCGTAACGATGATGCTTTTGTAGGTAGCTGAATTGCTGCCTTCACGAATGCCGACAGCAAAGGCTTCAGCGCCTGCTTCTTGTTCAGCCAGGTAATACGACAAAGGGCCGAACCAGGCGATATCCACACGCTTCTTTTTCATGCCTTCAATCACGCCGGCGTAGTCCGTTGCAGTGAACATTTTCACTTTTTGACCCAGCTTCTTTTCCAGATAGGCGCGCATCGGTTCGAAGGTTTTGATCATTTCTTCGTTGTTATCAGCTGGAATCAAGCCAAGTACTAATTCGCGAGCCTGTACCGCTGCAGTTGCACTCATCAGCGAAGCGCCGATCAGCATGGAAAGAACAAGTTTGTTAAATTGCATGTTGAAACTCCTGTTGGATTCAGTTTGGTAGGGAGGTTTTAGGGTGTGATGCGCAGTTGGATCCGGTCTGCGCGGAACCGGGTAATGGCGTACTCGACCGGAGAGTTATCCCGATCCAGCACGTTCAAACTCTTGACACGCAACACGGGCCGATTTTGGGTAATTCCCAGCAGCTTTGCATCGTCGCCTTGCGGAAGCACGGCGGTTACCAGACTTTCGGTACGATGAAGTGCGCCGTGATTTTTCTCTAAATAATCATGCAACGAGCCGCCAGCATAGCCATCCAGCAACTCGCCAAATGGTTTAACAGGCAGAAAATGGGAAATAACACAGAAGGGCAAGCCATCGGCTAAGCGTAATGTTTCAAGCCAAAGAACAGGTTCGTCAGCTGTCAGCGCCAAGTTGCGCGCAACACCCGCAGGCGCGGGGGTAATCATTTTTCGTATCACCCGTGTATCGGTAGAGATGCCGATATCAGCCAGGGTCTGAGTAAAACGCGTATTGCTGCCCACGCGATAATCAAGCAATAGATCGGTAATAAAGATACCCACTCCGTGACGACGCTCAAGTAATCCTTCAGCAATCAGTTCATCGACAGCACGACGTAAGGTATGACGATTTACGGCAAAGCGTGCCGCCAACTCACCTTCCGCAGGCAATCGGTCGCCCGCCGCGCCCTGACGAACATAGTCGCGCTCGAGCACTTCGGCGATTTGTGCGTAAAGGGTAATTCCGGTATCGCGATCAATTGCGTAAAGACTCATGACGATAGATGTCTAGATATGTAATGCGACACATTGTGAGTTACAACTATTTCAAGCCAATGAAGGATTTATTAAACTTTTGTGAATTGTCAGGAATTTGAGATGGGAGGGTATTCGGTGAACTTCTATTGATGAGGGTGCTTTAACCCGCGAGCCACGAATATCCGGTTTAAGGCGGCGAATTATCAGCAGTGGCGAACTGCTTATGGCACTCAGCAGGCCATGGATTAGTCGATTTTACCCTTGTTTGTACGCCTGCTTATGAACTCATAGCTGCCAGCCGAAATCGTAGTCATTGAGATTGGTATTGCTGGCCGAGCTGTTGTCGTAACGGGTGGCTGGTTTGCGATTGAGATCAGTGGCGGATTACCTTGAAATCGGCATCCACCCCTAAAACCCCGCCTCTATAATAAAACGTGAATCCAATCCATCTTCAATCGAACTGCTGATTTCCAAGCGGTTTCGGGCGCGCGTAATCCCCACATAGAACAATCGCCGTTCCTCGTCTTCGGTGGAATCCGGGTGTGGCAAATTGCCATCCTCCACACCAATAATCCACACACTGTCGAACTCCAGACCTTTACTGCCGTGCAAGGTGGATAGCACTACGCCGGTGTCGTTGGTACGATCTGTTGTTCTCGATAGCGTATTTAAGCGTTGCGCCAACGATCCTTTAAACCTGGCAATGATGCTGGCCAGTTTTTTCACCAAATTACCGCGATCCTGTTTGACGTGCTGCGCAAGCCAGTTGGCTGCCGCATAGATGGCAAGCGTCATATTGCCATCCGCTATCTGCCTCCGCCATTCAACGTACCCGCGCCGCGCACTCTCGATGATCTTTCTGGTACGCACATCGTTTTCTGGTGCTTGGATCAAGATTCTTTCCAGCATTTGCCCGCAACTTTTATCGTCGTGATGCAAATTAAGCAATTCCGACTTGATCCCGCAAACCGACAATGCGTTGGCCATGCCCGTCCAGCCGTCCGATTGTATGCTTTTAAGCAATCCAACCAAGGCGCTGCCCGTGACACCATCCCAAACAGATTTTCCGCTTGAAAGCGTATAGTCAATGCCGCTTGCCAGCAATTCTGCCTCAACTACCTCCAGAAAACTATTGGTGCGCGCGAGTATTGCCCAATCTTGGTCGGCAGATTTCTTTATCGCCTCAACAACAAGGCTGGCTTCGTCGCTTCTGTCTGCGGCGCGATGTGTCTTGACGATGCCGCTCGCGGCGCGGGCGGATTCGATGGCTTTGTTGGCTCGGTTCGGGTTGTTGGCAATCAAACGGGCTGCGTGAGCCAATATATTAGGTGCGCAGCGGTAATTGATTGGCAGCGTGATTTCCTGGGCAACCAGCGTTTGCGAAACACGGAGCATCCCCGCGTAGCCCAGCGCATTCCGAAACGAGTATAGGCTTTGATCGTCGTCGCCAACAATCGTGACCTCAATGCCAGCCATGCCATGTTCAATCACCCATTGCGCCTGCACCTCGTCCGCATCCTGAAACTCATCAGCCAGCAACCAGCGCACGGCAAGCGGCTTAATGCTCTCGTCTCGAAACCCATTAACGACAGTCAGCAAAATATCGGCGAAATCCATCCCGTGTTCTGTGGCAAGCAGATGCTGGTAGGCATTGAACACATCCTCGATGGCGGGATCGCTGAATATGGTCTGCCCCAACCTTGATTTGGCGCGATCAATGCCGGAAAGCACCTTGTCAAAAGGTACATCACATTTGTATTGTGAGTAACACCGCCTAAGCAAACCCATGCGCTCACCGTCCGATAGCAGCTTCATGCCTGACAGTTGCGGCAACCGTCGAATCTGTGACAGCGCGACCGAATGAAATGTCCCGACCGCCAGACGCTTTGCTTCACGCTCGCCGCATAAGTGCAGAATGCGCGACTTCAGTTCAGCGGCGGCATCGCGTGTGAACGTAACGGCGCACAACCGCCCGGTTTTGTTTTCACTGAGCAACCGGGCTGCTCGCATGGATAGTACGCGTGTTTTTCCTGACCCTGGACAGGCCAGCACCGAACAATGCCCTAGCGCATTAACCGCTCTGGCTTGTTGCTGATTGAGTTGCAAATCAGGATACGGACTCAGTGACAGTCAGTGCTTCGTCTTCGGCAGGAAGAGTTTTTGCGGTTTTGGTGGCTTTGGCAGCTTTCTGTTTTGCGACAGGTTCCTCCTCGTTCAAGAGGCTTGTGTTATCCACCTCGCTTGGTGACGCGCCATCAGTTTCTGCCAGTTTTCCAGCTGCACGGAAAGCGCGGTTGGTGATGTTTTTTATTTCGGCGGCAACCCCGATCATTTTTCTACGCCATTGTCTTTCCAGGCTGGCCTTTGCATCGTCATCAATAAATCCGGCAAACCATGCCGAGTGAACAAGGCAGAGCAACCCATCAAGCTCCGATATTATTTGCAGATATTGACCGGCTTTGTTGCAGGTTAGCTTGGCTTCGACTTGTTTTGTGTTGGTGTAATTCAGTCTGCCAATCTCGATACCATTGTCCTCGGCGATCTTCTTGATCCGCGCGCCTTCATTGCGCAGATTCGCAAGCGCATTGTTAATCAGGTGATCGACGGCACCGTTGATGGCCATCATTTCGCTGGCATTTTTGACCAGTGTCGGCAGCACGGCGCTTAGATTGCGCATTGAGACGGCGCAGTCATCGAATGCCGTCTCATAGACCAATTGGGCTGGCGTCGTATAAATAGTTGTGTCTCGAATGACGAACGGATTACTGAACTCCAGGTATTTTTTTGGCGTTCTGATTGCCCCTTTCGCAGCCTTTTTCTCTTCCATGTAACGCTCCATTTGTGAATTGAACGGATATTGCCACGGGCAATCATGCTTCAAACATCCATATAAATCCTCGAAATACCTTGCAAATTTGCAAGGTATTTCGAGGATTTATATTTTCAGTTGCCCAATAATTTCCATACGCGCCACAGACGCTCTACAGCGCATGTGGGGTTTTTAGGCGGTTCGGCTGATGGCGTTTAGTCATGCTGAAAACACGCCACAGTCGCGCTACGGGCGTGCCGGATTTTCGTGGTATTGCGATGATTTGTTTCACCCGTTCTACAGACGCTCTACAGAGCATGTGAAATTTTTAGGAGGAATGATGCTGACAGTTGGATTGGATATTGGTTACTCGAATCTCAAGATTGTTTATGGCGACAACACAGAGGTGTCGCCCAAGATGATTAAGCGTCCCGCTGGCGCTGCCCCATTGGATCATCTTGGACAGCGAATTATGGGCAGCGACGATTCGTTGCACGTATTGGTGGATGGCAAGGAGTTTGCGGCGGCGGTGAGTCACGACCGCATCGAGAATTGGCCGCGTGAACTGCATAAAGATTACACCGCAACGGAATCTTATCGCGCCTTGTTTAACGCCGGGTTACTTTTGACGGAAATGAGCGAGATTGATTGCGTGGTAACGGGATTGCCGACCAACCAGTATCTGGATGCTGGATTACGTGAGCATTTAACAAAAATCATGCGCGGCGAACATCAGATCACGCCCCGGCGCAAGGTGGTAGTACATAACATCAAAATCGTACCGCAGCCACTGGGCGGCTTCGTTGACTGGATGCACGGCCTGGATGATCCCAGCAAAATTGAAGATTCCAGTGTGCTGGTGGTTGACCCCGGCTTTTTCTCTGTTGATTGGGTGTTGCTGGTTAATGGTGAGTTCAAGCGTGCTTCCTCCGGCACGAGCCTTGATGCCACCTCGGTGGTTTTGGATGAGGCCGCAGCCCTGATTGCAAAGGATCACGGCGGCAATCCCGGCAGAAGCAAACTGGAAAACGCCGTCAGAGCAGAGCGCTCCACTGTATCCGTGTTTGGTGAGCGCATTGAGATCGCCCCCTACCTGGCTGACGCATCGGCAAAGGTTGGACATATTGCGTGCTCACAAATACAGGAATCCTTGCGCAAGGAAAATTCCAGCATTGATCAGATCGTCCTTGTCGGGGGCGGTGCGCCATTCTTTGAAGCGTCCATCAAAGAAGCGTTCACCAAAACACCTATCAACCTGGCAAAGGAGGCTGTGTTTGCAAACGCAAGAGGCTTTTGGCGCGGCGGTGCGGCCTGACATGCGCATCACGGTCAATTATTTTGAGGGGCATTCCGAGCTACAGGCCGATCTGTCTGCGTTGCCACTGCGCGCGCGAGCTGAACGATTACGGATGCTGGCCTCAATGGGGCTGTCGGTTTTGGGCGGCAAGATGGTGCATGTTGATGTTGCCAGAGGAGGTGCTGCTGCGGTAGTCAAAACTTCGCTTGAGCCAGTGCCAGAACAGCCGGAAACCGAACGGCCTGCAACCCAAGCCATTGTGAAGAGCGTTTTTGGTCAATTTTAGGAGGCGCTGATTGTGTTGCTCGAACTTATTGAGTGGATTGGCTGTGCGACTGGATTGTGTGGCGCGGCTCTGTTGGCGTTGAACAATCGCTACTCCGGTTGGGGTTTTGTGTTGTTTCTGCTATCGAATGTCGCGTGGATATATTTCGGTTTGCTCACCCATGCAACGGGCATGGTCGTCATGCAAGTCGGCTTCACCGCGACCAGTTTGATGGGCGTTTGGCGGTGGATGATCGTAACCAGATAGTTATCCACAAAAACCGTGGGTATGTCTGTGGGCAGTGCATCTAACTATGCTTTGCAAAAGGGGAGATCTGCATTGAGTGGAGATTGGGCAATATCCAAAAAATCGGTCGAACGGAAAATCGGCCGCCATCACATTGCCTTTTTCAGGGCGGCCATTCTTGGTATGGATATTGGCGAAATGTCTGATCGCTATCTTGAAATCGGGATGGATTTGCGTCGCGCAAAAACAACACTGACCTGGATTCGGGATACGCTCAGACAGGCTGCGCTGCGAAGTGGGAAGCATCGCGAAGCCCATCTAATCAGGATGCATATTGGTGCGGGCGGCGGGGAATCCGCGCGCTCCCCTGCCCCCACCCTTGATGATTACCGCGCTGAGTTTGATCCTGATGGATTCTTTACAGAAAAAGAACTCATTCGCTCTTACCTGGATGCCTACCCACAAGCAGTCGATACCGGGCAAAATAAAAGGCAACGACTGATCGACAAGCAGTTGCTTGCGTTAAAGTGGATTGAGCCACTGATTGCCACCGATCCGGTGCGTGAGGACTTGATCGCGGCTTGGTTTGACCCGGTGATCTCCAACCGTTTTGTGTTGGCCGGCTTACCGACAATAGGACATTTAGTCGACAGGATTGCTGTACGCGGTTATCGCTGGTGGATAGACGTGCCTAGGTTGGGCAACAAGGGCGCGGCACGAATTGTGGCGTGGCTGCAAGGTTACGAATCATCGCTAGGCGCATTGCCACAACGCTCACTTGTCCCTGCGCGCACGGTAGCACCCTCGTTGCGAGCTCAAGACCGAAACAGGGAAACACGTGTTGTACCACTGGAGGCCTTTGCCGTACCCGTTGATTTGGATGGTACGGTTGGATCGAATCGTTATCATGGTGTGCCGCGTATTGCTGCCGCAAACGACTATCAAGCCGTGTTCGCCTGGCTTGCCACAAAGTCCGGCAATCCAAACACTCAGCGCGCCTATCAAAAGGAAGCGGAAAAGATGCTGTTATGGGCGATTATTGAGCGCGACAAGGCTTTGTCTGATTTGACAGTTGAGGATTGCGCATCCTATCGAGACTGGCTGTCCATGATAGGCAGAACCGAACCCGACAACTGGCCTTTTCGCATCACGCAATCTGAATGGATTAGCGCAAAAAAGAGGGAGCGGCACGATCCGGCATGGAAGCCGTTTGATGGGGCGCTCTCGCCTGGCAGCGTTCGGTACGCACTGACTGTTGTCGGCAACCTGTTTGAATGGTTGGTGCGCGTGCAGTATTGCTCATTCAATCCGTGGAGCGCGGTGTCCAAATCGCTGGTTGTTGCTGATTCCCGGTCAAATCCTGATGTCGAATTCATGCGGGCGTTTTCTGCGGGGCAATGGAATTATTTGATGGCTTGTTTGCGTCAACTACCCGCAACCAGCTGTTCGGCGAGATTACGTTTTGTGCTGCCATTCGCCTACGCAACCGGCCTGCGCATATCCGAGCTGGTTGATGCAAAAGTATCGCGCATGTACACGATGCCGCTCTCAAATGAGATCGGTGTACGCTGGATGCTCAAAGTTTGTGGCAAAGGGGGTAAATGGCGCGCTGTGCCACTTTCCAGCGAAGTCATACAGGCGTTGCAAACCTATTTCGAGTATCGCGGGTTGAGCCTGGACATCACCAGCAATCCACCAGACACCCCGCTTGTTTCAAGCGAGATCGGGACAGGTTCTGTGACGACCAGCGCGCTATCCAAGTCCTTGCGTTCATTTTTTGGGGAGATTGCACAATCCCTGATGATGGATGGCAAGCATATCGAAGCCAAGGCATTTGATCACGCCACAGCACATTGGTTGCGCCACACTTGTGGAAGTCATTTGGCACTATCTGGTGTGCCGCTCAATATCGTCCAGCGTTTGCTTGGGCATACCAGTCTGCAAACGACCAGCATATACACGGACACCTCCGATGAAAATCTGTGGCGCGCGGTTGAGTTGGCTGGATTTGGGGGAGAAAATGAGACTAGACTTTAGATCATCAGGACGCGGTTATGTGCTGGAACTGAGCCGGGATTTGCTGGGCGACTACGTTCTCAGACGACATTGGTTTGGACTGACCAACAGACGAGGCGGAATGAAACAGCAGATCTTTGTTGAAGAAGAGGATGCCATGCGTGAGGTAGCTAAAATTGAGCGCAGTCGAATGCGACATGGGTATCAACTGAAGCAAATAAGATGATACGTTGGCGAGACTGGTAAGAGATGGGCAAAAACGGCAAGGCGTAACACTGCTGTATTGTAGCGAGTTGGAGTTGCGAGGCGAGCAGTTTTGTTGCTGAACGAACCAGCAAGCCCTCCATGAATGGCGGGTAGCGCAGTATTTTTTGCAGGCACTCAATCTGCTTGGCCGACGCAAGCTGGTTGATTTGCACAACATCATAACACTCGAAAAAAACGAAATTTACGCAGCAAGCCGATTTCGTACAAATCGGTACAATAACTATACTGGGCGCGCAATAACATTGCACGGATGTACGGCAGATGTACCAAGGGGCTGAAGGACTTAGCGCAACACTACCAGCGAACTCGTTTGCCGTTCAACGGCAAGTAGAAATGTCCGGTTACTCATGGTGATTTGCATTAATTTTTATCTGTATTCCTTTTCTGCTCATAATTCGCATCCGGACTAATTTTGTATAGCCAGCGCAGCTTTAGCCTAAGCAAATTCGGAGCCTGAACCAAATCATACACAATGCATCCTTGCTCAATGCATGTAACAAATCAAAATATTCCAAATAGTAGCTCCGCTTAATTACTCACCACAATATGCATCTAATACATTGAATATTATAATTAATTTGAAAAATATAATTTTACAAGAGATATTTAGGTCTTAAAGATTGTCAATCATCACTGGATGATTTCACCAGCAAACTCCATTACTGGTACAATCATCCAGTGATAAAGGAACCCTATGCGAAGTGTAATTTTTGATATTAACTATGTGCCACATTTTTCCGGGCATGAAACTTTCCCACTCAGGCAGATGTGGCTAAAAAAGGCTTTTGATGCAGTTAGTTACGAAAAAAAGGGGGTGTTCTCTAGCGACGACGCAATAGTCACCTTTGGCGTTGGAAAAAACATGGTTGGCTCAATTCGTCATTGGGCTCTTGCTTGTGGGATTATCGAAAGCAAAAATGGTGGGCATATAGCAACAGACCTCGGTAAAAAAATATTTGCTAATGATGGGCTAGATCCCTACTGCGAACATTATGCAACCTCTTGGCTCATGCACTGGAATTTGGCGGGACGAACGGAAGCTATTCCCCGCGCCACAACTTGGTACTGGGTATTTAATCATTTAAGCGAACAAAGCTTTTCCGCAAAGCAAGTTAAAGAAGGCTTGATTGAGTATCTTGATGAAAAAACACCGAGGATAAAGGTATCCGAAAATTCACTGGATCGTGATATTGAGGTGTTTCTGAGGAGCTATGTTCCAAAGTCAAGAAATGCCACAATGGAAGACATTGCAGAGCCGATGCTTGGGGAGTTAGGGTTGATCCAAATGAGCACAGACGGACTGTATGAGTTTCGGCGAGGGGCTAAATCGACTCTTCCTGACGAAGTGTTTCTATACGCCCTTATTGAATTTTGGAAATGTGTTGCTCCTAATCAGAATACCTTATCCTTTGAGTCTATTGCGTATGATCCCGGTTCCCCCGGGCGAGTTTTTAAGCTGGATGAAAATTCAATTGCAGAGCGACTCATCAGCCTTGAGGCGATTTCTCATCGGAGATATGTGTGGTCTGATACCGCAGGTCTGCGACACGTTGTTTGTGTAAATGGCGCAATGTCTCCAATAGACGTTCTTGGGAGTAAAGCATGAAGGCCAAGGTTATTCAGGTACTAGCAGATGTGGTTAGCATCTCTAGGCAGTTTCAACGATCGATAAGAATAGATACAGATTTTGGTCGGGAAGACGGCCTGCAGGGATATATTTGCCAAGGAACTGCAAGAGCTGTTCTTGAGGGTACTGCGCGCCAGATTTTAGAAACTAAGCAGAGGGCTTTTACATGGACAGGGCCTTATGGCGGAGGAAAGTCATCCCTTGCACTGGCACTTTGTTCCTTGGTACATCATCAACCGTCTATTCGTGAAACTGCCCAGCATGTGCTCGGCCTAAACAATGACAACTTGGTTTTGGAAGCATTCAATTCAGGTAAAAATGGCTGGCTGGTTATCCCTGTTGTAGGTAGAAGAACTAGCGTTGTTCAAGAACTATATCGAGCACTTACCAAATCACTCCCCGCTGAATCGCAAAACAAAAGTATTGCCAATGTTACTTCCGCAGATTTGCTGGAAATATTAGTGAGAGAAGCCGAGTCTGGGGAGAATGCAGGGGTTTTGGTCGTAATTGACGAGTTAGGTAAATTCCTAGAGTCTGCGGTACACAATGGGGACGATGTGTACTTTTACCAAGAGTTGGCTGAGATGGCTAGCCGTAGCCGTGGAAAATTGGTAGTTGTTGGCATTCTTCATCAAGCATTCGAGCAATATGCAACCAAGTTGGGGCGCGATGCTCGTGAAGAGTGGTCAAAGATACAGGGGCGATTTGTTGATATTCCGCTCATAGCGGGAAGTGATGAGTTGGTAGAGCTTACCGGCAAGGCCATTGATACAAGCTTGCCGCATCCATGGACAAAATCGCTGTCGAAGAAAATCGCGCTCTCAATAAAAATGCGCAGGCCAACCGTAAATCCTGATTTTTGGGCAAGGCTTGATAATTGCTGGCCATTGCACCCTGCCACCGCAGCCCTGCTAGGACCGATTTCAAAACGTCGTTTTGGGCAGAATGAACGTAGTACATTTGGCTTTCTTGTTTCAGTTGAACCGAAAGGGTTCATGGACTTTTTACAGTCAACCACCGCTAATGAAAAGAGCCTGTACCTACCCTCTACCTATTGGGACTACCTCAGAATCAATCTTGAAACAGCGATTCTCGCCTCGCCAGACGGGCATAGATGGGCCCAGGCAGCAGAAGCTGTAGAGCGTGCGGAAGCCAAGGGACGCTCAATACATGCGCAGTTAACGAAGACCATTGCGTTAATCGAACTGTTTCGAAACGGGTCTGGTCTTGCGGCGGATAATGAAACGCTTTATTCATGCTTGCCAGAGCATCCCGAAACTAGTATCGAGACTGCACTAGAAGACCTTCGCGGTTGGTCCGTTATTGTTCATCGCAAGCACTTAGGCGCGTGGGGAGTGTTTGCGGGTAGTGATTTTGATATTGATTCGGCTGTGAATGATGCACTAGGATCTATTGGCGATCCAAATCTTAAAACGTTGACTAAACTCAGCAACTTATTTCCCGTTATCGCAAAGCGGCACTACTACATTCACGGGACATTGCGCTGGATGAAGGTTGCGTTGTGCCAGGTATCAGAACTTGATTCGCAGGTTACAAGTTTTGAACCATCAGATGGTAGTTTTGGCCAATTTGTATTGGCAATCCCTGATCGAGATACAACAATTCAGCAATTAGATAATCGCAGTAAGATTGCATCTAAAAAATGTTCTGTATACCCAGTTGTGCTTGGGTCTTCAAAAAATGGGGAAATTGTCAGGGAGCTAGGGCGTGAGTTGCTGGCCATTGAAACTGTCCGAAAACAGCATCCAGAGCTTGATGGTGACGCTGTTGCCAGGAGAGAAATTAGCGGGCGTGTATCTACAATTCGAGCGCAGTTAGAAAATGAACTTAGAGACGCCTTCATTAACGCAAATTGGCATCTCAACGGTGAGTATTTGCCCAATCCGGGTCAAATCGGACTCTCGTCCTTAGCATCTGATTTGGCTGACAAATTATATGTCGATACTCCTTTTATTTTGAGCGAGTTGATAAACCGCGACAAACCCTCTGGAAGTAGCTCCAAGGCGAGGCGTGAATTATTATATGCGATGCTTAATAACGAAGGGCTCGCAGCTTTGGGCTTCGAAGGCTTTCCTGCAGAAGCAGGACTTTTTCATACTTTGATAGGATCAACTTCTTTATACCGGAAAAATGAAGCAGGGCAATTTTCCTTTCTACCACCCGAGAACAGTGGAAAGAGCAAAACGTTTGTAAAAGCGTGGGCTGCCGCAGATCAGCTAATATTTGGAACGGGTGATCGAATAGATTTGTCCTCACTCTATCAACTGTGGACAAAACCACCGTTTGGTATTCGTGAGGGTGTTCTGCCAATACTCATGCTTGCTTTCGTTTTAGCAAATAAATATCGCGTGGCTGTCTACAAAAATGGAATGTTTGTACCTGAGTTGCAAGAAGCTGATATTGACGAAGCGTTGCAAGAGCCATCACGCATTTCTCTCCGTCATGTTCAACTTGATGAATATCATCGCGATATTCTGGAAGGTCTGAATAAGCAAATGCAAAATAGGCTTGGGCGAACTAGCCATCTAGACCCACTGGATTCAGCGAGAACACTAGTTTCTATTGTGTATGGACTGCCTGTTTGGGCGCAGAGAACTACAAGCATATCCGATACAACGCGCAAGATTCGTGATGTACTCCTACGGGCTAGCGATCCTCATAAAGTGCTGTTTATCGACCTCCCATTATTATTCGGGGGGGAGGTCGATAAATATATTGAAGGACTCGGTGCATCTCTTTCTGAAATGACGGATGCATACGATTTGATGTTGCGCAGAGTCATTTCAAAAATGCTAGTAGCTCTTGATGCTGAATTTGATGACTTATCGTTAATCAAGCATCGCGCCAAAGTTGTCTCTGGCATTTCTGGTGATTTGAGATTAGACGGTTTCGCAATTCGGTTAGCAACATTTGAGAATAAACGAGAATATTACGAGAGTTTATTGGGCTTAGCTATCAACAAGCCATCTCGCGATTGGAATGATCAAGATATTGATGTTGCATTGATTTCTCTTGCCGACTTGGCTTTGCGATTCCGCCAGGTAGAAGTACTCGCAGCAGTACGTGATCGCAATCCAACAAGGCAGGCGATAGCCGTGGTTTTCGGAACTGGTAAAGACGGAAAAACAGTCTCAGAGTCGTTCGATATTTCTGAGCAAGAACAGAGTCACGTTCGTGATTTGGCTGAAATAATTATGACTCATATGAATAATGTTAGGCCCGAGGTATTCCTTGCTGCACTTGCTCAGGCTGGCACTCAAGCCATAGACCAAAGAAAAGAGGGCTGAGGATGGAACGTCATGTTCTAGGAGTTTCTGGGGGTAAAGATAGCGCTGCCCTTGCGGTATACATGCGCCAACATCATCCTGAATTGAATATTGATTATTTTTTTACTGACACAGGGAAAGAGTTGCCGGAAGTTTATGACTTTCTTGGACGACTTGAAGGTTTTCTAGGGAAGCCTATCCTGCGCCTTAATCCTACTCGTGATTTTGATTTCTGGTTACGAGAATACAATCACTTTTTACCCTCTCCTCACACTCGCTGGTGCACTCGGCAGCTTAAGTTATTACCATTTAAGCAATGGGTTAATCCAATGCTCAAAGCAGGAGATGTCGTAACAAGTTATGTTGCGATCCGATCTGATGAAGAATACCGCCAGGGGTATATTTCAAATGAAGATAACTTAATCGTGAAGCTCCCCTTCAGAGAGGATGGTATAGATAAGCAGGGGGTCATGGATATTTTAGAAGCTTCAGGTGTCGGCTATCCAAAGTATTATGAGTGGCGATCACGCAGCGGATGTACGTTTTGCTTTTATCAACAAAAAATTGAATGGGTTCGCTTAAAAGAACGTCATCCAGCAGCATTTGAAGAAGCCAAGAACTATGAGAAAAGTGCGTTGGAACACGGCTCGCCTTTTACCTGGACACAGGGAGGGCCTCTGAGTGACCTCGAAAACCCTATACGAGCAAACCAGATAATTGAAGATTATGAGCGTAGGCGGCAGCGAGATTTGAGCAAACGCCCAGTTAATCCGCTACGGCCAGTCCAAAGTAACATAGATATTGATGACTTATATGGTGAGGATGAGGGTGGTGGAGCATGCCTGATTTGTCATAAGTAACTTTTATAACGCGACTGCGCTTGTTGATCCAACATCTTTTTTTAACAATGGAAGCTTTAAATAGGGAGATAGCTCATGCATCTGCGAAATTATCATCACACCTCAGAGCGTTTACGTGAAGTTGAAGACGTAGCACTTGCATTGCTGTACACGCCCTCTTCGGTTGGAATGATTGGTCAGGTATTCCCGCGTGTTTAAGATATCCGCACGAACCGTTCTAGAACTAGGGTCTGAACTTATCAGCTCCGACACCATTGCGTTCTACGAACTGATAAAAAATGCATTCGATGCCAGGTCTAAAAATGGCGTTGAAATCAGGTTCAAAGTCGTTCTACGCCGGAACAGTTATTTGCGCATGCGCAGCAAAGCTTCATCAATCGCCTCGTCTGATGCCTACCAGAACGTGTCGCGCAACGAGCAGGCCGAAACCACTGCGAGTCTGTTAGATTTGACGATTTTACAACTTGATCCAGCCGCCGATCCCGAGTTAGTGAAGGCATTCCGAGATTGTCTTGGAACACCAAAAAGCGTTGATGAATTTTTGGGCAAGCTTGATGCCGCTTACCGGAGTCTTAACACGATTGAAATTGCCGACACAGGTTCAGGCATGTCGCTTGAGGAACTGAAAAAGAATTACTTGGTGATTGGCACACCATCCAGAAAACGGGAAGTCGATCAAGCGATTGAAGCAAAAAGTGTCAAATCGCCCTATCTAGGTGAAAAAGGCATCGGACGTTTGTCGGCCATGCGGCTCGGCGAGCATTTGAAGCTGGAGACCGCAAAGCAGACCGACACAGCGATGAACCGGTTAGAAATTGACTGGCGAGAGTTCGCGAATCTTGACGCAATGATCGAAGATGTGCCGGTAAAGGCTTTCACCGATGGAATGAAGCCAAGTACCGCTTGGAGTGGTACGGTTCTCACTATTAGCGATCTCACTGAAGACTGGACAGAGAACCGTTTAAAGTTGTATGCAGAGTTCGATTTTGCACGTATTACTGATCCCTTTGTAGATCAAAAATCCAAACCGCGTATCGCTTTACTTTGGAATGGCAGTCGCGTCAACATCCCGTGGATGGACAAGCATCTGCTAGAGCATGCACACGCAGGCTTCAAAGGTACATACCGCATACTCAACGGCGAGCCTGTTTTGCGCGTCACGCTCGAAGCTTTTGACCTCGGCTTCCCGCACCCACACGAAATTGATGTAACGAACCTCACATTACCTGACATTGAGGGAGCGGTTATCGGAACTTCGGAAGCCGTTCCTCTCTCGGCACTGACTTCGGTTGGTGATTTCGATTTTCAGGTCTATTGGTACAACCGTCAGCGCTTAGCACGAATTGACTCTATAGGGGATCAACGCGCTGTCCGAGAACTTCAAAAAAAGTGGTCCGGCATTCTGTTGTTTCGCGACGGATTCCGAGTCTTTCCTTACGGCGATGACGACGACGACTGGCTGGGACTTGATCGTCGCGCAATGGGGCGTTCTGGCTACACACTTAACAAGATGCAATTTGTCGGCCACATTAATATCACGCGCACCAACAACCCACAACTCTTGGATCAGACGAATCGTGAGGGCCTCCGCACGACACCCGAACAGCAAGTATTCATTACCTTGCTCCAGCATGTAATTCAAGTGCTGTTTTGGGATTTTATGAAAGATGTTGATCGGCGTCACAAACATCTGCCCCTTGACTTAGGTGACGTGAAGGCGGAAGTCAGCAAGCTAGAGTCACGAGCTAAAGTCGCGCTCAGTCGTGTACGTAAGATATTACCAAAGGGACATGAGGACGTTGTTGACGAATTACAGGAGGCTTTTGCAGAGTTCCAAGACTTGGCCGCACGTGCACAACAACGTATTGATGAGGTAGAGGCCGATGGGCGGCAGATGGTTCAAATGGCCGGTGTCGGCCTTATGGTTGAGGTTGTCGCTCACGAATTAGCACGTGCGTCCGAAAGTGCGCTGGAAGCGATCGAGGCGCTTCGTGGCAAGGAAATGCCGCCAGAGATACGCAGCAAGCTGGATACACTACGCATCGAAATGAAGAGCGTATCCAAACGGCTTAGCGTCCTAGATCAGCTCAGTGTGTCCGGACGGCAGCGCTCGGAGGTATTTGATCTTGGAGAACTGATTGAGGAACTCAAAATAGGACATGCTGCACAGTTTCGGAGACACAGCATCAACCTCAATTTCAAGCCACCCAGCTCCCCTGTTCGGATACGCGTGGTGAAGGGAATGCTGATTCAAATACTGGAGAACCTTATTTCCAACTCCATCTATTGGATGGAAATGCGTGCATCACGAGAAACTCGCTATGTACCAATAATATCCATCAAGATAGATACTGATCCGATGGTAATTTATTTCAGTGATAACGGTCGCGGTATCGCCATAGAAAATCAAGAAAAAGTGTTTCGACCTTTCTGGTCCATGAAAGAAAAAAGCAAACGAAGAGGACTGGGTCTTTATATTGCTCGTGAGAATGCGTCCTATTTGGGTGGCAAACTTACTCTATCGTCGCGAGCGGACGCAGACACCAAGCGCCTTCATGAATTCGTGCTTGAGCTACCTGAGGGAGTAACAGTTAAATGAATCTCAACGAATTGCTTTCTGATCGTAAGCTGACGACCGCACTTATTGTCGATGACGGTTATGACGATGTGCCAACGGCCCAGGACTTGGTAAAACAAGGGGCAGCTTGGGAAAATTTCTTCGCAGATGTCGGGGAGGATGATAAGGCTCTCATTGTTGAAGTATTTCCTAGGTACGATGAGATCGATGCTGATGAACTTAAGTCATCGAACGATTTTGTTGCAACAATTTGGGGCCTGCGCGAAAAACTGCGACCGGAACTGAGTCTGCCTCTCTTCGAAGAATACAACCAAGCGTCCAAGACTGACAAAGCTTTCTTGTCAAAACTGGAAGCCGCGCTACGTGCGGTTGGTATAGAAACTATACCAACCGGTCGGAATATTCCAGATATTGGAAAAACTGTTTCCATCATTTTTGCCGATTTGTTTCTTGGTTCTGCCCAAAATGACTCAGACCTTGAGGCTTCGCTGGATCGACTTAAAAATTTACTCGTAGGAAGGGAGGTGTCACCTCCCTTGGTGATTTTAATGTCAAGCAGCCCCCGACTTGCAGATAAAAAAGCGTATTTCAGAGACAAGGCTCACTTGCTTGGTGCCATGTTCCGAGTTTTAAGCAAGAATGATCTCATCAACGAAACACGATTTAGCCAAGTGCTCACCAGATTAGCACTTCATAATGAAGATTCGCTGCGCCTCGCATCGTTTCTTCATAGTTGGGACGTTGGACTGGATGAAGCAAAATCTCGATTTCTTACAAAAATACGACGCCTAGATCTTGCTGACTACGCTCAGATCCGACAATTGCTTCTGAACTTTGAAGGCCAGCCTCTTGGCAGTTATGCGCTGGATGTGTTTGATCGAATGCTACAGCACGAAATTGAACACGATGCAGCAACAATCCTGGCCGCAAAGGAATTAAATAAGATTCAGCCTGACTCCTATCCGCCACCCTACATTGCTGGCTCACCTGACTTGCAGCAGCTTGTGTACCAAACTATCTATCAGAACCCGAAGCGACTTGAAGTGCCGGGTACGGAGTCAGGTGCGCCGGTAGCATTCGGAGACATTCTCGTCAAACGTACTTCGCTGCAAACTCCAGTAGCAGGTGCTACACCACCCCCCGTCGATTCGGACGTGCTCGTAATATTGACACCTGCATGCGATCTTGCGCGATCTGACTTCCGTCAAGCGCTGATGATTAGCGGAAAGTTTGAGCAACTCTCACCCAAAGCATGGACATACAAGTCCGCCGGAACCAAGACCCCTATCGTCATCTTGCCAGATAATCGTCGCATGTGGATTCGCTGGGATCTTAAAGACATCCAAACGCTTAGACGGGAGGAGTTGAATGCACTACTCGCAGATGGCGGAACTCACAAAATTCTGGTTCGACTTCGTGAAACTCATGCGATTGAATTACAACAGAAGTTACTGGCCGACCTTGGACGTGTCGGGTTGGTTGCTCAGATGCCAGCCACGTTCGCTGTTTCAGTGGAAGCGTATACGTTCAATATTGAGTCAAAGTTGCAGCCTTTAGTGTTGCCGACCCTGCAACTAGAGGGTGGGGTCTGCTACATGGGGCGCGACAAAGACGGAAACTCTATCTCACGGCTTGGGCTGAGTGAAGCTGTAATTGACGAACTAGCTTTGGCTATTGTAGGCATCGATAAGAACACCATACATCAAAAATCTCAGGAAACACTTACGCGACTTAAGAATGCAGCCACCCTTCCAGCTTCGCTGCACGTGCCAGACGTTAACAAGAATGGATACACCACTATGACATGTATTGGTAAAGATGCGAATGGAGAAGAGGTTCAACACATTATTGGTCTTATAGCGCGCAATCCAGCCGACACCGAATCATTAAAAACGGATATGCAGAAGCATGGTGCGCTTGTATTGGTTGTACGAGATCAATAAACTGATTTTTGCTTCGTTTTCATATTGGCGGAATACCTTATACTCTGGTTGATGTGCAGTGCATTCTAGTGGCAAAGACAAAACCGAGGTGAACCGAGGTGAATTCACTAGGAAGATAGATCATCTTATGGCATAATAAAAATATTATCTACGCTCCATGCCGTCCGACTTATTTAGTCCAATAGCCACAATTTTGGAGAGTTTGTCTGCGGCCTATAATGAAACACCAATACAAAAATTTGGGGATCAAATAGGTAAGTGAAGGTTCCGATAGACCGGAAAGCACCAAAAGATTTGAGGGTAATTTCAAATTTTTCGCGCAGCTCTAACGTCTATTGCCTCTGCGGATGGAAAATTGCGGTAGATAACCAATCATTAAGGGAGATCAAAATTGATCTCCCTTATTCATTTCGGCTAGTAAAAATCGTTGGCAAACATATTGAGATGGCTTTTTTTGGGGACTGTGTGTACCACCCCATGGCAATCTGGAAAATCTCCAGAAATATGTGTCGTGTCCCCGTCACCGAAGCTCACATTGTAATGGCGACGTGGATCTATCCTCTTCCCGAATCTGAAGTGTCCGTTGAATTCACATGCCGCGACGTGTGGTTTTCCGGTGTCGATACTGGCGTGATTTTCGTAGCCATATACAAAGTGCTTTCCCTTCTGGTCAACAAAGTATTTAAGTGGGGATTTCGATTTTTTGCGCGGGACTCTTAGCTTGACGATCTCCGCGAGCTGAACCTCCAAAGGCAGAGTGAAATTGGCGCATCTGCTGTTTTCACGCGATAACCGAGCCATTTCACGTAATGCAGGCGCATCGAAATTTCGGAGGGGAAGAATCATCGCCTGCAGCTTTTCTGCATCGTCCATTAAAGTTTTTACGACAAAAAAATTCCGAAATAGTTGAGAAAAATGGTTTCCAAAAAAGTTCTTGAAATTACTGACTCTTTCATCTTTTACATCGAAGGTCGCGGCAAAAACGGCATTTTCGATAGGTACCACCAAACACGAGTGTATTTCTTCAACCAGCAGAATCACAGCTTCGCTAGTCTTAGCCTCGCGCAGCAGAAATTTTTCAAAGCTTATGCTTTCCTTATTGGGGTTGTAGACTGAAACCTTGAAATTTACGGGATAGTCAGGGCCTTTCTTCTTGAATAAATCCTGCGGAATTAACCGTTCTCGCTGACGCGCTACAACTTCTGCAACGTTGCCTAGGGATGATATCAAGCACACTAACACGTTCATTTATTTGAGCAGTTTCACGAGAGCCGAAACTGGAATCGAAATTTTTGCTAACTCATCTTCCGGCAGAACCGATAGAATTTCCAAAAGCGCAGCAACTTTGTTTTCACTCCTGCGGATGGTTTCGAACTTCTTCGGCAATTTTTCAGTGACAGCGACGGCGAATTCAAATATTGAACTCAAGGGAGCTAGCGCAACTTTAGCATCTTGTGTGGGGTGCACAACTAATCGGTAGCCATGCTTATCCCCCGTGTCCTTGATGAACATCTTTAAAGATTTTCCATCAAGCAAAGTCCGGTAGTCGCCCCCCTCCGCTTTCTTCATAAGAATTGGTGCGACCTCGCTCAACAATATTGGCTGCTGATTCATTTCCCAGTGTTTGTCCGCAATTTCTTTGATTGCAATTTTCAATGCATCTTGATCCATCATGCTCTCCTTATTTCGTTTTTTTCTATGAAAAATAAATGGAATTTGGTCTGTCGTTATCTCAAAACAACCACGCATTTTGAGTGTATATGAACACAGCTGCCTGCCATACTAAAGTGAGGGAAATAGCGATGGACTGCTTTTGGACAAACGTGCCATTACCCATCATTATTGCACGGCAAAAAACCGTCATTTGGTTTTTACACTCGCCCAGACAACAAGTGGCGCTTTTACACCATTTTCACTGGCCTGCACCTAGTCATTATAGGCGGCGTGTTTGCGAACATTATGGTTGGCGGGTTTCAGCAGAATACGCACACCACTCTCAATCTTTCTGATAGCCAGAAGGATGCGTTCACACGAGATCCCATCTGATATCAGGTCAGTCATTCTTTTGGCTATTTTCAATAAACGGTTATCGAGTTATCGTTCTTTATTGCACATACTGCATCTAAAATGTCGTCGTCTGATAAGAATGGTGCTTGCGCAAACACAAGCCCCTGCTCACCATTAAGTTTCGCCGCTAGATGCCCCTTGCCCAGCAGCAGCTCTGCGCCAGGCCGATCAAGGGCGATCTTCGAAGTAGCCTCACTAGCAACCTTGAGAATAAGTCTATTACCTAAGTTTTCTCGCAGCTGCATCGGCATGACGTCTTTGTCCGGCCGCTGAGCCGCGAATATTAAGTGAATGCCGGCTGCACGTGCTTTAACACCCAGCCTTTGAACAGCCGCGCTAACCGCACCTTTGTAGGTATCGTCAAACATCCAATCAGCGAATTCGTCATGAACTAGAAATACCATTGGCAATTTGTCTGATGGAGCAGATTTTGCATTAAAGGTCGCCAAATCACGAGCGCGAGCAGCAGCAAATAATCTATATCGGTTTTCCATTTCCTCAACGAGCGCGCCCAGCACTTCTGTCGCTCGCTCTTTTGTCGTTACAATCAGTTCACGCATATGCGGCAAATCTTCCAGAGCCGAATAGTCGACACCCATCTTTGGGTCGATCAAGACGATCTGAGCAAGTTCTTTTGGATTAGTTGCCGCAATATCAAGAAGCAAGGCTTGTATGAGTACAGACTTGCCACTTCCAGTTGCTCCAGCAACTAGTGAATGTGGCTCATGCGCCGAGAGTCCGCCGAATTCGCTACCTAAATTAAGATATAGCAGTGCCCCATTTATTTCTTGCAATCCGAGAATAAACGAGGTGTTAATGCCAGCCGAATTTCTGTTAATGCTTCTGCGTGCCCATAAATCCCAAAGCGAAACAGACTGTCTCTTTGCCCCCGCAATCGTGACGACAATCTCACCAGGTTTTGGCTGTACTGTAACTAAATTGATTGCGTGGGTTGTTAACAGCTGTGTCCGTTTTGATTCAATATCTTCAACGCGTAGCCGATCCGAACCGGCAAGCCTGACCAAGCAGCCATTTGGAGTAAGTCGAGTCCCTAAAACGGATGCCTGAAGGCCATATCCGTTCAATGCGGATTTAAGTTTACGAGTTATTTCATCTGCCCATGCTTCACGCTCATCAATATCAGCCGAAAGTACGGCTGCCTTTGCGGAGATAAGCTCAGAAAGCTTTGATCCAGATGATGCGAACGCTGACTCAATTGATTCCAAAGGCTGAACAACATTAACAGGCGTCTCAGACTGATTTCGTTGTTGAACAGGAACTGAGACGAACGATTGTGGAGTCTCCTTAGACTCGACCACAGATCCACCACTGGAAGCAAGCTGCTCCACCATGTCTATCCATGCAACACGCTGTGCTGGTAGCCGTGGATGCGCTGAAATCCATGGCTGAGCCACCCCTAGAATTGACCGAATTGAGGATGGATCTTCGTTGCGTGCATAGGATTCAACAAGACGACGCAGCTCTGGTCGGTCAAAGACCTCTTGCCAAGCTTGGATTCCGTCAGTCTCATCGATTAAAACTTGCTCGGATCCAGAATTAGCAGCCGCCGGATCAGCGGAATGCACAAAGACTTGCGAGTAACCACGCAATGAGATTTCAGCTTCGCCATCGCGCAACTTAGCCCTAACACGTTCCAACAAGCCTGAGCAGCCAGGTGGGATGTCGGCATCAATTAACAAATCTGCCAGTCGTGACAACCACACATCTCGATCCAAGCGCCCTGGATCACCAAACAGTGCTGCGCGGAACGTTGAAAGCGTGGCCATAAGCTGTGCTTTCGAAGAACGTCGAGCCTCTGCTGCGCCAGAAGCCGAAACATATTTTGATTCGACAACGGCCACATGCAAACGAGGACCGTCCTCAGTTTCCTCAACGCACAAGCCAAGAATATCGGCAATCCGGTTTTCTTTTTGCGCAAGCCAGTCCGCATAGTCATCTAGCAAAAAGAAGACGCTAAACGTTGGCCTTGCTCCAGAGCCGGAAATCACCTTGAATTCTTGTTCGAGAAGATAGCGACTCATCACAAGTCCAATCATTTCCCCTGCGGAAACGCCGCGCTTAGCCGCTCGTAGAACGATATCACCAGAAACAGACAATGCGTCTTTCTTTACCCTATCAGCCAAATCAGCCATTTCATCAGCGTTAAAAGGTAGGCCTAGCTCACTCAATCTGCGCCGCGCAAGCACACCTAACAACCGAAGCTCCGATGTCGAGCTGACAATCATGTTGCGACCATTGGTGGATGCCCTGCGATACCTAACTACCGTAACGCCGTTTGCTTGCAGCTGCCGCTTATCAAGCAGCTCATCGTAAGTCGCCACCCATTCAGCCAACGCGTGCGCGTCATCAAGTGTTCCGCGTAACGTTTCGTTTTGTAACGAAATGCGGCGGGATGGCAAAAAATGTGATCCTGCGGGCGCATCTGTTTGACGAACAACGGAGGCGATTGCCCCAATATATGCCCAGCCTGATGCGGTTTGCCTAGGACAAGTTAAAAATGTCGTGGACTTGAGTTCGTTTTCACCCGACACGCTTCGATATGACCAACGGGATGGCGCGTGCTCTAAGCTTGAACGTTCATTTGTCCAATCCACAGGAATCCATTCCACTACCGCAGTTCTTGCGACCACATCATGAAGAAACGCGACATCAAACGCCCGAAATCCATCGTTGGTCTTGGGCGGAGTCGATGAAGGCGGCGCCACCGAGATGCGCAGCTTTGACATAAAGTTTTCAGACGTCTCGCTGACAATCGGCAAATCAGGATCATCTCCCGTTTTTGTCACAAGCTCCGCGTATACACGCCTAAGTTTTACCGGATCGCGATGCCGTATGGAAACATTGCATTGAAAACCAGTTTCCGTTTGCATGTTAGAAAGTTCACGCACAACGGCAAGCGGTAATTCGGCCGCATCCGCGTTGTAGAGCAAGACGCTGAGATTGGATGCTTCGTGAGGTTGCAACCCAATATAACGCTCCAGCAGCTCGCGCACCTGCTTTGCCGCCGCCCATGGATCGACATCCGTCAATTGATCCTTTTCTCCACGCACTGGCTGCTCAAGAAGGCTATAACCATTGACCGTGCTGGTCTCCGAAACGAGGATCGGCGCGCCTCCGCGCTGAACCATAGCAATTTCAGGGTAGAACGGATGCGCAAGTTCCTCCGAAAATTCGCGAAAGAAAATCCCTCTATCGCCAAACAAGACGTTGCTGCTATTTAACACATGCGTCACAAGCCCTGCGACTCTTCGGGTTTTTACGGCCAGTGCTTTCATTCTCTCTGGATGCCATGGCGGAATAATCAGGCAAGACTGTTCGCCAGAAACCCGAACTGTGCCTACAGACAAAACTTCGGCAACCAGCTTGAAACGGCACACGTCACCCCTTGCATGGATCGCCATTGTGCGCAACAGCGCGCCAAATGACTCTGCTTGCCGCAATACCGCTTCGCCATGAAGCCCCGAGCCAATAAAATCATCCAGTGCTTGAATATAGTCTGCTTCAAAGCAGTCCCATGCAGCGCGCAGCTCATCACGCTGTTCATTGGATAGCCGTCCATCCGAGGCTAATTCGTCGATTCGTCGCTTGATTTCTGCACGCAGGCTGCGCAACCGATTGGGTGGCGGGACCAGTGAACCTGCATCTCGCGAATAAGTGGCTTCCAATGTTCCAGTGTCGAGCAACGAGACGCTTTGCACGCCACCCTTTTTGCTTACAAGGCGGCGCGGAACATCGGTACAACCGATGGAACCCTTTTCCTTAAGCCTGAGCATATCGTCGACAAAAGACAAGCCAATTGACTCCGGGCGATAGACCCAAAGCAATTGCGTCTTCTCCAGAATCACTTCATGTTCGCCAATCCGTTCAATCAGAGCCACTTCAAACTTGATTTGAACAGCATTTTTGGCAAGCGAAGAAACAGGTTTGAGTTTATCGCCCCTGATTTCTTTTTCTTTCTTGAAGAAAGCTGGGTAGTTGAACAAGGGATCTGGCAAATTCGCAGCCCCCATTCGTTCTATACGCCATTCTACTTTGGCGCCCATTAACTCCTGGAGCCCACGATACATAGCCGAGAAGAACGCGCCGACATCATGATTGAAGCGCTCGCGCCATTCCTTGCGCCCTTTCGAGATGGTAAAGCGCAAGAATCGATCACCTTTTGGCTCCCCAGCTCTAACCACTAACCGATGAGCTGCACTGGAAAATCCATCGAAGAAGTCGTAACACTCGATCGGTTTGCCGAAGACAACCTTTTCCCATTGAGCGTGCAGCTTTGAATTTTGCTCGATGTACCGACGATGAAGCTCAAAGAAAGTATCGTCATCGTCGTTCCAATCTGATCGGCGCTCTCTGGTCTTCAATTCCTCAAGGTGCTTGCGCCAGCGTTGATCAAGAACATCCGAATCGTCGCAGTCGTGATCAAAAAAATGAACAGTCGAATCTGCCAAGCCCTGCTGACGCTCTCTTGGCTTGTCGAAGATATAGTGAACACCGTCCATTTCCCATTCCAGCGCCGCAATTTCTGCTGCAGTTTGCTCATCGCCAGGAGGAGCATTGATGAACGCTTCAAGAGCAGCACGAGCGTGGTCGGCGATAAAGTCAGCGTTTTCATCTAGTCGCTGGCGCATTTCCTCCTGATCAAGAGGCTGACCATTGGACCGCAACCGATTTAACAATGGAGCGCGATTTGAAAATAACTTTTCGAATGCTTTGCGCCACGGGCCAACTGCTTGTCCGTAGGTCTTAGCATTGGAAAACAGTGATGTATCTCTTGGAAGCCCAACGAATGGCAGCGCCCAGCCAATAGCATCGCGAATTGGCAAACCATGAGTAGATATTGCCTCGCTTATCAGCGCGCAATAATCGCCTAGCTGGTTGAGCGCCAATTCGGCAGCTGCCATCAGCCCCTTTAGTGCCGCACGGAATACAGCGCGGTCATCAAGGCTCGGAGTAATGCACGCCACATGACATGTTGCCCCGACCCATGCCTCTTCGTTTGCCCTGAATTCTTTAGCACCAAGAGCGGTTACATGGCCCAACGTATCCGCTAGGTTGTGTTCGTTGCCATTAGCGGTCAGCAATGCTTCTTTGGTTGTTCCTGCGTTGCGAACCGCGCCAGCATTCTGCGTCGTAAGTGCTTCCTCTGGCAGGTCCTGATCTTCTACTAGCCCAGCAGGAATGCGCAAATCCACTCGCGCGGCAAGATCCGGGTTGGCAAGAATTTCTCGCACGATCGATGCAATTTGTCCTGAAGCCAGCTTATCAAGTCGGAATAGCGCTGCAGAATCAGGAAGCGTGCCATCACTCTGCCTTGAATCTGCAAGCCTGCGCTGTAGGATATCTGCGCCAACGCGCCCAACTATTCTATCTGTGAGCATCAATCATCTACCTTGGAGCCAAAAGGGTTTTCTACAAAAGAGCATGAATCAGAGAGCCGCCGGACCAAGCCCAACCCAACCAATCGCATTTCCAAGTTTCCTCGATTTTCGCTAAGGGCCTCTTGGTCAACCTGTTTTTCTCTAACCAAGTGAGCCCCCTCGGCATCGCCGATGACCAGTCCATAACGTCTGCGAACCTCATGCAAAAATTCATCAAACTGCATGCGTTCATCGACAATGGTGACAACTAGAGTCTTTAAAAGCCGGTCATTTGGGGCATAGCGGGTGCGCCTCGCCAAACGCCGTGAGCTAAGACCGATTGCGCGAGACCACGCTGCATGGATCTTACCAAAATGCTGTTCGTGCCTAGACTGCGCCTTCTCGGCAAGCATGCGAACAAGCTCATCACCGGATATGTGCTCATAATCTGATTCATCGTCACCAGACGCCGGCGGCCATTGGAACCAAGCCCTCAGCAATTTGGCACACTCCCCTTCAGGATCTTCTGATCCCAATGCAGCAGACCATACATCTGTAAGCTTGATTTGCTCGACGGCAGTGCGCACTGCTCTAAGCGACAACGCTTGGTTAATTTGATAAGAGTCACCAGAAAGCGCCCTAACTTTTGTGCGTTCACGGGAGACAATTTCGCAGACAATCTCGACGGGTTCGGCATCACCGGACTGAGTTTTCGAACACTCAAGGAAATACATAAGAAGATTCAGCCCAGCGCTGGTGATTAAATGCTCCAGAGCATCGTAAATCGGCATGTCCCGAGAAAGAATTGCCAGCCAGTCTTCGCATAGGCGATCAAAGCGCGGATGGGAGGTGTATGGCAGGTAGCCGACATCCCGGGCATCATTGGCAAGCTGCGGTTCGCCCTGAAGTGCTTTAACGAGCCTGTTCATAGGAACTTTGGAATTAAAAATTCGCTCAATAAGTTTTTGCCCCAATTCAGGGCCTCGCGCTGCGCGGCACAACATCAAATACATCAATTCGCCAGTGCGCGCAAAAAAGCGGCGGTCGTTCGAAGCGCCGCCCGAGTCAACTCGCAAATCTTCGTATAGGGCGTCAGGGCCAAACGGAAAAACAAATTTTGAACTCCAGCGCTTATTGCTCCGCGCTTCGAACGCTGACGATCGCAGCAATTCTATAGCCTTGGCAAAATCGTCAAAGCTCAGAAATACTTGTTGCAGATAGTTCATGTCATCGTCGCCAAGCCCCGTTGCATCGTCAGCAAACAGCTCTTTCCATGCTTTCCATTTATCCTCGTCAGGAATAGCCCTTTCGCGCACAGACTCAACATAGGGATTATTGAATAGCAACCCGCGCAATCTAATCTGTCTTTGGGGACGATAACGCACGCGTTCAGTCGGGGCTGCTTGTAGCGGGTTATTGACATTCGAACCAAGAACGCCCAAAAACTCCAAAACAGCGAGATGTGGAAGTTGTTCATCATAAAGACGATGACCCCAAATGTGTTCGTCAACTGCAAAGTCAACACCTTCGATTTGCTTCCTCATGAGCCAATCCTTACTGTGACAGGTCGCGAAAAGGCATGGCCATTTTGCTCGATTTCAATAAAGCTTAGTGTCAGCGCACCATCTTCCTCTCCCGGCTCTACCTCGTCTTCATTTTGACGAAGCGCTCGAAGCAGCTCGGCTTTGCGCAAAAGTTTGGCTTTGAAAGCCAACATGTCTTCCAAGCATTCATTCGAAAAGCTTCCTGGCAAAGAACCTTCAGCAACTCGGCATAAAAACTCAAAACGGACGGGTGAAAGATTAAAGGTAACCGACCCGGTTGAACCCTGTGCCAAAGCTATATCCAACGTCGGACTCCCAGTCTGCGCATCTGGTCTTATCGACATCCCAATCCCGCCGAGTCGCCGGGAGGGAGCTTCCGTGTCGCAAAGGACGCTGATCTTGGATTGGGTAAATCCGCCTGAACTCGCTACAAAAATGCGATCAGTATTTTCAATTAAAAGCCCAGTCATGACTCTATTCAACCCTCGCACGATACGGGCGCGAACCGTTTCGTTCACGGGTTTGCGCTCTACCAGTGCAAGTGCCACTGTCATATCCAAATAGTCGCCAGCAAATCGGAATGCAGTCATTTCCCAAAATGGATAGTCCGTTTCCGTTTCAGGCAAAGTAAAAAACAGCCTACGCCGCTGAGCTGCCAAGCGTCCCAAAAATTCGGCGGCCCCATTTTCTAAACGAGCGGTTTCTTCGCCCTCCAAATAATGCTGCTGCGCTGCCAAATAAGAGGGCGTTGCTCCATATATCGGATCTGAGCCGACCAGCCTGAAAAATGAATTCGCAAGCTTTTGATCATCGGCTCCGTAGACCAGTAAGCCGTCAGCGCCGTTGGATGTTTCTTCGCCGATTCCGAAAGAAGCCAACGCTTTAAACACTGGGCGATCAAGAGCTCTTCTACGTGAAAGATTGACCCCAAAGGTGTTGTCGTAAAGATTGCCGTGCTCTGCAGTTCCAGCATCTTGATGCCGAGCAACATCGCCGCAGGCCATTAGTCCTTCACGAGCATCGCTATGCCCCAAGATCATGTTTGCGGCCAAAGCGAGCAAATCGCGCACCGGCAAATGCCAACCATTGAGTCTTGCGACTTCCACTAAGTCCCCTAACCTTCGTACAAACCGCCCGCCATCATTGGCGCCAAGCAAACGCTCGCGATTCTCAAAAATTGGACATATACGTCCCGCAGATTGAAGTGAGCATTTAATGCAGCTATCCCACTCAGGGTGTCCGGCGATGGCGGACAAAACTTCTTCAAGAGATTGTCGGTGAGCTGTTTTGCTCAAGTCGTAAATTGCAAGCCTATCTGGCACTTGGCCGGATAGCAGGAAAAAATCCTGCACAGGCTTTCTGAGTGGATGAACTCTGCCTTGCCGGAAGCCCAAGTCACGCAAGCGCTCGAGTATTTGTCCATGATTCGCGGCTACAACCAAAAACTCTGAATCTTCCGAGCCAAGAACCGACCGTTCCAACAATCCCAACGCGTCATCGCTTAGCTCATCGCTTAACTCGCTAAGATCCTTAACAAAAATGGCGCAACGACCGTCAGACAGGGGGAGTTTTTTTACGAGAGATGGATCGTCCCAATCTCTTGGGTTGCCGCCTAACGATGTCCACAGGCTGCGGCAATGATAAGTTTTTCCGTCGCCGGCTGTTCCTGCAATTAGGATTGAGCCAGGCAATCCGGACGCTATGCGTTGCTTCATTTTGTCAAGCTGCGGACTAGTGAGCGTTATCGGCTGAACCTTTGCCCGACCTAGCGCACCCGTTACGTATTCGTCAAAAAGATTGGAATTATTCGGCGTAGGGCCGTACGAACGCAAAAAACGCACCCACGCGCTGGCGGGGGGACTTGAAGCACATTGCCCCGATAGTTGGGAAGCATCCATAGGCAGAATCCGGTTGTTATTATTGGGAGGAAGTCTGTCAAACCACTTCCGTCCAGAGGTAAATTATCTCCACTATTGCGAAGTACCATACTTGCTAGTCTAGAATGATGACACGTTTTCGGTCAGAAATGTATAGCAGAAATATCACTTGCCTTAACCGATTCAGAGCCCTCTTCCCACTACCTTGCAACCTCACAACACCATACCTTTTCTTTCTGCTACCCAATCACTGTTGGCGGCGGTGTAAATCCGTGTAAATATGGCGCAAATTGCGGGTTCTGACGGCAGGCAGCACAAAGGGTACTTTCGTGCCCTTTGCTTTGTATCGTAATGAGATGCGCCGAATAGTCAGAACATCGGATCTGTCTCGCTGATATTTACGGATTTCGGTTCATCTTCCGTACAACGCTGCTCACGTAGCAGTTCCTGCAATTGAAGTTGGTAACGTGCCCAGATCACTTCGCGTAAATCATCGAGTAGCTCAATCACGGCCAAAGCCTGTTCAGGCGACCAGTTATCCTGAACGACGAAGGGAATCCCGCGCTGTAATCCTGAGGGGAGTAGCCGGGGTTTCATGATTTTCCTTTTCGTGGTTTGCGAGTGCGCTGTTCGGCACCTATGCACAGATGTGCGTAGTGGCACTTACGCGTCGAAGTAGCTTACGGCACTATTTCCATAAGTTCCAGAAAATGGGCTGATCACTGCACTGATGACGCTTGAACATCACCGTTGAGAAGCTGCCATCTCAGATTTGCAGCACTTGCAACGTCACCGACCCCACGCATATATAAAGCATCCGTACACAATAGTCATTGTGTCAAACCAATCATTCGTCGGAGCGTTCATGCGGATCAGCTTTCAAGCTCTATGTCACTTGCGCCTCCTGTTTCTGGTTCAACACCAGCCAACAGATGCCGCCATCGAAGGCGCACTCATCACCACAAAAAATGCATTAACCACCTAAGACTTAGACGACCGCCTACAATTCCATGCCAGAGACTTCTGCGCATCTATACCATCACGGTTTCTTACCTAATCAACAACCTATAAGGAGATGCCATGACCTTGCAAGATGCCTGCAAATTATTTTTATCCCATTGCCGGTCCGCCGTCAGCTTATCGGAACACACGCTCAGAGCCTACACCTTCGATCTGGAGGACTTTCAAAACCACGCCAAACGCGAAACCTATCTGTCGTCTCTTGACAAGGATAACCTGCGTCAATTTATTCGACACCTGCGCGAAGAACGCGGACTCAAGGAAATCACGATCAAGCGTCGCATTGCTTGCATAAAGCTATTCTTCCGCTGGGTAAAGCAGGAAAACCTGATCTCCATCAACCCTTTCGATGACCTGCATGAACGCATACGCCTACCAAAGCGTTTGCCTCGCGCCTTGGGTAGCGAAGAAATAAATCTACTTTCCAAAGCCGTCAATCTGGAAAGTAATAGAAACTTTCAAGAATTTTCGACCGGAATTGCAATAAAGTTACTTTTAACCACAGGCATCAGAGTTGGTGAACTAGTAAAAATTGATATTGAGGATATTGTCCTTGCGGACAGCAGTCTGAAAATTAACGGCAAGGGAAATAGGCAGCGACTGGTGTACTTGTTCGAACCGATTCTGAATCAGGCGATGGCACAGTATCTGCCCCTACGCCGAACCAGAACCACTGAATCCAGAAAGCTGTTCATTACTGAAGCCGGAATACCCTTTACCACCCAAAAAACAAGAAAACTGCTTGGCAATCTTGCCTGCAACGCGGGTATTGAGAGGCGCATCACCCCTCACATGTTGCGCCATACAACGGCAACGCAATTGCTGGAAGCTGGATTGGATATTCGATATGTCCAAAAACTGCTGGGCCACCAAAGTATATCGACAACAGAAATTTATACTCACGTCACGGACCAGGGTCTGCGCAGCGCGCTAAGGAGGGCTTATGGGGGTAGCTGATGATAACTAGGAATTATCGATGCTGGAAGACTCTAAAAAATGGGTGGCCGACAGCCTCGCGCAACTCCATCTCCACGCTGGCCAACTAGCCGTATTCATTGTCGCAAATATCAAGGACGTGACGGTCGTGCAAGACGATTATCTGGGATTCTCGGTCCAGAACGACTACATGACCGAGCGAGTCATCCGCGAGATCGTCCAGTCGCTTCGGGATATTGGAAGTTACGTTGAACTCTTCGTTGGGGAAGACGCATTCATTCAGGCTGTCCTGAACGGTGCAGTGGAGCGCGTTGACCGGCCGCACAAACTTGTCTTCAATTTGGCTCAGAGCGGTACAGGCCCAGCGCGCAAGTCGCTGGTGCCATGTTTTTGCAACCTGCACGGCCTGTTGTACTGCAACTCGGACGGCCACGTCGTGGCATTGCTACGGCACAAGTATCACGCCACCTCCATTCTCCGGGACCATGGAATCAGCGTGCCACGCACCTGGCTGTTTCAGGAAGATTGTGAATGGCTCCACGGCGCCCGCCCGCCCGATGGCTTGAAAGTTATCGTCAAGCCGACCTACGAGGCCGCCTGCATTGGACTGTCGCGTGACAGTGTGAGGTTCAGCGATGCTGAACTTGACTCGTTCGCCCGTGCGCGGGCGAAGCTGATGCGACAGCCGCTCACGGTTCAGGAGTTCGTTCACGGGTATGACGTCGATGTTCCGGTCTACTGTGTTCCAAACGCGTTTGCACCGATGGCTGTGGGTGTCAGCATCGGCGGCCGCAGGAACCTAGGTGACGATTTCTTGGACTACGACACGCTAGCCAATCGAAGTTACGACTTCTTCGCTTTCTCAGAAATCAGCCCCTCGGCCGCCGATGAGATGTGCCGGGCTGCCGAACGGGCGGCGCAGGTCCTTGGCATCAGGGGGTACGGCCGGATCGACTTCCGAATGTCGGAATCCGGGGAGTTCTTCCTGATCGATATGCAGACCATGCCCGACATCCATAGTCAAAGTTCTTTGCACTACACGCTCGCGTCGGCCATGGTCTCGGCCAAAGAAGTCTACCCTGCCCTTGTCGCAATCAACTGCCGGACGCTCTCGCTCTTTTAGCTCTCGGTGAATATCTGCAGATCGGTAAACAGAAAGCCCCGACCGTAGTGGCGCCAGCATGGTCCTGCGCCGGAATGTGCGGCCTGCTTAGGCAGCTCGCCCCATTCTGTCATCGTGAAAGTCCGGCCTGACTCCATCGCCTCGTGCAAGATTCGGTGTCGGTCACGTAAGTACACCCTGTGCGGTGGCATTGCCGTATCCAAGATGCTCGAAAGGTCATGGGACAGCGCTGTTGCCTCGGCGTGGTTTCCCTGGAGGTACAAAACGGAAGCCAGATTTGTCCCCGCCAGATACATATGGAGGTCATCCACCTCCGGCTCGCTCCTGAGTTTCTTCACCAGCGACCCAAGAACGTTGGTCGCGAGGGGGAAGTCTTCGGCCATTGCGGCGCATG
Source organism: Gallionella sp. (assembly GCA_030653355.1). Lineage (GTDB taxonomy): Bacteria > Pseudomonadota > Gammaproteobacteria > Burkholderiales > Gallionellaceae > Gallionella. Next base: position 25,155 of record JAURZN010000183.1, on the reverse strand, counting down.
CGCCATAGTTGGACAAGACCAAAGCGAAGTCCATCGTATCAATCTTCTTCGCCGTCAGCTGCTCGAAGTGGCGTGCCGCCGTCGCGGCGTCGCTGACCCCGCCGAGAAATTCGGACACGATGAGGTTGTTGGTCAATACCTCGAAGCGCGTGAATCTGTGATCCGGATTCAACTCCAAATAGGACGCGAGCTCGCGAAGGTAGGAAAGCGCGTCCCCGTACTCGCCGCAGACGATCCGGTTTGCCGCCAGATTCAAGGTTGACGCGCAGTACTGGTAGAAGTTTCTCGGCTGACCGCCTTGCGGTGGCATGAAGTGGTTTCGAGCGCGGAGCAGTCTTGCGTGTGACTGGTCTGCGGGATAGAGCAAATCGGCCTTGCGATCCAGAACCATCAGAGCATCTGCCGCGTCCGAGTCGAAGCTAACTCGCCGCGACAGCATTTGAACGATGTCGCTCTCGACGGCAAGTGCTTCTTCCTCGCGTCGCTGATGTGTCAAGGCCACCAGTTGCGTCGACAGCATTCGAACGACCAGATCGCCTTCGTCTGGCAACTTCCCTAGCCACTTCTGTAGGATCTTGCTAGCTTCCTCGCGGGTGTCGTATTGATATGCCTTGATCAGGCACATGGCCTTGATGTAGCCACCCTCTGCCTGGAGATGAAGTGGCGTTCGAGGGTCCATTCTGTTCAGAAGACCGAGCGCCCCTTTGAAGTCGTAGACCATGACCCTGTCCTGCGCCTCGCAGAGTAGGTTGAGTACGGCTGTGAGTCCGCCTTCGGCGGCAAGTTCGCACAGCGTACCTGCGTCAAGAGACGCTGACCCGTTTCGTCTGTCTTGGAGTAAACCGCAAACTGCTAGGACTGCTGCCGCCTCTTTGTCGCCAGCCGCAGTCAAGTGCCGCATTCTCGAGCGGTAGTCCCCGGGCCTGAGCTTCTTCAGGCACAAGGAGAATTGCCGGTGCAGTTCCTCCGTTTCAAACGTGCCCACCGGGCACAGGCTCTGATGAACAATTGCGTGGGCAAATTGCGTGGACTGCTGGCCGCGGCGCACAAGGTGCATGCCTTCGCCCGCTGACAGCAGCTTGCGGACCTGAGGAGGTTCACGCTCGAACAGGCACGCCAACTCCTGATCGGAGAAGATTGTCCCGATGACAGATGCGGTTTTGAGCATCTCCAACAAGTCTTTGCCCACGGGGCCCATTGCCTTCAGTCGGGAGACAACCAAGTTGGAGACGAAGTCGATCCCCGCTGTCCTGGACCAGTCGTCTGCCATTGAAAAGCTGTCCGTTTTCAAGTAGCTGACGAGTTGTTGCAGCACATGCAGGTGGCCACCGCAAATGCCGTGAATGGCTTGAATCACCTCTGCCGGAAACTGTTGCTCCAAACCCAGCATACCGAGAACTTGGGGAAGGTCGCCTTGGCCCGCGTAGTCCAGATAGTCGACTGATACACGCTCATTGACAAGTGATGCGAAGTCGACCGGAGGCGGATCTCCGGCCGTATGGATCGTCTGCACGACAACATAGCGTGCAGCCTGCAGGAACGGATAGGCATCATTGATTGTCCCGGAGAGCATGAGGCGCAACAGGGACACCGCAGCCTCGTCCCAGAACTGCAAATCGTCACAGACGATCAATAGCGGCTTCTTGCCGGCGATTCTTTGAAGGTGATACAGGATGTTCTGCTCTTCTGTCGAAAGAAATTGGTAGCGTTCCTTCGCGGAGTCCACCGCATGCGCGAAAAGCTTCTCGATGACAAATCCGGCCAGTGGACCGGCGAACGGAATAGCGGCCGCGCCCTTGGCCACGGCGCCAGATGCACTCTTGAGCAAAAGTTGCTTGCTCATGCTCGATTGGCTGACCGCGTGTTGGAAAGGGAAGTTACGCCGCGCTTTCTGGTACTCATCGCCTGGAGCCGTGACCGCCACCACGTCTTTCTCGGTCCACGATTGGATCAGCCGGGCGCAAGTAAATGATTTTCCGGAACCAGGCAATCCGACCAGCCCAACGAGCCGTTCGCCCCCGAGCCGGCGCATTAGTTCGGCGACCAAGTTGCCTTGCGAAAGGACGTTAAAGGACATTAATAATTCCTAGTTATCATCAAAGGTGCGAAACTACTCGCTTAATGAAAAATCGGCAAGTGAGAAATACGAGTGTCTTGCTGTACTCAGCGCTCTTTGAAGCGAATGCGGCGCGGATACACAGGGTAGTACTGCTTCGTGTAAAAATCGACCAGCGCAATCGTCTAATCGCATCGCCCCGTCTTCTCCGAACAAACCCGAGGCACCTTCAGGTTGTCAATGCTATTCGCTTTGCGTATTTCTCCATTGGTGTTGTGGATCGACAGTCAGGCTGAGAGCTTCGTGATAGAGCATGAATTGATGGTAGTAGCAGTTTTCTACCGCCAAGACCAACTCAGCCAGGAAATTACAGAGACGGCTGGTGCGCTTGGCTGGCGACCACATCGGTCAGCAACGGCTTGCGGCGCTCCCGCTGTAAATTGCTCAGTACATCACAACACCCCACCTTGAAACATAACCGCCATAATCATATCCGCTACCACCGCCCGGTAATGCCGCTTGTCGTAGTACCAAGACGTGTCCTGGGTAATATCTCGCGCCACCGAAAAATCTACAATATCTGGCCGTATTTTCAGTAACCGAGCCTTGAATTCAAGGTAGGACTGATCGGAGATCGTCGCAAGCGTATCCCGATAAAACGGGTGGATGAATAATTTTGCGTCGATCTGGTTCTCATCCAGCCATTTACACAATTCCGCGAATTCGACAAAGCGCTCCTCCACCCAGCGGATATCCGCCCCGTTCCATGCGTTTGGCTGAAAATGATCGCGGTTGGATTGTTCGGGGTTGGATGCCCGAGTGCGGTCGTATTCGTACAAGTGATACATCCCCGTACCGTCCACATCAAAAAATATGGAAGGTTGGCCCTGTAGATGATGTGCAATGCGCGTCAACCCTTGCCACAGCCCTGAGGCAAACAGATAGGAGCTGTAAAATGACAACCAGGATTCAGCACTCACAACGGGATGCGGACGGTTGGTTGGTAATATGCGCGGCCGCTCATAGAACTGGTAAAAATCTATGCCAATCAACACCTCTTTGATCGGCTTGCCATGCCGCTTGAGCGCGCGCAGCGTGTCAAATGCCTCTTGTGGCGTGCCGGCCAAGAAAGACAGGTTGTAAAACGAATGGCCGGTGATTCGGTTGGCCACGTCCGGGTCGAAAACACCCATAACCGATGAGCCAAGGATGTACGAATCGTGGCTCTCGTTATGCAACAGGTGATTCACTTTGCGGAATCGCTCGTTTACTGCGTAGCCACTGCGCAAATAATGATGTCCAAACACCTCGTAGGGATCGACAAAGTAGTTGAACATCACCACGGCCAGTCCGCCAAGCAGAAAGGCAGCGGCAACCCAATAATTCCACGTGCGGTTGCTCATCATCAGAACTGGAAATACAGGAACGTGGTGGGGTGCCCCAAAGCCAGAACGCACACCACAATCATCGCGGATACATAGAAGGCGGAACGGCGACTTGGCGCGGTACTGGTAAATATGGCGAGTGCTTCGTGAGTGTTTTTGGCATACATCGCAAACGCGAGCAGGCACGCCATACCCCAAACCTCGAGGCCATTGATGAACGACGATTGTTGGAACTTCAAGCCGCTCCCATCCAGCCATGCCAAATAAGTGGATGGCAACATAACGCCGTTCATACCCAGCATGGTTTTCCAGACCGTGATTGCGTCGGCTACCGATGCCGCGCGAAACATCACCCACGCGAACAGCACCGCAAGAAAAGTGATTACCATGCCCAACGGTTGTGCCAGCGTGAATCGCCCACTCCATTTCCATGCTCGATGAATAGCCAAATACACGCCGTGCATCGCGCCCCAAGCTACGAACGTCCAGCCCGCACCATGCCACAGGCCGCCCAACACCATGACCGTCAAAGCCGCCAAGACCGCCCTGCTCTGCCCGTGCTTGTTACCACCCAGCGGGATATACAGATAATCACGCAAAAACCGCCCCAGCGTGATGTGCCAGCGCCGCCAGAACTCCGCGATGCTGGCAGCTTTGTAGGGCGAATTGAAGTTGATCGGTAGCACCACGCCAAACAGCAAGGCCAACCCCATCGCCATTTCCGAATAAGCTGAAAAATCGAAATACAGTTGGAGCGAGTAAGCCAGTGCCGCAGTCCAGGCATCGAGGATTTGAAGCTCTGCAACATGCGCAAACGGCTCGTTCACATATTCACCCAGCCAGTCGGCAATCACCACCTTCTTGAACAACCCGACTGCCAGCAGGAACAACCCGGCGGACACCCTGCGCGCATCGGGCAGCAGCCGATCTTTTTGCAGCTGAGGGATGATCTGGGCGTGATGCACAATCGGCCCGGCGATCAGTTGCGGGAAGAACATCACGAAAATGGCGAAGCGCAGCGGATCACGGTCAGTCACCAGCCCTTTGTGACAATCCACCAAGTAGGCAATCTTCTGGAAGATGAAAAAGGATATGCCGAGCGGCAAAATCACACGCAGCAGCGGGTATTGCGTCCCTGCCACCGCATTCAAATTGCCAATGAAAAAATCGGCATACTTGAAATAACCGAGTACCAGCAGGTTAAGGGCAATCCCACCAGACAGCCAAGCCACAGATGGGCGACGTGCCAGCAATCCGCCCAGATGGAAGTTAATGGACAACAGTAGCAACAGCATGACGAGGTAACGCCAGTCCCATGCGCCATAAAACACGCAGGATGTCACCAGCAATACCCATTGCGCCGCGCGCACACTGTATCGTTGGTGCGCGATAATGAAAGCCAGTAGCGCACCGGGCAAAAAGCCATACAGAAAAATCGCCGAATTGAAGAGCATACGCTAAACGTGGCCCAATTCACGCAGCGCAAAAAACAACACGAGCGCGATAACGATTGCGGGCATGGCAACAAACCAGTCCTGTTTCGATGGCAGGCTTGCGGCCAGCATGGTGCTGCTAATCCATACATGAGCCAGATACCACCATTCTGTTGCGGGGTGCATGACAAAGACGGCATACCAGATGCCCACCGGGAACAACGCGAATGGGGCCAAGGCAATTGGAATGAGGGTGATAAGGTTGGGTGATGATCGGACTGAGCCAAGCCGCCAGGCATTGCCGTCGCGTGCTGGAATGATGTTTGGCAATGAGGGCTTTGCGCCTAACAACAGCGCAACCAGCCAGTGGCAAAATTCATGCGCCGCCGTGCCAGGCAAGGAGAACAAGCTGTACACCCACATCCCCAGCCGTGGTGCGACGACAAGATCGAATACCAAAACGATTCCGATCAGCAGATGATCCACGATTGGCAACGCGACAAATTGTTTTGCAATACCTATCATGGCGCAAACACCCTCGTACACTCAAAAATCACCCACCCATACATCGCAAACGCCAATAGGTACTCGCGCAGATCACCCGTGCATAGCTTCAGCGGCGACACGAAACGCCTTTTGCTTGGCCACAGCAGCGGGACACCTGAGTTGGTTAGCCAGTCGCCGGCAAGATGCGATAAGTAGCCCGTTGCGACGCCTGCCACCACCGGCACGGCATAGCCTTGATGCCAGTGCAAATGATACAGCGACCACCAGATCAACCACGACATACCCGCAACAGCGAGCAGGCTGTGCGTAATACCACGATGACCAAACACGGTTGAGATCGGGATAGAGAGCGGAAGAATGCGGCTTCCGAATGCGCTTTTAGGGTGGTCGATGTCGGGCAAGTGGCTGCCAATGATTCCGCCAGCCATAATCAGTATGGTTTGCACGGGTGTCGCATGCATATATTCGGCGACGAGCAACGAAGATGCACAGCCTGCGGCCACATGGGTAAAGGCGAGCATCTTCTGCTAAATCCGCTTTTGCATATTACTCAGCCACATCCAGGTCGCAAAGCCGATGGCAACAATCGCCAAAGGTGCAACGACCGAAGGAATCGGTATTGGCAATACCACCCAGACGCACACGCTTACAAGTGTCATTGTGGAAATGAGTACACCAAACCTGTGCCGTATCGGTGACTGCGAGGAAAAACGAAAGGTGCTGATCTCCCTTACCCAAAATCCGTCTGTGGTCGCCGCAATCGTGAAGGGCATCAGGATAAACCAGTACAGAACGAGCATGTTGGCGCGATAAACAATCAGCGAACCCCACAACCACGTGGTAATAATGCGCTCTTGCGCCCAGTTTTTTAGCATGGTCGGCATGGTTTGCGTTTCCTTGATGGAGGATGCAATGCCCTTTACCTGACCAATGCTGGTAGAAAGCATCTTGCTGTATATCCACTGGTCAGCAGCATGTCCGCCGAGCTGCGATGAGAACTCGCGCTCCGCCGTCAGCGCCTTCATAAGATAGCCTGGGGAAATTACCATCCATGTACCCAGTGCCGCCACAATGGCAATGACAGCCAGTAACGTGCCAAAGCCGCCCTCTTCTTTTTTGCTTGCCATGCCTTAGTCCTTGAGTATCGGAATTCTGCCTTTGATGATTCGCCCGCCAGACATCTTTGCGATGAAGTGCAGTGGCGGAAGACGCCCCAGCATGGCCGCTGGAAAAATTTCAGCCTCCTCTTCGATAACGGATTCCTGGTACGAGGCTTGGTATTCGTCTTGCACATGCGCGTCAACGCCGTGACCGTAGCGCAGGTTGAGTGACTTCGCTTTGATTTTTGGCAGGCTGTCAGCGATGTACTGTTGTGTCTCTGCGTCGATTACTCGCAAAATAATTTGATTGTTGACGTTGGCGAGTACCTGGCGCGCCTTGTTCTCATCACCGAGCCGCGCAGGAAAGTCCGCGAAGGTCTGTGTTGCAATCGTCACTCGAAACAGCGCTCCGCCCCCTTTGTTCATAAGCTGGATGGTGGGTTGATTGATGACCTCTGCGGCTTCGTCGATGAAGAGATTAACTGGTTTGTTTGAGTTGATGCCGTAGTTATAGCGATCACCGGCCACGGCGGTCAGGTCAGCCAGCATAATTGAACCTATAGCACTCCCGACAGTGCCATCCGCCAAACTATCGAGGCCGAGATAAAGCACTTGGTTGTTGTTGATGATCTTCGCCATGTCAGTCGCGTGTTTCTGATCGCCAATTTTGGCTTCGGGCGACAAAAGCTCGGACAGCGGATCGGAGGTCAGCATGGACAGAATCGGAATGAGCGATGCAACCATCTTTTGGAAGTGGTCACGATTGTGCTCGAAGGTGGAAATCAGGCCATCCAAGTCTGATGACTGTGCTTCATGGATGACGATCTGCTTGTAGAATTCGATATAGGCTTCCAGTATCCGGTCACGATTTTTTTTCACAAACCCGCTGGAGCGCGATTCCCAATCCGCCACCTTGTCGATGAAGTGATGGCGCAATGTGTTTAGCAACAGGTTGTCCGCGCCACCTTCTATGTAACGCTTCAAGTGCACCAGATTGGGGCTTTCGCCGGTTGCCACCAGCCCATTCACAATATCGTTCAGTACTTTCCAGCCAAACGCCGCAAACGGGTCTGCGCCCGTTTCCGAGGGAATCAGGGCGGCAACCCGGCTGGCAAGTTCAGTTCGGCGATTCCAGTTGCGCATCGGGTCGATGGGCGTGGACTTCTCCGGGTGGGCGGGATGAAAATACACGAAACGTTCCGGGCATCCCATTGCCGCACATATCTTCCTGGCATTTTCCGCCAAGGCATGATCCCCTTTCGGGTCGATGATAATGACGGTTTCGCCACGCATGATCGCCTGACCGATCAGAAGCTCCATCATTCTGGTTTTACCCACCCGCGTCGTTCCAACCAGCAAGGTATGCCCGACCAGATTGGCTACCTCCATAAACCGATCCGTCTCTTTATCCAGCCCGTGTATCCAGTACTCGCCGTTCAAGTGATGCTCGTTGGTGATCTTGCCAATAGTCTGAGCAACGCCTTGGGCAAGCATCGCGTGCATCTTTTGTGCTTCGACATCCGTCCAGTCAAAACCCGTACCAAGCCACACGGATGATTTTTTGGTCGCCAACGCTGTCTTGTCCATCAACTCAGGAATGGTGATGAACTCTATGCCGTAATTTCCCATGCGTGTCTTATCAACATAGCGATGCCAAGCCTGCGTCCCACGATACACAGCCATCGCCGTGCATACAGACATGGCAATGGCACTGAATTTTGACGGGAGCGGCACCGGCATGTATTTCCCGACAACCAAAGTTGCCGTTGCTGCCAGCCCCCAGGATGCCGCCATCTTTGCTTCTATGTTGGGTCGCCACGGTGATTCCCACTCGTAAAAGGCTTTCATTGATTACGCTCTCGCTTTGAGCGTTAACATGGCTGCCGACATATACATCCCCATTGTTACTTCGAGGAATTCGTGACCGCTACCGAACATCACCAGGAGAAGCCCCATTGGAATAGCAAGCAGAGCCAGGGCCGATAAAAGTCGCTTGTTGATTTGCCATGAACCCTCCTCGGCTGCAAACAACCAGACCGCCGATAGCCATACCACATGAATCGCAAACGCCATTTCGATGTTGTACTCAACGTAGATTGCAAGGGTGCAGATTGAAAACGACAGGATGCTCAAGGTGAGGCATAGCCCAGTCGCTTCCGGCATATCCGTCCATTTACCGCGAAAAGTGTTGTAGCGGAATGACTGCACTGCCAAGGCGCCCACCAATGTTTTGAATTCGTTCATTTGCATTCTTTGACAAGGTGATTGAGAAGTCCGATTGCTTTACTTATGAAGGCCACCTCTCTGCGGATGTCTCTTAGCGCCTGCTCAACCTCCCGCACCATGTCTTCCTCCCACGGCTGGGTCAATTTGAATAGCACCGCCAAGTTATAGCCGTAATCACTTTTTTGTTTCCTGATAAGCTTTTTGGTCATGCGGCGGGTTTTTGCTGCTTTTGAGCCATACCATTGGATTTCATACCAGTTCGCCGTCAGGCTGTTATCCCGCATTCTGGCCTGAGCAAACAAGACGCTCTTTTGCGCCCAATCTCTGCTTTTGTTTCCAGCCATGACAAAAGTAAAGTGCTGCCTGCACATCTCTGTTGCTTGCGCTTCGAGTGTACTGAGTCGCCCGTACAGAAGCTCGATTGCGGGTGTAACGCTGGTTATTTCGGTAAATGCAGTCAAATCCGCCCTCGCTGTAAATGAAAAACACCGTTAATTTGCCCAGCGCGGAATCTATCGATTCAGCGCAACTTTACATCTACGCGGACAGACTGAATTCGCGCGGTAAAACACATCCTGCAAAACCATCTAAATACATGCAACCGGAACGGTTGGCAGACAAAAACGGAACATTTTTCTTCAATATAATCATATAGTTACAGAAGGAACGTTTGGCAACAGTCGGGTGAAATATTTGACGTGCGATTCGGCGAGCGGAATGTTTGGCAACGATGCTTTTCACTCTACCCGACATGCCTGGCCTCTACATCGGTATCCCTTCTCTGCGTAAAAGTTACTGTCTCGTCTGCCTCGTTAATCTCAAACGAGTGACCGGGGATAGGGTTGTCCATTAAATCGCGTAGGGTTTGTTTGAGTTTTCTGAGAGGCGACGTTGCGCCAGTCATTTGATGCAACTTGGCAAAAGATAAGGTTGCTGGCGAGAACAATTCATCTTTGTGGCACATGGCGACCATGTAGATCGCCCTGCGTATTGGTGAGAGGCGCAAGAAGTCTGGATGGTAGTAGTCAAAAATGTCATTTTGGATAAGGTAAAAAATGCGGTACGTTATCTTGAGCGTAACCGTTTTTATTTTCCCGTTTGCATCGCGCCCCAATCGATATTTCGGAATGTAACTGAATGAGGTGCTGTAATTCTGTCCAAAAGGAATGGTGTTGGTGGTAATTTTGCTACCAGCAAGGCGGTCAAGCGCTTGAATCAATCTGTCGTCTCGATCACCCCCCATGCTGCGCCCTGAGAATTCAAGAAAATCCTCCACTTCAAACTGAAACACACGGTAGATGTCGTTGTCTCTGTCTTCGACTGGGGCGTTGCCGATCCACGATTCACAATACAGCAGGATGTCGAGATCACGCAGGGTGGGAAGCCCGGTGGGGCTTGGGGAAAATTCAATAAACTTGCCCTTGTACTCTATTCGCCGGACATTCATATCGCCTGGGGTTAAAGCGAAAGTAGTACGGTATGGCAGGTTTTCAATAAGCTCCTTCCGTTTTTCCCGATACACTGCTTTCGCGTCTTCCGTCATATCATCATCCGAGCAGAACAAATCAACGTCCCTGAGAAATGACTCGATGCAGATGTCCAAAAAAATGAGATGTTTGAATGCCCCGCTATTGACCTTGATAATTCTGTGATCTTCCATGAATTTCCATGGTGGTTGATTAGATGTGCTACAAAGTCTAGTTTTGTTTGCAAGAAAAATCTGCGAACTACTCGTCTAATTTGCTGAGTATTTCGCAGGGAGTTTTATATGACAATTTGTAGGCGTACCACAGAGCGTGTAGGAGTTTTTCGCGGTGCATCCTGAATTCCTAGACGTGCCACAGACGTACTCGGATTTTTGAGCTGTGCGACTGAAATTCCCAGACGTGCTGGAGACGTACTACAGAGCGTGAAGGTTTTTTGCGTTACTTCGTTGAATTCCTAGTATAGAAACTCATTAATTACGAAACATAATGCCGCGACATTTTGGTATCTGCATCCTGCCGAGTGAACTTCCACTCGATGCCACGTTTTTCAATGTTGCGACGCAATTGCCAAGCATTCACTTCGGTGATGAGCGCGGCTTGGTCCGGCAGTCTGCGATCAAGGCACTGGCGATCAAGAATGCCAATTTCGATTTCAGCCATATTGAGCCAGCTGGCATGTTTCGGCGTGTAGTGAAAAATAACCCGTCGTAGTAATGCCTTGGCTTTTTTGACACCGAGTACTTGCTCGAAGCTTTTGCGAAAATGAGTATTGAGATTGTCCATCACAAGATGAATGTGTCTCGCCGTAGCATAAACATGATTGAGCAAGTACTGTACGAAAGCTACAAAGTCGGTCATGGCTCGACGATCGGTCACCATGACTGTGCGCCGCCCGCCTTTTGGTTCGACCGCTACGAATAAGTTACAAGTGCCAGCGCGGACATACTCGTAATCCTGTTTTGCGGGTGAATTTGGCTGAACTGGCAAGGACGGGCGAGAATTCTTGAGCAGTTGTTTGCTTTTTTCGTCCAAACAAACGACAGGCTCCTTCGGGCGAAACGGACGAGCATAAAGATCGAGCAAGTCGTACATTCGCTGCCGGTATTCTTCGGTGAGCGCGCCAATGCACCACATTACTTTGCACCATGGTTTGAGGCAGTTTTTTTTAGCAGCCGACGAATCGTTTCACGACTGATCGAGCCAATATCCTCCTGTTTCTGTGCTGCCTGCCCCAGTAATTCCAATGTCCAGCGTTTGGCTCCTTCAGGAGGTTCCGAGCAGGCCAAAGCGGTAATTTTCGCCTCAACGTTGGTGTCGTACTCACGGGGTTTGCCCGAACGCGCAACATCACACAGCGCGTAATTAACACCGCCCTCCAGATATGCGCTTCGTGTCCGCCAAATGGCGGTTCGACCGACACCGAGAACACCCATGATTTGGGTTTCTGGTATGCCGCGATCAAGGGCGGACAAAATGTGTGCACGATTGACTTCCCGGGCATGATGCAAACCCTTGGCACGATATGATTCGATCAATTCATGATCCTCGTCGGTAAGATGCAGTTCAGTCTGTCGCATTGCAGGCACCTCGTAATAATATGAGCATGCGACAGTATAATACATGTTTCGTTATTTATGTGTTTATATACTAGACGTGTTGCATGTTCCAACGAAATCCGCCAGTCATTACAATGCCAAACCCGCTGCAATTACTGAGCCAACTGCAAATATCCATCCGGAATGTCGCAGTGCGAACGACTGCTGTTGAACGTATAGCGGTCGAATTGCACGGTGGTTGTGATCCATCCGGTTTCGAGACAAAGCGTTCTGTGACAAATCGGCTAGATTAGCGCGAAATGAGAGCGTCCGTTCACAGTAGTGGTATTACACATATGATGCTTGTCGGTAACGAAAAACAAAACCGCTCCCTTCTTGTCGCGCATGTGCGCTCACCGTGCCACCCAAACGATTTGCGGCTTCTCTGGCAATTGCCAGCCCAAGTCCGCTGCCGTCACCCGATGCACCTGGAATCCGGTAAAACGAATCGAATATCCGCTCGCGTTCCGTGAATGGAATCCCAGGGCCGTTATCGACAACTTCAATTACGTCATCCTTATCATTGGGCAAGAGTCGAAGCGTCACTTCACCACCTACCGGCGTGTACTTCAGGGCATTATCCAGCGCGTTCCTGAATATAAGTCGTAGCGCATCAGGTTCAGCACGCAGGGAAAGCGGCGCGATTTCATCCAACCCCAGATCAATGCGTCTAGCTTCAGCAAGCGGCAAATATTCGGCTATCAATTCACGCGCCATTATTGAAACATTGACCGTCGAATCACTGCCAGTTCCGGCTTGTGTTCTGGCAAGGCTCAACATCTGTTCGGTCAATTGTCGCGCTCGCTCAATGCCATCACGGAGCGGGGGCACGCGTTCACGCATGGCCTCCAATGATTCCGCGTTCATCAGGTTCTGCGCCTGAATCGACAGTGCGGTAAGTGGGCTGCGCAATTCATGTGCCGCATCGGCAATGAAACGTCTTTGCTGCCCCATCAGGTGATTGATCCTTTCCAGCAAACGGTTGATGGCGTAAACAAACGGTAGAATTTCCCGTGGAAGTTCATTGCTTTGCAACTGGCTTGGGTGATGCGCTGACTGCTCATCCAGAGTCTTCGCCAGGCTAGTAATCGGTGCGAGTTGACTTCGCACAATGCGCACAATCAGCCAAACCAGCATGGGTAGCAGAAGCAGCAAGGGAATCAGAGTGCGCAGCGCACTATTGATTGCGATTTCATCGCGCGCTTCGGTGGGTTGTACAACGACTGTGCGTATCTGTCCGCTACCAACAAATATCCGCACCTGCTCGGCACCTGTGTTAAGTGTGTGTAGGCCTGGCGGCAAATCATGTTTGAACCAGGTGGGCACGGTATCACTAGGCAGATGGAGAATCGTAATACGGGATTCAGGATCAGTAATTCCTTCATTGTTCGATACCGACTGGTGCGAAGTTGATGTAACGAGGCTCTGTCCACGAGTAAGCAGGGCGATCTGTCGCAGCATGTCGTCCTGAAATTCCTTTGCTTCCAAATACGCAAGGCCAAAAGACGCCGCAGCGGCCACTAATCCTGCGAGCAAAACGGCACTCCCCAACACCAGTGAAAGATGTCGCTGTAAAGAACGCTTCATATCGATTTCTCCACCATCCATCCCGCCCCGCGTACATTCTTGATCGCATCCGTTCCGAGTTTTTTTCGTATGCCGTGAATCAAAAAATCTACTGCATTACTTTCTACTTCTTCGTTCCAGCCATAGATACGCTCTTCAAGCTCAGCGCGGGTAAGTATCGCGCCGGGACGCAGCAGAAGTGCATGAAAAAGCGCAAACTCCCGTGCGCTTAAAAGCGCCACGACATCGCCGCAGCACGCTTCTCTGCTTGCCTGATCAAGACTGACTTTGCCATTGCTGAGCAGGGGTGCAGCATGTCCACCTTTGCGCCGTATTACTGCCCGAATCCGTGCCAGCAATTCGTTAATATCGAATGGTTTGACCAGATAGTCATCCGCACCGAAGTCCAACCCTTTGATACGATCATCCACGCCATCGCGCGCGGTGATGACGATCACCGGCATAGTGTTACCGCCAAGGCGCAGGCGGCGCAACACTTCCAATCCATCCCGTTTTGGCAAACCCAGATCAAGCAATACGCACTGGTGTTCCCCCTGTTCCAGCACGCTGCTGGCGGTTACACCATCCTTGACCCAATCCACGCTATAGGCGGCATCCTTGAGGGAAACGGATACAGCTTCACCAATCATGGTGTCGTCTTCAACAAGCAAAATTCGCATCGCCCTTCACTCCTTTTACATCAATGCCCCTGTTTTGCTGCCCTGTGTTTAAAAATCAGGATGCAGGCCAGAATAAATGCCAGTAGTACAGCCGACGCAGTGTAGCGACTTAATGACAGCCCACCGGCATCAATTGGTTTGTCCAGAAAATCACCTACGACCGCGCCCAGTGGGCGGGTGAGTATAAAGGCAGCCCAAAACAGTATCGTGTGAGATATTTTTGTCCAGAAATAAGCCGCGACAACGAGTAATAGCAGTGCACTGAAAACCATAGCACCTCCCTCGTAGCCAAGACCAGCCGTGTCGGCTGTCCAATCACCCAGTGCCGTGCCTAAGGTCTGAGAAAACATGATCGTAACCCAATAGAATACTTCTGCCTTGGTAGAGCTAATGCTCGCAACCGATACCGAGCCTAATGTCCGATACCAGATAGCCAGAGATGCCATCAGCATAATGAGCAGTAGCGATGAACCGCCTGCATAGCCTATGCCAAGCGAACGATCTGCATAATCGGCCAGTGTGGTCCCGACCGTCGTGGTCGCGATGATGGTCGTCCAATATAGAAATGGATGAAATCCCTTTGCCTTGATCTGAGCCATCACCGCCAGAAAAAAGATGGCCGCAAAAATCACCGTTCCAAACAGATAACCCAAGTTCATTGACATGGAGACGGCATCGCCCCCTGTTTCGCCCAATGTTGTAGCAGCGATTTTGATGATCCAGAAAAGCAAAGTTACCTCTGGCACTTTGCTCAACGCATTTTTAGTCGTGTCGTTCATGTCATTCCCCTGCTTTCTGACGCGTGACAGTCATATAAACCACCAAGCCTACGATACCAACCAAAAAGACTGCATTTGTGAGTGCTGCGCCCAATCCTATTCCACCATTCGCATTTGGCTGCATCAAATAATCACCTATCGATGCGCCCAGCGGCCTAGTCAGAATATAAGCCACCCAGAATGACGTAATTGCATTCAATTTAAAACCATAGTAACCAATCATTACCGCGCCTATCATGCTACCGAACATCACCGCAGATGTCGCGTAACCCAAATTCAGTCCTTCTGCCACGAGGTCACCGGCTGCAGTACCCAGCGCAAAGGTGAACAAAATCGCTGCCCAATAGAACAGTTCGCGCTTTCTCGTAAATATGGAATGGATGGATAGCGTCTTTTCGCTCATGTACCACGCTGCAAATGTTGCTGCGAGTGCCAGGCTAAATGCGATGGTGGTTGTCTCCAGCGAAACACCGAAATTATCCACGAGATTGTCGGTTATCAGTGTGCCCACCGTACTGATCAGCACCACCACGAGCCAATATAACCATGGCACATACCTTTTGCTGCGTAGTTGCATGATCAAAAAAACAGCCAGCAGAACGCTCGTCACGACAGACGTTGCAACCAGACCGAACTGTAAATCCACATTCAAAAAGTCGGCAGCGGTTTCGCCGACGGTGGTACACATAATTTTGATGATCCAGAAATAGAGTGTTATTTCAGGAACCTTGTTCAGCATCTGCACTGCGCCTTCGCGCGAGAGGGTTTTCATTTTGGATGTTCTCCCGATAAAGATAGTGAGCCGTTGATCAAAACCGCCCAAACGGCAGGTCGCTTGGGCGTTATCAATCTATTAATCTTCCTTATCATGCGCATCGTCATGATCTGTATTGTCCTCAACAGAGGAAAGGATTCTTCCGCTAAGTGGATCAACCTTTACATCCATGACCTGCTTACCCTTCACCACCTCGACATCAAACACCCATTGCCCCTTGTGATGCTCATATTCCGCACGGGCGGCCTTACCGCCGACATGCTGCTCGGCGGTTGTCACGGCTTGCGTTAGACTGACCTTTGCCGATGAAATCGCAAGCGCATCATTTTCCGAGGAAATAGCGGCATACGCCGTTGCGATGGCAGCCACTGAAAAGGCGGCAAATGCCAGCAAATTATATTTTTGTTTCATGATGATCGCTCCTTCAAGTCGCGCGGATATTCGCGTGGTTGTGAAGATAGCAATGAAGAATTAGCCCAGCGTTAGCAAGGAAATAATTTAAACAAGGGGGGAGAGGGAGTGTTAGTGTCGCTTAATCGCCCTCACTAACAACAGCAGACTGAATATATTTTTTCGAGGATTGTAGCTGTGACGCTTATGACACCTTGCTGATGTACTGCTTCGATAATACACTGCCTGTTAACTGCACTTGGCACTTTATCCAGGTCAATTATTTTGCCCATTCAGAAGCAGTCGTTAACGAATCTGATAAGTGAGACACAACCGTCCGTGACAATTGATTTCAGGCAGGTAATTCACCAAGAAAAAATCTCCAAACGAGAAGAAGATAGTGAGAATGTGTTAGCTATTGCCCTTGCGGCAGTAACAATAAACAAATTGCTGATCTGTACCGAACGGCGTGTGATGCACTTCCTTCTCGTGCGCGACCAGCAGGAAAGCATCACCGAATTCCGCGTGCAAACCTTCTGGCTGGTATCGCATCACGGGTAGGCCACTGCATTTTTCCGGGCCATCTGCGGCAAAGGTGGCAACAATCACATGGCCACCCGGGCGGACTGCTTGCATGACCCGCTCGACATAAGCGTGGCGGTCAGCCGGGTCAGTCAGAAAATGGAATACAGCACGGTCGTGCCAAATATCGAAGCGGTGTTCGGGAAATTCTGCACGGGTAATATCGCCTTCCATCCAGTGCACGGCGTCCGCCTGTTTTCCCAAACGCTGCTTTGCGACCGCCAGCGCCGCTGATGACAGGTCGAGCACGGTCAAATCGGTATAGCCTTCTGCCACAAGGTCATCCACCAAGTTAGATGCTCCTCCGCCCACATCAATGATGGCCGCATTCGTACCAAGACCTGTGTTGTGGATAAACCGCAAGGATTGATCAGCATGTTCCTGAAACCAGCTGACAGAATCGGATGCCTTGGTCACATAAACCTGTTCCCAATGTTGCTTGCTATCCATGCTTGCTCTCCTAAAAACTCGGCACTTTGTCCAATCCTGCATTCTATAGATACCGGAATCATTTCTAATGCTTATGCTGATGATGCGCATCCGGAAAATGTCGATGAGCATGCGTCAGTGGTTCATGACGATGCAAATGGCGATGTTGGCTACCCGGTGTTGTCTGGGAATCGTGTTCATGCTGGTGATGTTCGTCGTGAGTATGATCATGGTCATGCATCAACTCCGCATGTATATGCCGGTGTTCATGGTACTCGGTCAGATGCAGCCAAGTACCTAGCGCCATAAGTGCCCCAGCCAAGAGCAGTGGTGACGTGACCGGCTCACCCATCAGCACAGCAAGCAAAGCACCGAAGAACGGCGCAATTGAAAAATAGGCACCCGTGCGCGCCGTGCCCAGATGACGTAGCCCCACTACAAACATTGTCAAACTTACGCCATAAGCCAGCAAGCCAACCAGCATTGCGCCTGCCAGTTGCGGGAGTGCCGGTATTGAAGCACCCAACCATAAGGCCAACGTCAGGTTGACACCTCCCGACACCAAACCTTTTACCGAAGCGATCCATGTAGCGTCGGTGAGCGATACTTTACGCGTCAGGTTGTTGTCTATGCCCCATGCCAGGCATGCGCCCAGAATTGCCAGCATCGGCCATAACCCGGCTATATGTGCGTCTCCTGACCAGCTTAACACCACAGCACCAGCCACAATAGCAAGCATACCTAACGCGATGCGCCTATCAAAGTTTTCTCTGAAAACGAACCATGCCAGTAGCGCGGTAAATACACTTTCAGCATTCAGCAAGAGAGAGGCGGCAGATGCTTGCATACCGGTCAGGCCGATCATCAACAGCACAGGCCCGACGATACCGCCCGCCAGAATTGCTCCGGCAAACCAGGCTATTTCCCTGCGTGGAAGCTGTACGGCAGGCGCGTGGCTCAGACGACGATACAGTAGCAGACCAATACCTGAACCCGAATAGAGCAATCCCGCCAACAGCCACGGATCGACAGACTCAAGCAGCCACTTCGCTAAAGGTGTTCCCGTGCCAAATAACAAAGCTGCCCCTATTGCTGCGGGTATGCCCGGTTGGCAAACTGCTTCTTTCCAGTTCATCTGTTCCGCTTTCAAACAATGTAACGTTTAGTACATGGGTTGGCGAAGATAATTATGTTCAATCAGACATATAGCGGGCTCATGAGTAAGAATTGATGCCTGAAATTCCATACAGTTTCCGCTGCCTTGATAACCAGCCTCTTGGTTGCCGTGATTCGGATGCCGTACCAAATATTCATCTCGTATGGCCAGATTTTATGTGGTCGCGTTCAATACCGCCCTTAATACGGAGCAAGCGCATCCCATTAAATACCACGATCAGGCTGGCCCCCATATCGGCAAAGACCGCCATCCAGAGCGTGGCTTTCCCTGCCAGAGCCAAAGCGAAGAATATCGCCTTGATGCCGATGGCCAGCGTGATGTTTTGTTTGAGCACACGGGAAGTATTTCGGCTTAGCTGGATGAAGTGTGGCACTTTGCGCAAATCGTCATCCATCAGTGCAACATCGGCGGTCTCGATGGCAGTATCTGTACCGGCGCTGCCCATAGCAAATCCTATAGATGCCTTGGCTAACGCAGGCGCGTCGTTGATTCCATCACCCACCATGCCGACATGATCGTAACGGTTCATCAACTCATCGATTACTGCCAGTTTTTCTTCCGGCAGCAGATTGCCGCGCGCATCGTCTATGCCCACCTGGGCAGCGATGGCGCTGGCCGTCGTCTGGTTGTCGCCGGTCAACATCACTGATGCCACACCGAGAGCATGAAGTTGGCGGATAGCCTCCGCGCTATGGCCGCGCACCGTGTCGGCCACACCGATGACGCACAGCGACTCGGTTGCCGTAGCCAGCACCACGGCTGTCTTGCCTTCCTGCTCCAGACGATGCAGAGCCTCTTCGACATGCACTCCGCAGATGCCCAGTTCTTCGATCTGCCGATGGTTGCACACATAGTAAAGTTGCCCCTCGACAACCGCTTTGGCACCGCGACCTGTGAGGGACTCGAACGAAATGGCGGGTAGCAACGAACGCGGCGTTCCGTTCCCGTCGGCAGGCGTCTGCCATGCCGATACGATGGCAGACGCGATGGGATGTTCGGAATGCACGTCCACGCTGGCGGCCAGTTGCAGCAGGCTGTCGGCAGGCAACTCAACCAGCGGAACCACATCGGTCACGACAGGCTTGCCGTGCGTGAGCGTGCCGGTCTTGTCCAAAGCTACGGCTTTTATCAGGCGTCCGTTCTCCAGATGCACGCCGCCCTTGATCAGTATGCCCTGCCTTGCCGCAGCGGCAAGCCCGCTCACCACGGTAATGGGCGTGGAGATTACCAGCGCGCAGGGGCAGGCGATCACCAGCATGACCAGCGCCTTGTAGAACCATGGCTCGAACGCGGCACCGAACAGCAACGGAGGAACGGCCGCCACCAGAACCGCGAACACCACCACGGCGGGGGTGTAGTAACGCGCGAACTGGTCGACGAAACGTTGCGTCGGCGCGCGTTGGCCTTGCGCCTCTTGCACCGTGTGGATGATGCGATCCAGCGTGGTGTTGCCCTTGTTTGCGGTGACGCGAAACTCCAGCATACCGCGCTCGTTCAGCGTACCGGCGAACACCGGATCGCCCGCCGCTTTCAACACGGGCATGCTCTCCCCGGTAATCGGCGCCTGGTTCACCGAACTGCCGCCCGCCGTGACCACGCCGTCCAGCGGAATACGCTCTCCCGGTTTGACGCGCACCACTTGCCCAACCTGCACGTCGGTTACTGCTGTCTCGCGCCATTCGCCGTTGTCGAGTTGCACGGTGGCGACCTCGGGAGTCATCGCCATCAGCCCCTTGATTGCGTTCTTGGCCCGCTCCAGCGAGAGCGTTTCGATCAACTCGGCCAGCGCGAACAGGAAAATCACCACCGCAGCTTCCGGCCATTCGCCGATGGCAAGCGCACCGATGACGGCGATGCTCATCAGGAAATTCATATTGAGGGCGAAGTTCTTGAGCGCGATCCAGCCTTTTTTCAGAGTGCTGAGGCCACCGGTGACAATGGAGAGCAAGGCCAGAGCGATCACCGCAACCGATTGCTCGCTCGCGCCGTTCCACGCGACGATTTCCGCAACCATGGCCGCAGTACCGGACACCGCCATCAGCGCCCATGTCCGGCGCGATACCACGGGGGATTCCGCTTCGCAGCTCGAACAGGAGCCGGACTGGCATTGCGGCTCGGGGTCTGTCTTCATACCTATCTCGCGCAAGGCATCGAGGATAGGCTGTTCATCGTCCAGTGTATGCGTGACGGCAAGACGGCGGGTTATCAGGTTGAACGACAGCTCGCCGATGCCGGGCATCGATCCGAGACGCTTGCGGATCAGTGCCTCCTCAGTTGGACAGTCCATGTTACGAATATTGAACATTGAGTGTTTCATGATCTACCTTGGCTTCACTAGGTTTCTGTGGCTTGAAAAATTCTGAGTTTCTTTAGAACTCGTACTCAATCTGCATCCTGAAGGTGTGATTGGGCCTGTCTTGCTTGTCACTGATAGGTCAAATTGGTGCCGTATGGCACACCACTTTTATCGGCCTTTTCAAATGCGCGTTCAAAAAGCAAATTGCCATTCATCTGGAGCTTGCCGGAGTCTGTCTGAAGCAATGACCCCAGCTTGAGCTCCCACGGCGCATCGCCTTTTAACGGGGCTTCCGTTTCGATGACAAAGCCAAGATCAAGCGGATATTACCAGTCTCGGTGTGCTGGAACTTGTTCACCCATTCAGCCAGCGTGACCTCTGTGTTTCCGCTACGAACCTGTTTTAAATATATCTCTGTGAACCAATATTCCTTTGCGCCGAAACCTAATCCGATACTGGCAACTTTTGCGGGATTTCCGGCTTGTGACGAGGCTGTGCCGTACTTGATATCAATTTCCCGCTCACCATATTCGACTGCGGGGTATAGACATAATCCGCAGCACCGGCAAAAGCATCCTGCGCTCCGACAATTCCGCAGAGCAGGATGCCCAGAGAAAATAAATTAGCAAACGAAAATGCGAAATAATTTTTCACGATGATTATTTTCGTACCGTGGTTGGCTGCGAACGAGCAGCCCATTTCATGCCGATGAAAATGACAATCAGTGCAGTAAGGTAAAAAATGATCTGCATTCCTGCCGGACGTGAGTCATAGCCAATCAGACTGTGCAGTAATATGCCGGTTAGTCCACTTTCCGGCAGTAGCGCAGACGTGTCCCATAGCGGCGAGGCGAGGCTGGGCAACAAATCGGCTTGAATCAGGAAATGCGCAGCTTGCGAGGCCATGCCTGCTGCTAATAGCAACACCAATATGCCAGTAGCAGCAAAGAACCAGCGCATCGGCACGCGCAGCAGCCCGGCAAATATTGTGTAACCAACCACAATACCGAGCAGCATGCCAACCATGCCGCCGAGCAGCATTGAAGACTGTCCGCCCTCACCAGATGTTGCGATGCCATAAAGAAACAGCACAGTTTCTGAACCTTCTCTGAGTACAGCCAGCCCGACGATAACAAATAGCACCGAACACTCGCTGTTTCCGTCACGAATGGCACTGCCCACTAAACGAGCGTTGGCCGCCAGCGCAGCACCGTGAGACGCCATCCAAATGTTGTGCCATGCCAGCATCAGCACCGCGATGCCGAGTACGATGGTGTTGAAAATTTCTTGACCGATGCCGCTGGCCAGCGATCCGATCACGTCGGTTGAAGCTGCGACCAATCCCGAACCCACTAATCCAGCCACCAGTCCAGCGGCCAACCAGCGTTTGCTGCCGTGAATGCTGCGCGTCGCGGCAGTGAGAATCCCGATGATGATGGAAGCTTCCAATACTTCCCGAAAAACAATGATGGCAGTTGCGAACATGATATTTTCCTATTTTGCGACGATTGAACCTTGGGCGGTTGCTGCGTGAAATTCGCCGGTGAAGGCGTAGCGTCCGGGCGTAAGTGGGCCGATGTAAATCGTCGCGGCGCCACGTCCGGCAATCACTTTTTCCCGGTTTAGATCGTGGCTATCGAATTCCTCGGGGGTGGCATCCTGATTCTCAACCAAGAGCTTGATTTTCTTGCCTGACGGGATGGTTAACTCAGACGGCTGGAAGCTGTGATCCTTGATGATCAGCGTATAGTCGGCATCGGCTGCATAGGCAGCGAATGGTAGTAGCAGGAAAATAAGTGAAAGACGTTTCATGGCGAACCCCGTAGTTAACTAGTCACAAATGATAATCATTCTTATTTGCAATTACAAGTATTTCCTGACATGATGATTCAAAAATCTAAAAGGTCTTGATATGCACCAACCTGATCACCTAAAAACTGTCGGTCTAAAATCCACCTTGCCACGGCTCAAGGTGTTGAGCCTGTTCGAAGCTAGCAAGCAACGACATCTGAGCGCGGAGGAGGTATACAAGCTGCTGCTCACCAGCGGTGACGATGTCGGCCTAGCGACCATTTATCGCGTGCTCACCCAGTTCGAGCAGGCTGGTCTGCTGATGCGGCACCATTTCGAGGGCGGCAAATCGGTGTTCGAACTTAATCAGGGCGAACACCATGATCACATCGTGTGTATGCAATGCGGCCATGTCGAAGAGTTTTACGACGCAACTATTGAGGCACGCCAGAAAATAGCCGCCACCGATCGCGGATTTACCATTCACGACCACTCTCTCTATATCTACGCAGACTGTAACAAGCCAAAATGCCCCAATAAAATACAAAGCTGAAAATTCCCTCGTCAAATGTTTCATTGTCTGAATCTCCATGCCCTGTGGGCTTGAAAAAACCACAGGGTTCTTTATTTCCGCTTGTCAGTTATCATTTTGGAGCTGGCTGAGGCTGACCCATCCAGCAACAGCACTGGACACAGGCATATTCCTAAAGATTAAGGCAAAGCAGCCAATACCCGCTCCAGCCGCTGACGTACCTCAATCGCCAGCAGGCTGATCTCAGGTTTGTTTACCAAATCCAGTACGGCGGCTGGATCCATGAATTCCACATGCACCGAGCCTTCCTCATCCTGGCGCACGACCACGTTACAGGGGAGCAGCAGACCGATAGACGGCTCAGCCTGCAATGCACGATGAGCCAGCGGGGGATTGCAAGCACCGAGAATGCGGTAAGGTGGCATCTCAGCATTGAGTTTCCTTTTCATCGTGGCAGCCACATCGATATCGGTCAACACACCAAAACCCTCGGACTGCAAAGCACGTACCACTTGTTCCAAAGCACTGTCAAAATCTAGTACAGCTTTCTTGCCAAATCCATAACGAATTTCCATGTTGTTCTCCTTGAATTGCATTTATAACCAAGCCATGCCGCACAAACGCCCTAGCGGCCAAAAACTTCCTGCTAAATCCCCTTCATATCATCCCGCCTTTTCAGATACTCATCACGACCGATTTCGCCTCGGGCATACCGCTCATCCAGCATCTCTAGCGCTTTGGCGGGTTCACTACCGCCCCCATTCTTACCAGCAAGATATTTGACCACCGCCAAAACCAGAAAAATCAGCAGCAGCCAGAACAACGCCATGCCCAGCCATCCACAGCCCATCCCGTATTCCCACATCATAATTTCCTCCTTTTTGCGTTAATTACGTACACACCTGCTTCGTTCGTAAGGTGACAAGCGCAATGTATAAACACAAGAATTCCGGCTAATTGGCGCATTACGTTCAAGTTTTGGATTGCCAACCAGCTATCGGAACTGCCTGGATGATGTCGCTGATGTAAATCCAGCCAGCCTCGGCTTGGCCGGTGCGGGCGGCGTGCCCGATGATGGCCACTAGCTCGTCCACCTGGAGATCCTCGCAAACCAGTTCCAGCTTCGATTCGTTGATAACTGTCTCGGCCAATTCGATGGAATAGTGTTGCTCCTTGGCGTCCACCGCCTTCAGTAGGCTTTGCACCGGGATGACGGCAAGATTGCGGCAGCCAGGCGTTCCGTCCGTGTTGCACAGCCCTGATTCTTTTACGGCGCGAATCACATCGGCGATGCGGTGGTTGTGGATATAAGCCTTGATTTCTTTCATGCGGATTCTCCTGATTTAGTGATTGCGTGCGGCCCGGTCAGGCCGCACGCTACTGGTTTACTTCGCTTGTTTGCGTTCGCGGCGTGTCTCCACCCACTCGTACATCAACGGCAAAAGCAGCAACGTCAACGCCGTAGAGGTAAACAATCCGCCCACCACGACCGTCGCCAGCGGGCGCTGAGTTTCCGCGCCCACACCCGAAGACAAGAGCATCGGCACCAGACCGAAGATGGCGATGGAAGCCGTCATCAAAACTGGTCTTAATCGCAATGCGGCACCTTGCTTAACAGCTGCACGCACCGACAAGCCCCGTTCACGTTGATCATTTAAAAAAGTCACCAGCACGATGCCGTTCAGCATCGCAACACCAAATACGGCAATAAATCCGATGGCCGATGGTACAGACAGGTATTGTCCGGTAATGAATAGCCCGATCACACCGCCGATAGTGGCGAACGGCACGTTGGCAATGATCAGCGTGGCGTAGGTAAGCGAATTAAATGCCGTATACAACAGGATGAAGATCAGCCCGATGGTGAGCGGCACGATCAGCGCCAGCTTGGCCATGGCGCGCTGCTGGTTCTCAAAGGCGCCACCCCACTCGATCCAGTAGCCGGCTGGAATCTTCACTTCGCTCTTGATCCTGGCCGCTGCCTCCTTCACGAAGCTGTCCACGTCGCGCCCTTTCACGTCCATCTGGATCACAGCGTAACGTTGCAGCTGTTCGCGCCGGATGAAGGAATAACCTTCATCCAGTTCCACCGTGGCGACTCTGGAAAGGGGAATCAGCGCGCCGCTCTGGGTGCGAATCGGGATGTTGTTGATGGCTTCCACGCTGTTGCGGAAATCGGGCGCGAGCCAGACCTGGATGTCGAAACGCTTGACCCCGTCGATCAGCGTACTCACCGCCTTGCCGCCGATGCCGGCCTGCACCACCTCAAGGATTTCGTCGGCGTTGATGCCGTAGCGCGCCGCCTCATCCCGGTTCACCTTGACCACCATCTGCGGCTTGCCTTTGTTCGCTTCCAGCGACAGATCCGCG
>JAURZN010000182.1 GCA_030653355.1 Gallionella sp. | reverse complement strand
CGCAATACAGTGCACCACAGCGGCTCGAAATTGACCAATGGGCGCTGAGTGGAAACTGGCAGATATCCGCTGAATCCGCTGCCTTGCAAACCTCAGGCGGTTCTATCAACCATCGCTTTCAAGGGCGCGATCTGCATCTGGTGCTGGGGTCGCGCAACGGTAAGCCGCTGCGTTTCAAGGTCACGCTGGACGGTGTTGCCCCCGGCGTTGATCACGGCGCGGATGTCAACGCGCAAGGTATGGGCATCATCCGTGAACAGCGGCTGTACCAGCTCATCCGCCAAAGCGGAGAAGCGACAGACCGTACCTTCCGCATCGAATTTTTGGATGCCGATGCAGAGGCTTTTGCCTTCACCTTCGGCTAATTTCAAGGAGCATCATCATGTCAGGCTACCCACTCATGCGCCGGTATTTATTCAACATCAGCGTTTGCCTCACGCTCGCCATGTCGGCGTCATCGCTTGCCCGCGCGGCACCGACTGAGCAAACGGCTGTGTTCGCAGGCGGCTGTTTTTGGGGCGTGGATGCGGTATTCAAACATCTCAAGGGAGTGTCCAACGTGGAATCCGGCTACGCAGGCGGCCAGGCGGCCACGGCGCATTACGAACAAGTCAGCCGGGGCGACACCGACCATGCAGAAGTGGTGCGCGTCCGCTTCAACCCGCTGCTGATTTCCTATCAACAACTGCTGCATGTCTTCGTCGGCGTGGCACACGATCCCACCCAGCTCAACCGACAGGGGCCGGACACGGGCAGCCAGTACCGCTCGGCGATTTTTTACACCAGCACAGAACAACAAAAAATGGCCGCCGACTATATCCGCCAGCTCACTGCCGCGCGCACTTTCTCAGCGCCCATCGTCACGCAAATCGTGCCGCTGCAACAATTCTATCCGGCTGAGGCGTATCACCAGAACTATCTGACTTTGCATCCTGATCAGCCCTATATCCGCTTCCACGACATGCCGAAACTGGAACGCTTGCGCGAAAAATTCCCGCAGTTATACCAGTAAGCCATCCGCCCGCAGACTTTCGTGCCCGGCGACCGCGACCTAACCCGGCAAGGTTATTACCCCCATGCCATGCCGATAACCACCACGCCGATCGTCAGCAAGCCCAGCGTCAGATTGACGGCAACCAGTTTGCGGATCTTGCCCAGCAGTTCGCCCGCCTCTTTCCAGCTTTGATTGCCGACATGCAGGCTGAACGGCTTGTAGCAGGCAAAGAACACATAGGCATAAACAGCCGTCATCAACAGCCCCAGCGTCAGCATGGCGTGAACATGGGGAGCCACATAAGCCATGCCGCCATACAGGTGTATCAGGTAAAAACCACTGCCCAGCAAAACGCCGACGCTTAACCACACCCAGTTAAAGAAACGGCGAAATACCGAATCCCACAGGCGCAGGCGTTGCGGCGGTTCGAGTATTTCCACGATGGCCGGACGCAGTACCACATAGGCAAAGAACATGCCCCCGACCCAGATCAGAACGGACAACAGATGAATTAATTTAAGCAACATCATGGCAATAATCTCCTTAAGTAATAAAAATAAATGTGTCGCGCAGCCCCTAGCTCATTCAGGAGCTACAGGACAGCATCGAACAGCCCGGCTTGTTGATCGCCCAGTCCGGGCGCTTAGCCGTCAGCGCGGCGGGAATGTCATCATCATAAGGGTGGCGGGCGGCCTCCATCAACGTATGGATTAAAGACATATCTCCATTGGTCGCCGCATCAATCGCTTGCTGGGCAAGATAGTTGCGCAAAATAAAACGCGGATTCACCCAGTTCATGCGTATCCGGCGCGCCTCGTCTGTATCCTGCTGCTGCGCCAGACGAGCGGCATAACGCTCCAGCCATGCATAGAATAACGCGCTGTGACTCTGATAAAGCGGCTCCCGATAAAATGCGCTGCGCAATATTTCCAACTCGGGTGCCTGCTGACTGACATTGGCCAGCGCCCGAAAGAATTCAGTCATATCCACCTCGGCACGCTGCATCAGCTCAAAAATACTTTCGGTCAAAGCGGCATCTTCATCCTGCCATTCCAGCAGGCCGAACTTTCCGGCCAGCATGGTGGACAGGCCGGTTTGCAGCGTAACATCAAAATGGGCGAGTCCCTCATCGAGCATACTTCTTGAAGTTGCGACAGTAGCAAGCGCATCGGCAAGTCGTTCCAGATTCCAGCGTGCGACCGGGGGCTGCTGCGCCAGACTGTAGCGGTGCCACTGTGCATCGGTTGTATTGGGCGTCCAGCCCGGGTCAAAGTTATCTACCCAGCCGTAAGGTCCGTAATCCAGGGTCAGCCCGATGATGGACATATTGTCGGTATTCATCACGCCATGCACGAAGCCGACGCGCAGCCACTCCACCACGAGCCGGGCCGTTCTCTCACAAACCAGTTTAAACCAGGTTGCAAAACAATCCGGTGATTGACTGTCGATCTGCGGGAAGTCCCTGTCTATCGTAAAGTCTATCAGGCGTTGCAGCAGCGCATGTTCCCCTCGTGCTGCCAGAATCTCGAAATGCCCGAAGCGAGTGAAGCTGGGCGCGACTCTGCAAACGACGGCACCGGGTTCAAGGGCCGGATTCCCATCGTAGAGCATGTCACGCATGACATTTTCGCCGGTTGCGATCAAGCTCAAGGCCCGCGTTCCTGGGATACCCAGATGATGCATGGCCTCACTGCACAGAAATTCTCTGAGTGAAGAACGCAATACCGCGCGACCGTCTGCCCCGCGCGAATACGGTGTCATTCCTGCGCCCTTGATCTGCAATTCCCATCGCTCACCCTCGTTGTTGAGCACTTCGCCCAGCGAGATAGCCCGGCCATCGCCCAGTTGCCCGGCCCAGTTGCCGAACTGGTGACCGCCATAACAACTGGCATAGGCCGTCATACCAGGCAATAAGCGATTCCCGCAAAAAGCCGCCAAAAAATCGTCCGAATTCGCATCGTCATCAGACAGATTCAAGATGCGCAAGACCTCGCTCGAATAAGCCAGCAAGTGCGGGCGCTGCACCGGTGTCGGACTGACGGCCGCCCAGCACACACTCTGAGTCTGACGTGATCGTTGCATGCCCGTCTCGTCGCCCGGCAATTCAGTGACGAAACGGTTATTGAAATTCAGCTGATTCACGAGGCCATATCCATCCGGAGCTTAAACGATAACAAACACAAGACGCGCATAATACCCGACAAATATAGTACGGTAAACCGCTGCGAAAAATATCCAAAAAATTATTTGTAACCTTTTTTCAGAACTACCCGAATTGGTCAGTGCGTGGACGAGTGGCTGCGAAGCAAGCAATAGATCAGGCCACTTTTATCCATGCGTGGCATAGCCGGATTTTCTCCAAATTGCGATTTGGAGAAAATCCCTTCAGTTTATTTATTAAAAAGGAGTTTCAACATGAAAAAACAACACATCCTGACAGCTGCGATCGGTGGTTTACTGGCAATTGGTCTGGCGGGTAATGCGCATGCGGCGACAGGCAAGGTGGAAATGGAGAAATGTTATGGCATCGCCAAAGCCGGCATGAACGACTGCGGCGGCAAGAAAGCCAGCCATTCCTGCGCCGGACAAGCCACC
>JAURZN010000176.1 GCA_030653355.1 Gallionella sp. | reverse complement strand
GGTTTCCTACCAGAATTATGTGAACACATTTGGTTCAACCACCACCACGGTGCTGGGAACCCTAGGGTGGGGGCGTGATACGCGCGACAGCGCGATATACACCACCGAAGGTACGGTGCAGCGCGCGTATGCGGAAGTGGCGCTACCGGTAATGGATATGCGTTATTTCAAGCTGAACTACGAACATCAGTGGTTCCACCCGTTGACGTCTGATTTTACCCTGATGCTGAATGGCTCAGCTGGGGTGGGTAATGGCTATGGGGGCAAGGCCATGCCGTTTTTCAAGAATTTTTATGCGGGCGGAACCGGCTCGGTCCGTGGCTATGAACCTAACTCGCTGGGGCCGCGAGATATCAATAATTACTCGCTGGGTGGCCTGCGCCGGATAACCGGCAGCATGGAAATAATCGCTTCCATGCCCGGAATCAAGGACAAGTCGGTGCGTTTGAGTGGATTTATAGATGGTGGCGCAGTCTATGGCCCGGGTGATTTGCCTGGTAGTGCGGGTATGCGTTATTCGGCGGGTGCGGCGGTAATCTGGATATCTCCGATGGGGCCGCTCAAGTTCAGTTATGGCGTGCCGCTGAATAAACAGACCGTGGATAAATTGCAGGCGTTCCAGTTTACAATGGGCACGATGTTTTAAGGCTGCCGCAGGGGCTATGACAGCAGGCTGATAATATTAAAGGACAGATTATGAAAACAGGGATGATCAGGACGCTGCTGCTGGGCGTATTACTGGCTGCGGGTTCGGCCATGGCAGCGGACTTCAAGGTGGGAGTGGTCGATACCGAGCGTATTTTGCGTGAGTCTGCACCCGCGCTGAAGGCAGAGAAAAAAATAGAGAAAGAATTTTCGGGGCGCGATCTGGAAATCAAGAAGCTGATGAAGCAAGCCAAGGAGCTGCAAACCTTGCTGGAAAAAGAGGTCGCCGGATTGAGTGAGGCTGAGCACCGCAACAAGGAACGCGAGTTGAGCGCACTGAATGTCAATCTGCAACGCATGCAGCGCGAGTTCAGGGAGGATTTGAGTCTGCGTAAGAACGAGGAACTGGCGGTCGTGCTGGAGCGTGCCAACAAGGCGATACAATCGATTGCGGAGTCCGAGAAGTATGATCTGATTTTGCAGGAAGCGGTTTACCGCAATCCCAAGGTCGATATTACCGATAAGGTACTCAAAAATCTCGCCCTGGATAAGGCGGATGGCAAGTAACTGCTAGCATGGATTATTCCTTAGCAGAAATTGCGGCGCGTTTGGGCGAGCGCGTAATGGGCGACGCCGAAGTGCGCATTTCACAAGTGGCAACGCTGGAACATGCTTTAAGCAACCAGATCAGTTTTTTGACTAACAGCAAGTATCGCGCGCAGCTGGATAATACCCGGGCCGGCGCGGTGATACTGGGTGAAGCCGACGCGCAGGCCAGTAATTTGCCACGCATCATTTCACAAAATCCCTATGCCTGTTTTGCCAGGGCTTCTGCCTTGCTCAATCCCCTGCCGGAGAGTGTTCCGGGTGTTCATGGCAGTGCCGTGGTAGATGAAAGCGCGCGGATTGACCCCACTGCCAGCATCGCGGCGATGGCGGTGATCGGTGCCGGAGTCGTAGTCGGCGCGCATTCGGTGATCGGTGCAGGTTGTTGCATCGGGGATAACGTGCTTATTGGTTGTAACGTGCGTTTGTATCCACGGGTGGTGATCTATTACGGCTGCGTGATAGGTGACAATCTGATCGCGCATTCCGGGGTGGTGATAGGCTCGGACGGGTTCGGTATCGCGATGGATGAGGGACGTTGGATCAAAATCCCGCAAATTGGTCGTGTGGTGATAGGCAATGATGTCGAAATCGGCGCAAATACCACCATAGATCGCGGCGCACTGGATGATACGGTGATCGAGGATGGCGTAAAACTGGATAATCAGATTCAGATTGCGCACAACGTGCGCATAGGCGCACACACGGCGATTGCC
>JAURZN010000174.1 GCA_030653355.1 Gallionella sp. | reverse complement strand
CCAGACGCTACTGTTCTTCCTGCAAGGATGCTTACACGGCGAAGAATGAAGAAATTCAGGAATTGCTTGAGGAGTATTGCACCGCCACGCCGCTCAAGCCTGCCGAGGTATTGCAACGCTGGCAAAAGACCTATGCCAACGCAGCGGGTGAGTTTGTGCTTTATAACGCCGTTGGATGCAGCCAATGCGGCGGGACGGGCTACAAGGGCAGGGTCGGATTGTATGAATTTCTGGAGGCGACGCTGCCGATCAAGAAAATGATACAGCACCAGGCAACAGTCGAGGAGTTGCAATCGGCCGCCATCATGCAGGGTATGCGCACGCTGAAACAGGCAGGGATTGAGCTGGTGCTGCAAGGACAGGCCAATATTTTCCAGATCAGGGCAGTCTGCAATTAAGCAGAAAAACAGCTGCCCATAGGCCGGCGGTTTGTTTTTTTAGCAGAAATTTGGAGCAGTGCGGCAGGACACGGTAAAATCCGCGTTCGCACATCCTAATTTTTTCGGCTTTGCGCCGGGAATGATTCCATGAAATTTTGTCTGGCTTGTCAAAAACCTTATACCGGAAGCGTATGGGAATGTCCCTTTTGTGGAGAAATTCCGCCCGAGCGTGGCGGTTTCATGGCATTTGCGCCCGCGCTGGCGGCGCAGAACGATGGCTTCAATCCTGAGCTGTTCGAACGCTATGCGGCGGTGGAGGCCGGGCATTTCTGGTTCGTCGGGCGTAATGCCATCCTGCGCGACTGTATGTTGCGCTATTTTGCGCATGCAAAAAATATCCTCGAAATCGGCTGTGGCACCGGTTTCGTGCTGGCCAGTACGCGTCAGACCTTTCCCGCCGCGCACCTCTCCGGCAGCGATATTTTTACCGAGGGGCTGAGTTATGCCAGGCAGCGTGTGCCGGATGCCTTCCTGTTCCAGATGGATGCCTGTCATATCCCGTATCAGGACGAGTTCGATCTGATCGGAAGTTTCGATGTGCTGGAACATATTGACGACGACAGCGGCGCCCTGAAACAAATGTATCAAGCCTGTCAGCCGGGCGGCGGACTGGTCGTCACTGTGCCGCAACATCGCTGGTTGTGGAGCAGCACCGACGACTATGCGCATCATAAACGCCGTTATACGCGCGCCGAATTGCGTGACAAGGTCGAACGCGCCGGATTCAGAGTCGATTATCTGGGCTCTTTTGTCTCGCTGCTATTGCCGGTGATGCTGGCTTCGCGCTTGTTGCAGAAATCCGCAGATGCCTCCGATCAGATGGATGCGGGATTCAAGATAGGCCGTTTGGCCAATAGCATGCTGGGTGCGGTGATGAAGGCGGAACGCTGGCTGATCGCGCGCGGTATTTCTTTCCCCTTGGGGGGGTCGTTATTGCTGGTAGCAAGGAAGACAGCCTGATGAGTCGCATTTCAAACAAACAATTCTGGTGGTTGCTCATTGTCGTGGCGGCAATCTGGTTCGCTAATCTCGAATATCGCACCCTGATCAAGCCTGACGAAGGGCGCTATGCCGAGATTCCACGCGAGATGGTGGTCAGTGGTGATTGGGTTACGCCGCGTCTGAACGATCTCAAGTATTTCGAGAAGCCGCCGTTGCAATACTGGGCGACTGCGACCGCCTATACGGTGTTCGGCGAGCATCCATGGACGACGCGGCTGTGGGTCGGGCTGACGGGGTTCGCGGGTCTGCTTCTGGTGTGGCTGGTCGGTCTGCGCTTATTTGGACGGGAAGCGGCGGGCTATGCCGCGCTGTTGCTCTCCAGCAGTCTGTTGTATGTGCTGATGAGCCATATCAACACGCTGGATATGGGCGTGACCTTCTTTATCTCGCTGGGGCTGTTTGCCTTGTTGCTAGGGCAAAGCGAGACGAATGTAAAAAAACAGCGTAACTGGATGTGGCTGGCATGGGCCGGGATGGCGCTGGCGGTGCTCTCCAAGGGATTGATGGGCATCATTCTGCCCGGAGCCGCCG
>JAURZN010000164.1 GCA_030653355.1 Gallionella sp. | reverse complement strand
TCGTCGCTGGTGGTAGTGGTGGGTATAGGCGGGAATTTGCTGGGTTATACTTTTCTGGATCTGGTGGCGGCGGCCGTGGTGGGCGTGATGATTGCGCACATGGGCGGCAAGCTGGCGCTGGAGGCACTGGCAGAACTTATCGATACCGGGTTGGATGCCAAAGAGGTGGAAGCCATACGGCAAACTTTGCTGAACACACACGGTGTGCTGGGTCTGCATGATTTGCGGACGCGCAAGATGGCAGACAATGCGCTGGTCGATGCGCACATACTGGTTGACCCCAGAATCAGCGTTTCTGAAGGGCATTACATCGCCGAAACGGCACGCCATGCCGTGCTCAAGCACCATCATGTGCTGGATGTTATGGTGCACATTGATCCGGAAGACGACATGCAAAGCAAACACAACATCAAACTGCCAAGTCGCCCCGGATTACTGGTGCAACTGGCCGAGCGTCTCGGCGATGCCAGCCTGGCGGGTAATCGCGTGGTATTCCATTATCTGGAGGGCAAGGTGGATGTGGAGCTCTATCTGCACGCCGGCCAGCAAACCCCGGAACGTGCAAAAAACCTGCAGGCACGGTGTGATGAACTGGTTCGAGACGACCCCTTGTTTCGTGCCATACACATCCACAGCAATCACGCACAACAATAGTGCATAAACATCCGTTTGTGCCCATGTTTGGTGCGATTTATTTTTGTGCTATATCACGGGCTTATGGCACAATGCCGACTTGACATGCAGACAGGGTTGGCACGCTTCCTGCATTTGATATTTAGGGTTCTGATTGGCTGTTTGATTTGATTATTTAGGAGAGAGTTATGTCGTTGTCGGTAAATGATGTGTTGCAGATGGTTAAGGACCACGATGTCAAATTTGTGGATTTGCGTTTCACCGATACCCGTGGCAAAGAGCAGCACGTCAGTGTGCCTGCCAAATACGTGGGTCTGGAGAAATTTGAAGAAGGTCACGCTTTCGATGGTTCTTCCATCGCTGGTTGGAAAGGTATCCAGGCTTCGGACATGCTGTTGATGCCGGATCCGGCTACCGCCTACCTCGATCCGTTCATGGACGAAAACACCATCGTCATTACTTGCGACGTGGTAGAACCTACCGACGGCAAGGGTTATGACCGTGACCCGCGCTCGATTGCGAAGCGTGCAGAAGCTTATCTGCAATCCAGTGGAATTGGCGACACCGCTTACTTTGGCCCTGAGCCGGAGTTCTTCATTTTTGATTCGGTAAACTGGAAGATCGACATGTCCGGTTGTTCCGTCAAGATCAACTCCGAAGAAGCCGCCTGGTCTTCCGATGAGAAATACGACAGCGGTAATACCGGCCACCGTCCGGTAGTCAAGGGTGGATATTTCCCGGTTCCTCCGGTGGATAGCCTGAACGACATCCGTGCTGCGATGTGTCTGGCTCTGGAAGATATTGGCATCGAAGTCGAGGTTCATCACCACGAAGTGGCGACAGCCGGTCAATGCGAAATCGGTACCAAGTTTGATACCCTGGTGCGTCGCGCCGACCAGACTCAGGCATTGAAATACGTAGTGCACAACGTTGCGCACCAGTATGGCAAGACAGCGACCTTCATGCCCAAGCCTATCGTTGGCGACAACGGTTCCGGCATGCACGTGCATCAGTCCATCTGGAAAGATGGCAAGAACCTGTTCGCAGGTAACGGCTATGCCGGTCTGTCCGAAACCGCACTGTTCTACATCGGCGGTATCATCAAGCACGCCAAGGCATTGAACGCGATCACCAATCCGGGCACCAACTCTTACAAGCGTCTGGTTCCTCACTACGAAGCACCGACCAAGCTGGCCTATTCTGCAAAGAACCGTTCCGCTTCGATCCGTATTCCTCACGTAGCCAGCGACAAGGCGCGCCGTATCGAGACACGTTTCCCTGATCCTACTGCCAACCCGTACCTGTGCTTCGCGGCACTGATGATGGCGGGTCTGGACGGTATCGCCAACAAGATTCACCCTGGCGATCCGGCTGACAAGAACCTGTACGACTTGCCGCCTGAAGAGGATGCATTGATCCCAACCGTATGTACTTCGCTGGACGAAGCACTGGAAAATCTGGATAAGGATCGCGAATTCCTGACCCGTGGCGGTGTGTTCTCTAACGACTTCATCGATGCTTTCATCGCGTTGAAGATGGACGAAGTCACGCGCCTGCGCATGACCACTCACCCGGTCGAATTCGAGATGTACTACAGTATCTAAGTCGGAGTAACAGGCAACAACAGAAAACGGGGCGCAAGCCCCGTTTTTTCGTCGTGCGGATGGCGAATCTAAAAGGTTTGTCACGTTTGGGTGCATGCCCTATACTCATTTCGCTTTTTTGCAGGAGAATGAACATGAAACCCGGTTACTTGCTTGCGTTGTTATGCATGGCTCCGTTGTTGGCGCAGGCTGATATATACAAATCTGTTGATGCCAATGGGCATGTCACCTATTCCAGTGCACCGATCAAGGGCGGGAAAAAAGTTGTATTGACCCCCTTGCCTACTTCGCCCGCAGCCGCGCGTTCCAGAGCGACCCCGCAGGATTTTCCCAAAGTAACGCAGGAGACGCAAAGAGGACGCGATGATACCCGCCGTAAAATATTGGAGGATGAGTTGAGAATTGAGACGGGATTGCTCAATGAAGCCACGCAAAACCTGAATAGTGCGCAGGCAAATCCCAAGTTGGCGCGAGACGATGAGAAGCGCAAAGAATTGAGCGGCCAGATGGATTTGCACCAGAGAAATATCAATGCACTCAAAATCGAATTATCCAAATTGAAA
The DNA here is from genome assembly GCA_030653355.1 of Gallionella sp. Lineage (GTDB taxonomy): Bacteria > Pseudomonadota > Gammaproteobacteria > Burkholderiales > Gallionellaceae > Gallionella. The sequence continues at coordinate 12,357 of JAURZN010000164.1, read as the reverse complement.
TAATTTTTCAGCTGGGCATGATTGTTGCTTAATACACTATATGGCTGACCTACCCTATCTTACGCTCGACTATCTTTCCACCGCTGTCATTTTGCTGGACGAGGAGTTGCGTGTCATCCACCTCAATCCGGCCGCTGAAAATCTGTTCGAGGTGAGCGGCAAGAATCTGAACGGTAATTTGCTGCAAATGTTGTTCGCCGATACTGTGCAGATCGAAAATGCAATGCAACGCGCCTTGCGCGATAACGCCAGCTATATAGAGCATGACCTGATGCTGGCCACACATGCCCACAACAAGCTGCATGTGCGCTGCACGGTTACGCCGGTGCGACTGGACACGCCCAGTTTGTTGCTGGAATTTCATCCCATGGACAGGTCGCTCAAACTGGCACGGGAAGAGCAGATGCTGGATCAGACACAGGCCAATCGTTTGCTGTTGCGCAATCTTGCGCACGAAATCAAGAATCCGCTGGGTGGAATACGCGGTGCTGCGCAGCTGCTGGAACAGGAGCTGGAGAAACCGGCCTTGCGCGAATACACACAGGTCATCGTGCAGGAAGCCGACCGCCTGCGCGCCCTGATGGAAAAATTGCTCACGCCCCAGCGAAACACCCAGCACAGTGCGCTGAATATCCACGAGGTGCTGGAACGCGTGCGTTCGGTCGTGCTGGCGGAAATGCCGGAAGGCCTGAAGATACAGCGTGATTACGACACCAGCCTGCCTGCGCTGATAGGGGATAAGGAGCAGATGATACAGGTGGTGCTCAATATCGTGCGCAATGCCGCACAGGCGATGCACGGCAAGGGGTTGATTATTCTGCGCACGCGTATCGCGCGCCAGGTAACGCTATTCAAGAAGCGCCACCGGCTGGCCGTGATGGTGCAGATTATCGACAACGGACCGGGGATACCGCCGGAGTTGTGCGACAAGGTTTTTTACCCGCTGGTATCCGGACGTGCTGACGGACACGGACTGGGGCTGACGCTGGCGCAGGATTTTGTCAGCCAGCATCACGGCACGATAGAATTTGACAGCGAGCCCGGCAGTACCCGCTTTACCGTGATGTTGCCGCTGCCTTAAAAGCAGTCGCTAGACGCTAGTCGTAAGTTACTGCAAGCCAACAGCTTGCCTATGAATAAATTCAATGAGATTGATAAAAAACCCTATGAAACCAGTCTGGATAATTGACGATGACCGCTCGATACGCTGGGTGCTCGAAAAGTCACTGGCGCGCGCCGATATTGAATTCAGGAGCTTCGCCACTGCGGATGATGCCTTGCGCGACTTGAGTCATGATTTGCCGCAAGTGGTGCTCAGCGACATCCGCATGCCGGGCAGTTCGGGGCTGGATTTCCTGCAAACGCTGCATCAGCATCACCCGTTGATTCCGGTCATCATCATGACCGCCTATTCCGATCTGGAAAGCGCAGTGTCGGCATTTCAGGGTGGTGCATTCGAATACTTGCCCAAACCGTTCGATATCAACCATGCGGTTGAATTGATACGCCGCGCACTGGAACAGAGCCGCCGCAAATCCGCTGGTGTCGGTGAAGCGGAGGTGGTGGCCGACATTCTCGGGCATGCGCCCGCCATGCAGGATGTCTTCCGGGCAATCGGCAGGCTGTCGCAATCCCACGCCACAGTGCTGATCAACGGTGAATCGGGAACCGGCAAAGAACTGGTGGCGCGCGCGTTGCACCGCCACAGCCCGCGTTCGGAAAAACCGTTCATTGCCATTAACACCGCGGCTATCCCGAAAGACCTGCTCGAATCCGAATTGTTCGGACACGAGCGCGGTGCCTTTACCGGAGCGGCCGCCACGCGACATGGCCGTTTTGAACAGGCCGAAGGCGGCACGCTCTTCCTGGATGAAATCGGCGACATGCCATCCGAATTGCAGACCCGCTTGCTGCGTGTGCTGTCTGACGGCAACTTCTACCGTGTCGGCGGGCATCAGCCCATTAAAGCCAACGTGCGCATCATTACCGCGACACACCAGAATCTCGAAGAGCGCGTCAAGGACGGCCTGTTTCGTGAGGATTTGTTTCACAGATTGAACGTGATACGACTGCGACTGCCGCCCTTGCGTGAGCGGCGCGAAGATATTCCGCTGCTGGCAAAATACTTTCTGCAAAAAAGTGCGCGGGAGCTGATGGTCGATCAGAAGCAATTCAGCGAGGGGGCATTGCAACATCTCGGTTTGCAGGACTTTCCCGGCAACGTAAGGCAACTGGAAAACCTGTGTCACTGGCTGACTGTGATGACGCCCTCACAAGTGGTCGAAATCGCCGATTTGCCACCGGAATGGCGTAACTTAACCGACAGTCCGGCGGCAACGGACTGGGGCAGCGCACTGGCAAGCCAGGTTGACCTCGCCCTTCAGCGTGGCGATGAGCGAATTATGGACAGCTTTGCCGCGCAGTTTGAACGCATCCTGATACTGCAAGCACTGGATCACACCAATGGCCGGCGCATAGAGGCTGCCATCCAGCTCGGCATCGGCCGTAATACCCTTACACGCAAGATACAGGAGCTGGGGCTGGACGAGCAGGAAGCATAAATCGCTACCAAACTGCCGCTGAATAATGGTTGCGTATTTTGGTCTGCCGTTAGCAAGGGCGATTCACGGTGGGCGGCTTGGGCGATGATGATTCGATCAAAAGGGTCTCGCGTCCAGTCGAGCGGCAGCGCTGTAAGGTAGGTCGTCAATAATCCTAAAGACTGCAATTGTCCACGAAAGGCACGAAAAAAAGAACATATTAATGTGCTTATGTAATCTTGGCTTGTTACCAGTTTGGCGAGCAATTAAACCACGCTAATGTTTTGATTTATTTTGTGTTTTTCGCGGATGAAAAGCTTTTTCAAGGATAATTGATCCCAATGGGTTCATGCTGCCAACCTATTTTCGTAGTATTGGCGTTCAAAAGCGGCTGGCGATAGATAGCCCAGTTGCGTCTGTGTTCGTTGCCACCGGTAGAATATTTCGATGTATTCCGTAATCGCCTCGATGGCTTTAGCGCAAGTTTTGAACTTGCGGTGATGAACCAGTTCGTTTTTGAGTACCCCCCCCAGAAATTCTTCATCTGCGCTGCGCTGGGTTCACGCCACTGCACTCGTTAAGATTGCTGGCATGTTGCACTGCGTTAGCACTGAAGAAACAAGGGTGTCGGTCGGGATGGCGTGGTTTCGTAGTAAAATGCCGCGGTCTGTTTCTCCCGGCGAACTCAATACTCCCCGTGCTATAGGTGAATCCCTTACTCGGTTACTAGCCCGGCATGATTTGCGGCGTAGTCTCGCTGAAACTCCAACGTACCCAGAATTGCCAAAGGTCATTATGAACATTACTGTTAACAACCCCTTGTTGGACTTTTCCGGCCTGCCGCGCTTCGCGGAGATCAAGCCTGAACACGTCGCTCCTGCGATTGAAAAATTGCTGGCGGAATGCCGTGAACTGGTTGCGTATCTGCTGCTCAGGACAGAGGCGCCCACTTGGCAAAATTTCGTTATGCCGCTGGAAGACGCGCACGAGCGCCTGTCGCGCGCCTGGGGACCGGTTGGGCATCTGAACGCGGTGATGAATTCGACCGAATTGCGCGAGGCCTACAATTCCACGCTGCCGGTTATCACCCAGTATTATGCCGAATTGGGGCAGAACCTCGCGCTGTTCGACAAATTCAAGGCCTTGCGCAACAGCCCGGAGTTCGAGACGCTAAATGTGACGCGCAAGAAGATCATCGAAAACGAGTTGCGCGATTTTCGCCTCGGCGGGGCGGAATTGCCTGAGGACAAGAAGACGCGCTATCTGGAAATTCAGGAGAGGCAATCGGAATTGTCGTCGCGTTTTTCCGACAATCTGCTCGACGCCACCAACGATTACACGCTGGTCATCGAAAACGGGGATGAGCTGAAGGGTTTGCCGGAAGATGCGTTGCAGGCCGCGCAGGAAGCGGCAGCAGCAGCGGAAAAAACCGGCTGGCTGGTCACGCTCAAAGCGCCGTCCTACATGCCGGTGATGCAGTTTGCCGATAACCGGAACTTGCGTGAAAAAATGTATCGCGCCTATGCGACCCGCGCCTCGGAGTTCGGCAAACCGGAATGGGATAATTCGCCCTTGCTGGATGAAATCGTGCAGTTGCGCGGTGAAGAGGCGCGCCTGCTGGGCTTTGCCAATTACGGCGAGCTGTCGCTGGCCGCCAAGATGGCCGAGACGCCGGAGCAAGTGGTGGGCTTCATGCGTGAACTGGCGCAACGCGCCCGCCCGTTTGCGGAAAAAGATCTGGCCGAATTGCGCATATTCGCCGCCAATGAATTGGGGCTGGACGAGCTGCATTCCTGGGATACCACCTATGCCAGCGAAAAGTTGCGCGAGCAGCGTTATGCCTTCTCCGAACAGGAAGTGAAACAATATTTCCCTGAAGACGCGGTACTGAAAGGATTGTTCAGTCTGGTCGAGACGCTGTACGGCTTGCACATCGTGGCGTCCACCGCGCCGGTGTGGCATGAGAGCGTGCGCTTCTTTGACATCCGTGATGCAGAGGGGCAGCTGACCGGCCAGTTCTATTTTGATCTGTATGCGCGCGGCAGCAAGCGCGGCGGTGCATGGATGGACGACGTGATCACGCGCCGTCGCGTGGATGCGCTGATTCAGACACCAGTCGCCTACATGAACTGCAATTTCTCCGCGCCGGTCGGCGGCAAGCCCGCCGTGTTCACGCACGACGAAGTCATTACGCTATTCCACGAATTCGGCCATGGCCTGCACCATTTGCTCACCGAGGTGGAAGACCTCGGCGTGTCTGGCATCAACGGCGTGGAGTGGGACGCGGTCGAACTGCCGAGTCAGTTCATGGAAAACTACTGCTGGGAGTGGGAGGTGCTGTGCGGCATGACGCGCCATGTCAATACGGGCGAAACGCTGCCGCGCGCGCTGTTCGACAAGATGCTGGCCGCTAAAAACTTTCAGAGCGGCCTGCAAGCCTTGCGCCAGATCGAATTCGCGCTGTTCGACATGCTGATGCACAGCGACTTTGAGGCGGGCGGTGCAAAGACCATTTTACAGTTGCTCGATGAAGTACGCGCCGAGGTGGCGGTGCTGATTCCGCCGGAATATAACCGCTTCCCGCACAGCTTTTCGCACATTTTCGCGGGCGGCTACGGTGCAGGCTATTACAGCTACAAATGGGCGGAAGTGCTGTCCGCCGATGCTTACAGCCTGTTCGAGGAACACGGCGTGCTCAACCCCGATGTCGGCGCGCGTTTCCGTGCAGAGATACTGGCAGTGGGCGGCTCGCGCCCCGCGATGAAATCGTTCGCGGCTTTCCGTGGCCGCGAACCGTCCATCGACGCACTGTTGCGGCATAACGGTCTGGTCGAGGGCGCCTGATGCGATTAGCGACCTGGAACGTCAATTCGCTTAAAGTCCGCCTGCCGCAGGTGCTGGACTGGCTGGCCGAAAACCCGATTGAGGTGCTGTGCTTGCAGGAGACCAAGCAGCAGGATGCCGATTTTCCGCACAATGAACTGATGGCGGCGGGTTATCACAACGTGTTTGCCGGACAAAAAACCTACAACGGCGTGGCGATCCTGAGCCGCGAACCGGCGTCCGACGTGCAGATCGGCATCCCGGGTTATCAGGATGAGCAAAAGCGCGTCATCGCGGCGACCTTCGGCGACATCCGCGTGGTGGATGTGTATATCCCCAACGGCCAGAGCATCGATTCCGACAAATACCAGTACAAACTGGGCTGGCTCACCGCCCTGCACGACTGGCTGAAACAGGAGCTGCTGCGTTATCCGAAACTAGTGCTGCTGGGCGATTACAACATCGCGCCGGAAGACCGTGACTGCCACGACCCGGCAGCCTGGGTGGGCAACGTGCTGGTCAGCGAACCGGAACGCGATGCCTTCCGCTCCTTGCTGGCGCTGGGTTTGACGGACAGTTACCGCCTGTTCGAACAAGCCGAAAAAACCTTCAGCTGGTGGGATTACCGCATGATGGGCTTTCGCCGCAACCTGGGCATGCGCATCGATCACATTTTGATCAGCGCGCCGCTGGTCGCGCAATGCAAGAGCTGCGTGATCGACAAGGCACCGCGTAAACTGGAACGTCCGTCTGATCACACACCGGTGGTGGTGGAGATTTAACGATTGCAGGCTGGTGGTGAGCAACGCAAACCCCAGCAGACGACTGGTGTACCCTGCGTTGCTCGACTGGTCATTTGTTTCTTCATTTCTCTTTTGTATAAGTCTTGATTCCTAATAATGAATAAACAGAGGCTCATTTTTGCATCTGTTTGTAGCATCTCATGCTGAGAATTACGTGCACTATGCTCCTGAAGCTGTAATCAGAATTTGTCGCTGTTTCTGCGGATGCTTTTTCAGGGGCTGGCAGCTACGAGTAAATTTACGACTTTACGAAGTTTTGTCCGGAATTTGACAGTATGCAGGCTGCGCTGCCCGGTACTTTTAATTTGCGGCTGTAATTGGCTGGAATAATTGGGGTGAAAAATGGCGGTTATCGCCGTGTTTAATCAAAAGGGCGGGGTAGGGAAAACCACCACTTGTCTGAATGTCACAGCGGCGCTGAGTATTGCGCAGCAGAGTCCGATCGCGCTTGATCTGGATCCGCAAGGGCATCTGACATTGGCTAGCGGGCTTAAAAATGTGGGCACGGATAGCAGCATGGCCGCATTCTTCAAGCATAAGACGCCTTTGGCCAAACTCCTGCGCGACACGCCGCGCGGCTGGCAGGCTATTCCCGCCGCTTTGGAGTTGGCCAAAATAGATGCGCTGCTGGGCAGCGATCCCCAGGCGGCAACCCTGTTGAAGAAGGGCTTGTATGAAGATCTGGCGCTGACGGGCGCACCGATAATGATAGATTGTTGTCCGATGCTGGGCGTGCTGACCTTGAATGCCTTGCTGGCCTCGGATCGGGTGCTGATTCCGGTATCGGCTGATTTTCTGTCTCTGCAAGGCGTGCATAGGCTGGACAGCGCGCTTAATGTGCTTGAGGTTAAACTCAAGCGCAAGATAGAACGGCGTATTCTGGTGACGCGTTTCGACTCGCGCCGCAAGCTTTCCTACGAAATATATGAAAAGCTGAAGAGCCGATTTGGCGACGTGGTCTGCAATACGCGCATCGGTGAGAATGTCGCGCTGGCGACCAGTCCGATGCATGGTCAGGATGTGTTTGAATATGCGCCTCGCAGCCCCGGTGCGGCGGACTTTCAGAATCTGACCAAGGAGTTATGGGATTCGGGATTCTTTGCCTGAAGCACGCCGCTCCGTAAGTGTCAGGCTGTTGTTACGCTGTCAATTGCCAGAGAAGTTGCAGCAGCAGAATGACAGAAATAATCATCAGCCAGGTGTTGCGACGTTGTTGCTGGGCGAGCAGTATCAGCATGGCGTCCTTGAGTCCGGCCGCAGGATTTTCGTGCAGGCGTTGATGCAGCAGGCGCGGCAGTTGCGGCAGTAGTGTGGCGTAATGAGGGGCTTCCTCATGCAGTGCCTTAAAAAATCCACGCCAGCCTACCTGCTCGCTCATCCAGCGTTCCAGCCAGGGCTTGGCCGTCTTCCACAAATCCAGTTCCGGATCGAGCTGCAAACCCAGGCCTTCGATGTTGAGCAGGGTTTTTTGCAGCAACACCAGTTGCGGTTGTATCTCGATGCCGAAGCGTCGTGAAGTCTGGAACAGGCGCAACAGCACGCGACCGAAAGAGACTTCGCGCAGCGGCCTGTCAAATATCGGCTCGCAGACTGCGCGTATCGCCGATTCAAGTTCATCTACGCGGGTCTCAGCAGGTGCCCAGCCGGATTCGATATGCACTTCTGCGACACGCTTATAATCGCGGCGAAAGAAGGCGATGAAGTTCTGTGCGAGGTAATTCTTATCGACATCGGTGAGCGTACCCATGATGCCGAAATCCAGCGCGATATAGCGCCCGTCCGCAGCGACCTGCACGTTGCCCGGATGCATGTCGGCGTGGAAAAATCCATCACGGAAAACCTGGGTGTAGAAAATCTCCACACCGTTGGCCGCCAGTTTTGGAATATCGACTCCCGCATTGCGCAAGCTGTCCACCTGACTGACCGGCATGCCGTACATGCGCTCCATGACCATCACCTCAGCCGTGCAGTAATCCCAGTACATTTCGGGAATCAGCAGCAAGCTGGAGCTGGCAAAGTTACGCTTGAGCTGGCTGGCATTGGCGGCTTCACGGGTCAGGTCCAGCTCGTCGCCCAGATGTTTCTCGAATTCTTCTATGACCTGACGGGGCTTGAGGCGACGGCCATCGGCCCATAGCCATTGCATCAGGTCGGCGGCAATTTTTATCAGTGCGATGTCGTGCGCGATGATGCGGGAGATACCCGGGCGCAAAATTTTGACGGCCACCTCGCGCCGAACCTGCAGTTCGGCATAGTGCACTTGTGGAACTGACGCGCTGGCGATAGGCGTTTCATCGAAGCTTTTGAAAATATCCAGCAAAGGCCGCTTGTAGGTGGATTCCAGCAGGGCAATGGCCTGTGCGGAAGGGAACGGCGGTACCTGATCCTGCAATTTGGCCAGCTCATCGGCCAGATCGGTGGGCATCAAATCGCGGCGCGTGGAGAGCATTTGGCCGAATTTGACGAAAATAGGCCCGAGACTTTCCAGCGCCAGCCGCAGTCGCACGGCGCGCGGCTCGGAGATGTCGCGCAGGAATAGCAGCCGGTTCAGTGGTGTGCGTAACCAGCTCACACGGTCATGTGCCAGCAGAAATTCATCCAGTCCGAAACTCAGCATGACCGAGAAGATTTTGTATAAGCGGAAGAAACGCATCTTGACTACTATTTCCCTTCAGGCGCGACAGACAGGCGCTTGATGCGCTGTTCCAGTCTGGCCATATCGTCACGCAAAATATCTACCTTCTGCATAAATGTACTGATTTGCTGTGGTTTGGCGAGCAGCGGGCGCTCTTCTGTCCAGTATTCCGCCGCAGCGTGAGCCAGATTGACTGCGGATGCGCCCAGCTGTTGACTCTGCACGGCTTGCACGATGCGCTCCGCCGCGATGTCTCCTGTTACCCGGCTCAGGTCTTCTGCCGCATCCCAGTGCAGGTTGCGCGACAGGAAGAATATTTCGGCAAGCAGTGCCGCATCGCCTGTGCTCTGTATGTCCGCGTGAGCCAGTTCATCGTGTAGCGCCAGTCGCGGCAACAGTGACGGGGCGATTACGCACACTGCATCGGCGCTGCTTTCCGGTGTCGCGCTGCAAAGCGTGCCATCCGGGAAAATGGTGTAGGCAAAAGAAAACGGCGCAATATCAAATCGCGCCGTTTTTCCCGCAAATCGTGCAAGCCTGCGTAACGCCCAGTTATTCTGTAATAGCAGGTGGTTAAGAGCTGCTATTGAAGGCCGGGCGAACATGCTTAGTGCAAGGTCGTCTGCTGAATACCTGCCAGCAACCAGACTGATTGGTCGTCTTTCAGGTTTTTCTGTACATGCCAGATTTCATCGACATTTTCCGGGTTGCCGTTATTTTCGGACAATTGGCCGGTAAAGCGTACGCTGGCAATCGCCCAGTCACCTTCATTCGCCACTTCCAGCAACTCGCCGTGGATAGCGATTACATCGGTCTTTTGTGGTGTGGCATCGCGTTCCTGCATTTGCATCGAGATTTCAGCAAACATTTCCGGCGTGGTGTATTCGCGCACATCGTTCAAATCCTTGCGGTCATTCGCGGCTTGCAGGCGGATGAACGAAGTTTTCGCGCTGCGCAGAAAGCTTTCCACCGGAAAGTCAGCCGGAATGCTGCGGGCTGCAGCGGCGGCAACCGGAGCTGAACTGCCACCTGCATACTGCTGTTGTGCCGGTGGCGCTTCCTGGTAAGGCGCGCCCGCGCCGGCATATTGCATCGCAGGTTGTTGCGGCTTACGGAATTTCGCAATCAGGAACATTACCAGGCCTGCGGCGAGCAGCGCCATCAGTATGCCGCCCATTGCACCACCCAGCCCGCCTAAACCACCCGCGAACATCGTGGCCAGACCCGCGCCTATAGCCAGACCCGCCAGAGGGCCGAGCCATTTGTTACCTGTTGAAGCGGGAGCAGCCGCAGCGGGAGCAGCAGCCGGAGCTTTCTGCGCTTGTTGTGGAGACATGGTGCGTTGTTTGCCAAAACTACTGCCGCCACCAAAACGCTTGGCTTCCGCTGTTGCGGCAAACAAACTGAAACAGGTCAAAGCAACAGTCAACAACGTCAAAAATTTTTTCATGAATTCCTCATTGATTGGATAAAACAAAGCGAGGCGAAGTATAACACCACCTTATCGTCGCCTGGCATCAGGCAAGCGGGTTAAGAATAAGTTTCATCGCTATGATTAAAAGGGCGGTTCGCATCGCAACGACAGCGGCTCGGCGCTGATCGGGTGGGCAAAGTTCAGCAGATGAGCGTGCAGCATCAGTCGTTCCGCCGCCCGCCCGTCGTATAAGGCATCGCCGATAATCGGATGGCCTGCCGCCGTCATATGTACGCGCAACTGATGCGTGCGTCCCGTGACCGGCTCCAGCTCCACCCGTGTGGTCTCCGCGTTACGGGTTAACACTCGATAGCGCGTCAGAGAGTGCTTGCCCTGTGTAGTATCGATTTTTTGCCGAGGACGGTTCGGCCAGTCGGCCCCGATGGGCAGATCGATTTGCCCGTTATCCTCCTCCAGCACGCCTGCAACGACTGCCACGTAGCGCTTTGAAACGAGGCGTTCGCGAAACATTTCCGAGAGGCGGCGCTGTATGGCGTCACCGCGTGCAAAGATCAGCAGACCTGAGGTTGCCATGTCCAGCCGGTGTACCACCAGCGCATCGGGAAATGCCTGCTGAATGCGTGCAGACAGGCAGTCCTGTTTGTTTTCCCCGCGCCCCGGCACGGACAGCAGTCCGGCAGGCTTGTTGACCACCAGCAACGATTCGTCGCAGTAAATCAGCTCAGTCATGCCTTGTTGTCATCGACAGCCGGCGTCGGTTCGGTGCCGGCGGGCGATTTTTTAGGACGGTTCTTGTTTGGATCGGCAAAGCGGAAGCGCCCGAACAGTACGCAACCCTTCATCCCCAGGTCGCAGGGAAGGTTGTTGACGCGGGAACATTTACCTGCAATATCGTGCGGACAACCCCAGGCGCTCATCGCTTTTCTCGCTTATGCCTTCTTGACGAACTCGGTCTTCAGTTGCATCGCGCCGATGCCGTCGATCTTGCAGTCGATATCGTGGTCGCCCTCCACCAGACGGATGTTCTTCACCTTGGTGCCGACCTTGACGACAGAGGATGAGCCTTTGATCTTCAGATCTTTGATGACTGTGACGGAATCGCCGTCCGCCAGCACATTGCCGAAGGCATCCTTGAAGACCTTGGTCTGTTCGCCGGCATCCGCCGCTGCGCTCTTCGACCACTCATGCGCACATTCCGGGCAGACATAGTTGTCGCCGTCTTCGTAGGTGTATTCCGAGCTGCATAAGGGGCATTTAGGTAAGTTGCTCATATTTGTAACCTACTGATCAGATAATATTTTATTGTGGTTGTTGTTCTTGGCGATACTTTTCAAAAAAGGAAATACTTACGTCATAGACAATTCGCTTTATTAGTCCAAGTTCAACTTTTTCGAACATTTCAACGAGCTTATCCGCATCTACTAACTCAATTTTTGGTGCACCGTCACGATTGGCTTCCTGGATCGCAGCATTGCTGAAGGTAGAGGTTGTAATAATGATTCCCTTTTCGGCGCGTCCAATCATGGCATTTCTGAAGTCGCCCACTTGTGCGCGTGAAACGGTGTTTCCCTCTTTGTATCGCTTACACTGAAATATAACCCTGAAGCTTACAAATGGATTGATTTCCAAAGTACCGAAACCGTCAATCCCACCGTCAGCGCCACGCGCAGTAACTTCTACGTTTTCAAATCCTGATTCACGTAAAAGTTCACGGCAAATTTTTTCAAATCCTTCGGGGCTTAGTCCTCGAAGAACATTAATTAAATCGGGTGTCTCTGTGGATTCCGAGTTTTCAGGGGAAACTTCGTTGATGATTTCTACGATGGTTTTCTCAGAAACTGGTGGTAATTCTTTATCTTTTCGATTTGCTTGATTTATTGCAACCCACTTTCGAAATATTACTTTTGCCGCGTCGGATGAGATATGAGCTTTTCTACCGGCATCTGTTAGCTTCCATGTGCCGTATTTAGATGCGTCAAGTGGTAATCCCCCCATTTTTAGTTGGGGTCAGAAGTAGAGTTATTTAATAGTGCCTGCTTCTGTTTCGGGGTGATGCCGCCAAGCGCCATGTGCGGGCGCTCGTGATTGTAAGTCCACATCCATTTCGTTGCATAGTCCTGC
>JAURZN010000161.1 GCA_030653355.1 Gallionella sp. | reverse complement strand
ATACGAGATAAACAGCCCTCCCAAAAACGTCTTTACAGTGTTGACGGTTGTTGCTAGGATTTCAACCACTTTGTACGGAAAAGCTCCGAACGGCCTATGCCTAAAGTAAATTTTGATATCTTGCTGGATTTTATCCAGACTAAAGCGCCGCCCCTGATTGGGGTGGACATCAGTTCATCCTCGGTTAAGTTGGTTGAGTTAAGTCAGGCGCCGAAAAATGCGGGCTATGTTCTGGAGCGCTATGTGATAGAGGTGTTGCCCAAGGATGCGTTCTTTGACGGCAACATCAATAATCTGGATGCGCTAGCCGAAACGCTGCAGCGTGCCTGGATGCGCATGGGAACAAAAATCAAGCACATCAGCGTCGCGCTGCCTTCAGCTGCGGTTATCACCAAGAGAATTCTACTGCCTGCCGGCATGAATGATGAAGACCTGGAATACCAGGTCGAATCCGAAGCGAATCAATATATTCCTTTTGCGCTTGATGAGGTCAATCTGGATTTTCAGGTGATAGGCCCCGCGCCCGGCAATGAGGAGGAGATAGAAGTGCTGCTGGCAGCTTCCCGCAAGGCAAATGTTGTTGACAGGGTGGCCGCGGCTCAAGCGGCGGGCCTGAAAGTCGCCGTTGTGGATGCCGAGCCTTATGCGGCTGAAATGGCATTTAGCCAGATATGCGCGCAGTTGCCTGATGGCGCGGAAGACAAATGTGTGGCGCTGATTGATATTGGCGCATCGGTCATGAATGTAAATGTGATGCGTAACGGGCAATCAATTTATACGCGCGATCAGCAAATTGGCGGTGAACAACTGACTCAGGCGATACAGGCTCAATTCGGCTTGTCGGCTGAACAGGCTGAATTTGCCAAGCGAAACGGCAACTTGCCGGACAATTACGAGAGCGATGTGTTGTCGCCATTTCGTGACAATCTGGTCATGGAAATCGCGCGCGCGCTGCAATTCTTTTTTACATCTTCACAATATAACGAGATTGATTACATTGTTCTGGCAGGAGGCAGTGCCGTTTTGCCTGGCTTGGATGATGCAGTGGCCACGCGTACCCAGGTTAGCACCATGGTAGCGAATCCGTTTGCCTTGATGGCCTTGTCCAGTCGGGTAAAGCCGCGTCAGTTGCAGGCAGATGCCCCTGCGTTGATTGTTGCCTGCGGTCTGGCAATGCGGAGGTTTGATCCGACATGATACGCATAAACTTATTGCCTTACCGCGAGGAAAGGCGGCGCGCCAAACAGATGCAGTTCATCTCCTTGAGCGCACTCTCCCTGCTGTTGGGTGTGCTGGTGTGGGGTCTTGTGCATGCGGCAATCAGCACGCAAATAGATTATCAGGAACGCCGTAACGCCTATTTGCAGGAGGAAACGGCCATTCTGGACAAACAGATCGCCGAAATCAGGAAGTTGCGTGAGCAGACGAAGTCCCTGCTGGAACGCAAGGACGCGGTTGAAAAGCTGCAAAGTGATCGTTCTCAGGTGGTGCATTTACTGGACCAGATGCTGCGCATTTTGCCTGAGGGTGTTTACATCAAGACGCTTAAGCAAAACGGCGATGCCATCAATCTGGTCGGCTACGCACAATCCAATGCGCGAATTTCTACCCTGATGAGAGCGGTCGAAGATTCAGCCTGGCTGGAAGCGCCCGCTTTGGTGGAAATACACGCGGCTACTGCAGAGGGTGTGCGGCTCAGTGAATTTACCCTGACTTTCAAGCTGACCAAGTTGCAAGGTGCAGATGCCGTCAACGCTGACGGTGTGAGGAATTAGGTGTAATGATGACTTTAGATGATCTAAAAAATCTCAACCCGAAAACGCCGGGCGTTTGGCCGTGGCCAGCAAAGCTAATGGCCTTCGCGGCGATATTTGTGGGTGTGGTGGTAATGGGGGCGCTGCTGGACTGGCAGGGTCAATGGGAAAGCCTGAGAGCCGTGAAAGAACAGGAAATCAGTCTCAAGGAAACCTTTCTGATCAAGAAACAGCAGGCAGTGAATCTGGATTTGATCAAAAAACAACTGCTGGAAACACAGGAATCGTTCGGCGCGTTGCTGAAACAGTTGCCGAACAAATCAGAAATGGACGCTTTGTTGACTGACATCAATCAGGCGGGACTGGGGCGCGGTTTGCAGTTTGAATTGTTCCGCCCGGGCGCAGAAAGCATACAGGGATCGTTTGCCGAGCAACCGATTGCCATCAAGGTGACGGGTAATTATGACGATTTGGGAAGATTTGCCAGTGACATTTCCATGTTGCCGCGAATCGTGACGCTGAATGAAATTGCCATTGCACCGGTTGGCGGCGCGTTGACTATGGATGCCATTGCCAAGACGTTCCGCTATCTGGATGATGAAGAGCTGGCGGCGCAAAGAAAAGCGGCCAGGGCGGGGGGGGCTAACTAATGAGATACATTTATCTTGTGTTGGCTACGCTATTGCTGACCGCTTGCGGTGGTGACGAATTTGAGGATTTGCGTGAATTCGTTAAAAACTCCGGTGCGGATATGCGTGGCCGGGTTCAGCCTCCGCCTAATATTCAGCTTTATGTGCCCTTTGCCTACGATAACGATACGGGTTTGGCGGATCCATTCAAACCGCGCAAGCCGGAATCGGCTCAAAGCGGGAAACGCGGGGAAAATGAACCGGATATGGACAGGCCCAAGGAGGCACTGGAGGAATATCCGCTGGAAAATCTCAAGATGGTGGGTTATGTGTCCAAGGGCAAAACAGGACACGCCGTGGTGCGTGCGCCTGACGGAAAATTGTACCGGGTCCGGGCAGGTAACTATATGGGCATGAATTTCGGTTTGATAAAACAATTGACCGATACTGAAATCGTGATTAAAGAAGTGGTGCAAGATAGCGCCGGAGACTGGTCTGAGCGTATCAGCAGTCTGCAATTGGTTGATAAGGAGTAGTGCAATGGGACCGCTTAAAGACATGAATTCAACTCTATTATCACGGATGTTTGTGACGCGGACTGTTAATGCCATAGCCAGAGCAACAGCACGCTTGTTTGGTTTGCTGATGGTTTTTGCCATGGTTCAGGCCAATGCACAGACGCAAAATACCATTACTGCATTAAGCGTCACCGATACCGGTGCGGGTGCGACCGTAATCAAAGTCGAACTGGCTGAACCGCTGGCTAATCTTCCGGCCGGATTTACCATCAATACACCACCGCGCATTGCCCTTGATTTTCCGGGTACAGCCAATGGCCTGGGAAAATCTGTGCAGAATTTTGCAGTTGGCGAGCTGCGTAGCGCCAACATCGTCCAGGCCGGAACGCGCACCCGGCTGGTCATTAATCTCAACCAGATGTTGTCTTATGACACCAAGCTGGATGGAAATAATGTCCTGATCACCTTGCGCGGAAAAGTTGCGGGCTTGGCATCGACTGACACGACTTCGCGCTTTGCGGAAGCCAGTCAGGGAACGCAAAAGCATACATTGAGCGATCTGGATTTCCGTCGCGGCAAGAATGGCGAAGCGCGTATTCAGGTTGGTCTTTCCGATTCAGGCGTGGGCATCGACATACACCGGCAGGGCACCAAGCTGGTCGTGGATTTTCTGAAAACCAATTTGCCCGGCAAATTGCAACGCAAGCTGGATGTGGTTGATTTTGCAACGCCTGTGCACATAGTCAACACCTTCGCGCAGGGTGCCAATGTCCGCATGGAAATCGAGCCTAAAGGGATGTGGGAGCACGCGGCCTATCAAACCGATAATAAATTCATTATCGAAGTCAAAGCGGTCACAGAGGACCCCAACAAGCTGGTTAAGGGTGCTCATTCTGGTTATGCGGGCGAGAAATTGACACTCAATTTCCAGGATATTTCCGTGCGCGAGGCCTTGAATGTCATTGCGGACTTTACCGAGTTGAACATGGTGATCAGCGACAGTGTGCAGGGTAATCTGACCTTGCGCCTGAAGGATGTTCCCTGGGATCAGGCGCTGGATATCATCCTGCAAAGCCGGGATCTGGAACAGCGCAAGAACGGCAATGTGATACGGGTCGCACCGCGTGAAGAATTGGCTAAGTCTGAAAAAACGGGTTTGACTTCGCGCCAGGAAATTTCCGAGCTTGAAGAATTGCACACCGAAAGCTTCCAGCTGGGTTACCAGACGGCAGCGGCAGCGGCCGATATTTTGACCGGCAAGGGCGCGGTAAAAGGCACTGCAGAACAGGGTGATGCGACGCCGTCCGGCAATGGTCTGTCTTCTTCAGCCAGCATCTTGTCCAAACGAGGCAGTGCAATGGCGGACGCGCGCACCAACACGCTGTTCGTAAAGGATACCCCGTCCCGTCTTGAAGAAGTACGCAAGATCATCAAGCAAATTGATGTGCCGGCCAGACAGGTACTGATCGAGGCGCGTGTGGTTGAGGCACGTGACGGATTTGCCAGAAATCTGGGGGTAAGACTGGGTTACACCGGTCAGCCTGTTGCGGCGGCGGGCGGCGCGAATGGAGTGACCGGCATACGGGGCGGTCTGGTGGGCGCGGGTGGTGCAGGTGGCGTCGGCCTGGGTACCGTGCTTACGCCGGGTACCGGGAACGTCAATTTGCCTGTTACTGCCGCAGGAGCGCCGCTGGCGGGCGTGTTCCAGTTCGCGTTGTTCAACGCGGCGGCAACCAAGATACTCAATATCGAGTTGAACGCCATGGAATCGGATGAGCAGGGCAAGATTATCTCCAGTCCGCGTGTGGTCAGCTCCGATAACGATACCGATTGGGCGATCATCGAACAGGGCGAAGAAATTCCCTACACCATCAATTCGGTATCGGGCGGTGTGGTAACGAGCACGACTTCCTTCAAGAAAGCGGTATTGAGACTCGGCGTCAAGACCAAAATCACACCGGACAATAACGTGGACATGACGGTGGAAGTTAACAAGGATTCTCGCGGGGTTTCAGTGTCTGCCGGCATACCCATCAACACCAATAAGGTGGTCACCAAAGTATTGATAGAGAATGGGGGGACGGTGGTTATTGGCGGAGTTTACAAGCAGAGCGACTCAACCGTAGTCAACAAGGTGCCGTTGCTGGGTGATATCCCTGTA
>JAURZN010000159.1 GCA_030653355.1 Gallionella sp. | reverse complement strand
TACAGGGCCGGCAGTATGGACGAGCGCACCGGCAAGACCGGCATCGCGCATGTGCTGGAGCACCTGATGTTCAAAGGCACGCGCAAAGTGCCCGCGGGCGAGTTTTCCCGCCAGATTGCGGCGGCGGGCGGGCGCGAGAATGCCTTTACCAGCTACGATTACACCGCGTATTTCCAGCAATTGCACAAGTCCAGGTTGCCGCTGGCGATGAAGCTTGAAGCGGACCGCATGCATAATCTGAATCTGTCCGCTGGTGAATTTGCCAAGGAGGTCAGAGTGGTGATGGAAGAGCGCCGCATGCGTACTGACGACCAGCCGCAGGCGCTGTTGCAGGAAAAGATGATGGCCGTGGCCTATCAGGAGCATCCCTACCAGAATCCGGTGATAGGCTGGATGAGCGATCTGGAATCGCTGGACGTGACGGATGCCGCGGCATGGTACCGGCAATGGTATGCGCCCAACAATGCTACTCTGGTCATTGCGGGTGATGTCAAGGCGAGCGAGGTATTTGCGCTGGCGCAGCGCCATTATGGTGGCATAGCCAGGCGTGTTTTGCCGCCGCGCAGAAATTTCACCGAGCCGGTGCAACTGGGCATCAAACGAATGGTGGTGAAAGCGCCCGCGGAATTGCCGCAACTGGTGATGAGCTATCACACCCCCGTGCTGCAACAGCCTGAGCAGGACTGGCAGCCTTATGCGCTGGAAATTCTCGCCGGTGTGCTGGATGGCAATGAATCCGCGCGCTTGAACAAGCATCTGGTGCGCGAACAGCAGGTGGCGAGCAGCGTCGGCGCGGGTTATGACTCCGCATCACGCGGCCCCAGTCTGTTCACGCTGCAAGCTACGCCGAGCACGGGTAAAACGGCGGGCGATGCGGAAACGGCGCTGCGTCAGGAAATCGCCTTACTGATCAAAGAAGGCGTGAGCGCGGAAGAGCTCAAACGCGTCAAGGCGCAAGTGATGGCGGGCGAGGTGTACAAGCTGGACTCGGTGTTTTACCAGGCGATGCAGATAGGCCAGATGGAAAGCCTGGGGCTGGGGCACAAGAGCTTGCCGGTGATGCTGGAGAAGTTGCAGGCGGTGACGGCCGAACAGGTGCGCGAGGTCGCGCAGGCGTACCTGAAGGACGACAATTTGACCGTCGCAGTACTCGATCCACAGCCGCTGTCGGGCAAGTCCAGTCATAAAGTTGAAGGAGCGGCTCATGTTCGTTAAAGCTGAATTGTTATGCGTGGCAGCCCTGTGCTGCCTCACCAATCTGGCCCTGGCCACGCCCCATATCCAGAACTGGCATAGTGCCAGCGGCGCAAAAGTACTGTTTGTGGAAAATCACGATATTCCCATGCTGGATGTGGCCGTGAGTGTTCCGGCGGGCAGCAGCTTCGATGCCAAATCCGGCGTGGCGGGTATGACGCATCATTTGCTCGATAAGGGAGCGGCAGGGTTGAGCGAGGACGATATATCGCGCGGCATGGCGGATATTGGCGCGCAATTTGGTGGCAGCTTCGATCAGGACAGGGCGAGCGTGTCCTTGCGCACCCTGAGCAGCGCGGCTGAGCGCAATCAGGCCTTGAATATCATGGCGCAGGCGCTGCAACAACCGGCGTTTCCGGAAGCCGTGCTGATACGTGAAAAAGTGCGGCTGATTTCCGCCCTGAAGGAAGCCGAGACTAAGCCCGAGTCCATCGCCGACAAGGCGTTCCAGAAGGCCGTGTATGGCGCGCATCCTTACGCCTTGCCGGTCTCCGGCGAGATTGTCAGCGTTGAAAAAATAACGGCTCAGGATTTGCGGGATTTTTATGACGCGCATTACAACGCGAGTCGTGCGGTGGTCGCCATCATGGGTGATGTCACGCGCGCTCAGGCCGAGGCGATTGCCGAGCAGCTCACAGCGCATTTGCCTGTTTCCGACGGAAGCGTCGCATTGCCTGCCGTGACGATGCAGATACCGGCGATTGAGCAGCGCATCGCGCATCCTGCCAGTCAGAGCCATATTCTGATCGGTGCGCCGGGCATGTCGCGCAGTGATCCTGATTACTTTCCGCTGTATGTCGGTAATTACATACTGGGTGGTGGCGGTTTTGTGTCGCGGCTGATGAATGAAGTGCGTGAAAAACGCGGTCTGGCCTATAGCGTGTATAGCTATTTCATGCCGCTCAAACAGCCGGGCGCATTCCAGATTGGCCTGCAAACCAAGAAGGAACAGGCTGACGAGGCGCTGAAGCTGGTGCGCAACACCCTGACTGAATTTATCGCACAAGGCCCGACGGAGAAAGAATTGCGCGCCGCCAGGCAAAACCTCGTGGGCGGATTTGCCCTGCGCATCGACAGCAATCGCAAGATACTGGATTATCTGAGCGTCATAGGTTTCTACGATCTGCCGTTGACGTATCTGGATGATTTTACCGCGCGTGTCGAGCGCGTCACAGTCGCGCAGATACGTGACGCATTTTCCCGTCATATCCGTCCGCAGGCGATGGCGACGGTGATTGTGGGCGCGCCTGAAGCACAGGCGGAAAACGCGGGAGGCAAAAATCAATAAGGTCAGGATAGGCGGGGGAGAGCTGCGCAGCCGCGTTGTCACCTTCCCTGAGGCAGAAGGACTGCGCCCGACGCCCGACCGGGTGCGCGAGACCCTGTTTAACTGGCTGGGGCAGACACTGTACGGGCGTAGCTGTCTGGACTTGTTCGCCGGGAGCGGCGCGCTGGGCTTTGAGGCAGCGTCCCGCGGGGCGGAACGGGTGCTGATGGTGGAAAAAAACACCCTGGTGTTTCGCGCCCTGAAGGAGAATATCGGCAAATTAGCCTGTGCTAACGTAGTCGTACGCCATCAGGATGGGCTAGAATTCGTCCGGCGCGATACGCAGCGGTATGACATTATCTTTCTGGATCCGCCTTTCCAGAGCGATTATTTTCCCGCGCTGCTGGAAATTCTGCCGCAACGCCTGAATGAAAACGGCGTGGTTTATGTGGAATCCGGTGCGCCGATTGAAGTTTCATCGCCCTGGCGTGTCTTGAAATCGGGCCGGGCGGGGCAGGTGTGGTATCAGTTGATAGACGTGGAATGAGCGGGCACGCGATGCAGCGATTCGACCACAAAATGGATTTAACATGATTAAAGTTGTTTACCCGGGAACATTCGATCCCATTACCAGCGGCCATGAGGATGTGGTGCGCCGTGCGGCGGGATTGTTTAGCGAGGTGATCGTGGCCGTGGCAAAGAGCCGTACGAATACCTTGTTCTCGCTGGATGAGCGTGTGGACATGGCGCGCGAGGTTTTCGCAGACTATGCCAACGTGCGCGTGGAAGGTTTTGACGGCTTGCTGATGAGCTTTGTGCAATCGCAGCAGGCACGCGTGGTATTGCGTGGCTTGCGTGCCGCATCGGATTTTGAATACGAGTTTCAGCTGGCGGGCATGAATCGCAATCTGTTCCCGGAAATGGAAACCCTGTTTCTAACGCCGGCAGAGCAGTACACTTTTATTTCGGCCACGATGGTGCGCGAAGTGGCGCGTTTCGGCGGGGATGTCGGCAAGTTTGTGTCGCCTGCCGTGGCGCTCAGATTGCAGCAAAAGAACCAGAGCCTCTGAAAGAATTGAGTTTTTCGAGGACAGTACAGATTGATGATATGAGGAGAGTAGTATGGCACTGATAATTACCGATGAATGTATCAATTGCGACGTATGCGAACCGGAATGCCCGAATGATGCCATTTCGCAAGGCGATACCATTTACGAAATTGATCCGGATAAATGCACCGAGTGCGTAGGTCACTACGATACGCCGCAGTGCGTGGAGGTGTGCCCGGTGGATTGCATTCCCAAGGACCCTGCGCATGTGGAAAGCAACGCGCAGTTGCAGGCCAAGTATGAAAGGCTGATGGCTGGCAAGAAGTAATCCTGCGGGTTTTGTCCACGTTACAAAAAACCGCGCCTCGGCGCGGTTTTTTCATGCCATCTTGAGCGGGTCGCTAATTCCAGATGCCTTTGACAGGTTCTGCATCACGGCTCGCCCCCAGCGCGGGCAAATCGTAAAAGTCGAGCAGGGTGCGCAACAGATTGTAGTGGTTGATGGGCTGATCGCTGGTGCCGATCTTCACCATAGGGCCAATCAGCAAGGTGACGATGTGATTGTCTTCCCGGTAGTTGTCTTCATCCCAGGTCAGAATCAGCAGGCTGTTATGTTTAAATGCCCATTCGACATAAGGGTCGATATGGGTGCGCAGCCACTCGTCCGCGGCATCAAAGCTGCCGTCGTGCATGTCGTTGTCCTGGTCGGGAATGACGAAGGCCACGTTGGGCAGTCGTGAAAAATCCCTGGGAAAATCGTCAAAGCGTAGATTTAAGGAAGCCGGCAGGCGCGTACCCTGCCAGTTTACCAGCGGATTATGCTTGCGCTGGTAGCCGCCGGATGTGCAACCGGTGTCGCCCGCTACAGGCAGCGATTCGGAATAGCTGACAAAGCTCAAGCCCTTGTCCAGCAGGGCGGTGGCCAGATTGTCGGAATTGAAAGTGTGCGGACAGGAGTTGCTGATCACCCCTTGCGTAGAGCCGGAAAACAAGGCCAGATAATTTGGCTGGCTGGGATGCGTGACGCCATAAGAACGGGTGAACAGCATGCCGCGTCTTGCCAGCGCGTGAATATAGGAATCGCGTTTCGACTGATCCATGATCTGCTTATAGCCGCGATTTTCCTCAATCACCACCACGACATGGTCAGGTCGGGGAAGCCGTTCCGCATGCGCGGAAAACGAAAAGACCAGCAGAGCAAGCAAGGGGAAAACAGGCATGATGCCCACTCTATCACACCCTGGTAGAACCGCAGAATTCAAGTTTTTCATGTTCTCAACCATTTGATTTATTTGACATATTAAAGTGTCAGTCACCAATAAAATTAGCACTAACGACTAACGACTAACGACTAACGACTAACGACTAACGACTAACGACTAACGACTAACGACTAACGACTAACGACTATTCCTTCTGGCAATTCCCGCAATAAAAACTCGAACGCTGTCCCTGTTTAATCTGTTTGATCGGTGCGCCACAGCAGCGGCAGGGTTCACCGGCGCGTGCATAGACCCAGTGCTGCTGCTGGAAATAGCCGGGATTTCCCGAGGCATTGACGAAATCGC
>JAURZN010000132.1 GCA_030653355.1 Gallionella sp. | reverse complement strand
GTTAACACACAGGAGAGGTAAATTATGGATCAATCTAATCGTTATGCAGATCTGTCGTTAAAAGAAGAAGATCTGATCAAGGGTGACGGACATATTCTCGTTGCTTATCACATGGCACCAGCGGCTGGTTATGGATTTTTGGAAGTAGCTGCGCACATCGCTGCTGAATCTTCGACGGGTACTAATGTTGAAGTTTCTACGACTGATGACTTTACCAAGGGCGTAGATGCGCTGGTTTATTTCATCGATGAAGCAAAAGGCATTATGAAGGTCGCTTACCCGAATGATCTGTTCGATCGTAACGTGATCGACGGTCGTGCGATGATTGTTTCCTTCCTGACGCTGGCGATTGGTAACAACCAGGGTATGGGCGATGTGAAACATCTGCAAATGCAGGATTTCTACGTGCCTTGGTCCATGCTGCGTCTGTTCGATGGCCCTTCCAAGGATATCACCGATATGTGGGATATTCTGGGTCGTCCACGCGTCAACGGTGGTTACATCGCCGGCACCATCATCAAGCCTAAGCTGGGTCTGCGTCCAGAACCGTTCGCCAAGGCGGCTTACCAGTTCTGGCTGGGTGGCGACTTCATCAAAAACGATGAGCCACAGGGCAATCAGGTATTCTGTCCTACCAAGAAAGTTATCCCGTTGGTCTATGACGCAATGAAGCGTGCCATGGATGAAACCGGTCAGGCCAAATTGTTCTCGGCTAACATCACGGCTGACGATCACTACGAAATGCTGGCTCGTGCCGATTACATCCTGGAAACTTTCGGGCCGGATGCAAACAAGGTTGCGTTCCTGGTTGACGGTTATGTTGGCGGTCCGGGTATGATCACGACAGCGCGTCGTCAGTATCCTGACCAATACTTGCATTACCATCGTGCCGGTCATGGTGCGATCACGTCACCTTCTGCGGTACGCGGCTACACAGCGTTTGTATTGTCCAAGATGTCTCGTCTGCAAGGTGCTTCCGGTATCCACGTAGGTACTATGGGTTTCGGCAAGATGGAAGGTGGCGCAGATGACCGTCATATCGCTTACATGATCGAGCGTGATTCTGCAGATGGCCCTTACTTCCATCAGGAATGGCACGGCATGAAGCCGACCACGCCTATCATCTCCGGCGGTATGAATGCGTTGCGTCTGCCAGGCTTCTTCGAGAATCTGGGCCACGGCAACGTGATCAACACTTCCGGTGGCGGATCTTACGGTCACATCGATTCTCCTGCAGCGGGCGCGATTTCCTTGCGTCAGTCGTATGAGTGCTGGAAAGCGGGTGCAGACCCGATCGAATTCGCGAAGGAGCACAAGGAATTTGCGCGCGCATTCGAGTCTTTCCCCGGCGATGCGGACAAGATCTTCCCGGGCTGGCGCGAAAAACTGGGCGTACACAAGTAAGCTTGGTTTGTCTTAGAGCTGTGAAAACGCGCCCCCACTTGCTGGGGGCGTTTTTTTCCAAAAATCAATACCGATCAGGCCGCGCGGATACGCGGCGAGTATGGGGATAACATGACTGATAAAGATCAATACAAGATTCATCAGGAGCCGTTCTACCAGGCACAGGGCAATGAAGTGGCGTTGTATGAGGCGGCCTATGCCGCTCGCCTGCCCGTGATGGTGAAGGGGCCGACTGGTTGCGGTAAATCACGCTTTATCGAATACATGGCGTGGAAATTGAACAAGCCGCTGATTACGGTGGCGTGTAACGAGGATATGACCGCGAGCGATCTGGTTGGGCGCTATTTGCTCGATGCAAACGGTACACGATGGCTGGATGGCCCGCTGACCATGGCAGCGCGCATCGGGGCGATCTGCTATCTGGACGAAATCGTTGAAGCGCGTCAGGACACCACGGTGGTAATCCATCCGCTGACCGATCACCGTCGCACATTGCCGCTGGATAAAAAAGGCGAGCTGATTCAGGCGCACCCTGATTTTCAATTGGTGATTTCCTACAATCCGGGCTACCAGAGTCTGTTGAAGGATCTGAAGCAGTCCACCAAGCAGCGTTTTACTGCGCTCGATTTTGATTATCCGACTAGCAAGCTGGAGACCGAAATTCTCAGCAAGGAAACGGGCATGGATGCAGATATTTGCGCCAAACTGGTCAAGATCGGAGTGGCGGCCCGTAATTTGAAGGGCCATGGTCTGGATGAGGGTGTCTCCACGCGTTTGCTGGTGTATGCAGCGACGCTGATCAAGGGTGGGGTCGAGCCCAGAGATGCGTGTCGTATGGCTTTGGTGCGACCGATTACCGACGATGCGGACATCCGCGATACACTTGACCATGCGATTGATGCTGTGTTTGCCTGAGTATGAAGACCATACCGGAAGAACTGGAGGTCTATTGGCAACAGCTTGACTGCGGCTTTCCACGCGTAGCCGAGGTGTTCGCTGATTGCATGCAGGAAGCGCTGGCCAAACTTTCCGGCGAGGGAGTCGGCGCGTATATCGAATATGCACGTTTTCTTGGCAAGATGGGGCGCGGCGCGGAACCCATCCTGATTTTCCTGGAAGAGTGGCCGGGTATCGCCAAAAAATCGGGTGAGGATGCGCTGCCTGCCATCGCAGAATGCATACGCAGAATGTATAAATCGCCCAATGGCAAAGCGATCACGCCATTTTTGCAATCGTTGCCGAGCGTGGTGCGCAGATTGCCCGCCCGGCAGCAGTTACAGGAGTACCTCAATCTCATCCTGGAGTTCATGGAGCGCACCACGGGCTCCATACACGGCATTCATCAGACTTTCGCCAGTCCAGGCTTGCCGGCACTGTTCAAGCAGATCGCGGTGATCCTTGGTCAATTATCATTGGCAGGGTTGAAGAACTGGGTGGATTATGGAGTTCGCTATTACAGCGACCATCCCGAGCGACAAATCGATTACTTCAGTTTGCAGTCTGCAGACAGTCGTGCGGTGTTGCAGCGAGAGCGGCATGGCACCTTGCTGATGGACAACGAGCGTAAGCTGGACTTGTACTTGCGTGGGTTGTGGCAAGACGAGGATCTGTTGATCCCCTATTCCAACATGTTTGACGAACTGCGCCAGCCAGTTCCCTATTACGACAATCTGGGCATACGCCTGCCTGATGTCTATAACGACATGCATGGCATATCCGGCATAGACCGCTATCGTGCAACCCTGGCGCACATGATTGGGCATCGGCGTTGGAGTAAGGCGATCTACGCTGACAATTTCAGCCCGTTTCAGCGTATGGCGGCGGAGTTTCTGGAAGACAGCCGGGTGGAATATCTGGCGATGCGCGAATATCCGGGTCTGCGTCGACTATTTCTGGCTTTGCATCCCGTACCTGCGGAAGATGCCTGCGATCCGGAAAAAGAATCCGGTGTGCGCCATCGCCTGACGATGCTGTCGCGCGCGATACTCGATCCGCAGCACACTTACACCAATCCGCACGTTATCGAATTCGCGCAACGCTTCCACGAGCTGATGCAGCAAGGCGATATGAACACGCAGGAGATCGCCAGCCTGGCGGTGTCATTCGTTGCCAGAACGCGTCGACAAAGCGATCAACTTGCCAAGACCCACTTCAAGGACACGGTGATAAGCTATCGCGACGACAATCGCCAGATGTGGCATTTCATCGAGGAAGATGACGAGGGAGAGGTTGTCGATCAGCATCGCAAAATGGAGCCGAACAAGGAGCTCGAAGGTTTGCCGCCGCGCCACTACCACGAGTGGGACTACAACAATCAGAGCTACCGTCCCGACTGGGTGAGCGTTTATGAAGCACTGCACCCGTCCGGAAACGCGGCGGATATCGACAGGTTGCTGGCCAAGCATGCGTCACTGGCCAAACGCTTGAAGAAAATGCTCGATTTGCTCAGGCCCCAGGACAAGGTTCGTATCCGCTATCAGGAAGAGGGCAGCGAACTGGATCTGGATGTGGCCTTGCGCTCATTGATCGAT
>JAURZN010000120.1 GCA_030653355.1 Gallionella sp. | reverse complement strand
AGTTATTTCGCATGATGAAGTACCGGACTTTAAGACAATTCGAGTGACGGCATTGGTAGGAGGAACAGTATGAAAATCAGAAAATTCATCGCCACAACAGCGCGTGAGGCATTAAGAGAAATTCGCAGCGAGCTGGGTGAGGATGCCGTTATTTTGTCGAATCGAAAAACGGAACAAGGCGTGGAAATCGTCGCGATGGCTAACGATGAAATGGTGCGACTGTCCGGTGACGAGATGGTGCGACTGTCCGGCACAATCAAGCACGGGCAAAAATTGAAGGCCAGGGAACAGGAATCCGCCAAAGCCGAAAAAACTGCCGCAGCGGTGACTGCGGCTGTGACGGCGCCAGCTGTAACAACGGCGGAAGCTTCGATACTCGGCGAGATTAAATCCATGCACAGTATGTTGCAAAAACAGATTGAGACATTGTCATGGAATAATGTGCAGCAGCGCGACCCGCAGCGTGCCGGGTTGTTGCGTCGCATGCTGAATTCCGGCTTCAGTACCTTGCTGGCGCGCCAGTTGTTGAACAAGATGCCCGACGGGAATGAGAAGGGTGAGGCCTGGATCAAGCAAGTGCTCAAACGCAATTTGCGGGTCGCGGCTGAGGATGATGATATCGTTGTTAAAGGCGGGGTGTATGCGCTGATCGGCCCGACCGGCGTGGGCAAAACCACCACCACCGCCAAGTTGGCGGCGCGCGCCGTGGTGCGTTACGGTGCGGACAAGGTGGCGTTACTGACCACGGATAGCTACCGGATAGGTGCTTATGAACAGCTCAAGATTTACGGCAAAATACTCGGTGTGGCGGTGCATGCGGTGAAGGGCGCAGATGATTTGCGACTAACGCTTTCCGCGCTGCGTCACAAGCATCTGGTGTTGATTGATACCGTGGGGATGGGGCAGCGCGATGAGCGCGTCTCCGAGCAGAGCGACATGTTTGATGCGACCAGCGTGCAGCGTTTGCTGGTGTTGAATTCCACCAGCAGCGGCGATACGCTGGAAGACGTGGTGCGTATGTACTACAGCAATAAGGTGATTGGCTGCATTGCCACCAAGCTGGATGAGGCGGTTAATCTGGGGGCGTTGCTGGACGTGGTGATGCGTCATCGCATGGTGATGTATTTCATGGCAAACGGGCAGCGCGTGCCTGAAGACTTGCATCCTGTTAATATCGACGTGTTGTTGCACCGGGCCTTCAAGGCCGTGGAAGAAAAAACGCCGTTTACCTTGGAAGAGCTTGAGTTTCCGATGATGATGGCCGGAGCGGTGGAATCATCGACGAATGAGGTGTCGTATGCACTCTGACGGTGCAGTTGTGAAGATTGCAGCTGAAGCGGTCCTTGAGCCTGCCATGCCGCAGCGTCTGGGTATTGACGATCAGGCCGAAGGCCTGCGGCGCTTGCTGGTGCGTAATCAAACGCAGGTGATTACGCTGGTGGCGGGACAGCAGGGCTTGGGACGTACCAGCGCAACGCTCAATCTGGCCGCCGCGTTGTCCAGTGCCGGTAAGGATGTGTTAGTGTTGGATGAGAATTCGGCGCCGAATAATTTAACAGAGAGTCTGGGCTTGTTTGCACGCTATGACTTGCTGGATGTGGCGCAGGGAAAATGCCAGCTCCGTGATGCAGTCTTGCGCGGGAAGGGATATGCCGTGCTGCCTACTGCGCGTGCGATGCGTGCGCTGGCTAAACTGAATGCGGCAGAGCAGCAGTGTCTGGAAAATGCGCTGTCCGAGGCGAGTGGCGGCGTAGATGTGATGCTGGTGGATGCCGCGATGTTGGCCGGGCAAGCCGTTGTATCGTCGAGTCTGGCTTCGGGGGTCAGGTTGCTGGTGGTGATGGAGGCGACAAGCAGCGGCATTACCGAGAGTTATTCGCTGATTAAACGCCTGGCGCTGGAGAATGCGCGCCTGCGGTTTGAAATCGTGGTGAACAAAGCGGCCAATGAGCAAACAGCCCGATTGGTGTTTGGCAATATGGAAAAAGTAGCCCGGAGTAATCTGGCTGCACGCTTGGACTATCTGGGTTGTATCCCGCTCGATGACAAGCTTAAACGTGCGACGCAATTGGGTCGGTCGGTAGTGGAGGCATTTCCGGCAGCAAATGCTGCAAAATCCTATGCGGCACTATCGCAAAAGGTGTTGCAAACGACGATGCAGCAGGATGAAATGGCAGGCGGAATTTCGCAGATGATGAAAAACTTGATCAAACAATTGGCGCGCCAACACGCAGTCGCCAGCCATTAGTCGTTAGCGGCTAGTTAAACCAGCAGACTAATAATCAACGTACAGTGACTCACGACATAAATTATGTATAACGCTTCCGGATTGCAGGATAAAAATCAGTGTCTGCGTGATTATGCGCCGCTGGTAAAGCGTATCGCGCATCAAATGATGAGCAAATTGCCGTATAGCGTGCAGATCGATGACATCATACAGGCTGGCATGATAGGTCTGCTGGATGCCGCAAGCCGCTATGACGAAATACACGGCGCTCAATTCGAGACTTATGCTACGCAGCGTATCCGGGGCTCCATGCTCGATGAGTTGCGCAGTGCAGACTGGTTGCCTCGCAGCTTACGCCGTGAGATGCGGCGGATTGAACTGGCAGTCAGTCGCTTGCAACAAAAAGTGGGCAGAGCGCCGAACGAAACCGAGATCGCTAATGAGCTGGACGTCACGCTGGTCGAATACCAGCAGATGTTGCAGGAAGCGCGCGGCGCACAACTGGTGTATTACGAGGATTTTCATGACGAAGATCATGACGACTTCTTCGAGCGCTTCGAATTCAGCGATGATAGTGACCCGATGGCTTTGTTGCAGGACGAGCGTTTTAAAGTTGAATTGGTACAGGCTATCGAGAATTTGCCGGAACGCGAGCGTATGTTGATGGGCATGATTTACGAGCAGGAAATGAATTTGCGCGAAGTCGGCGAGGTGTTCGGCGTCAGCGAATCGCGCATTTCACAATTGCATAGCCAGGCAGTGGCACGCTTGCGCAGTTCGCTGAAAGGCTGCTGATGGACAAGCTGACGCTACTCGGTTTTCTGGTCGGACTGGTCGGTATATTGACCGGGCAGATTCTTGAAGGCAGCGATCTCGGTATTTTGTTTCAGGGTGCCGCATTCCTGATTGTATTTGGCGGCACACTGGGCGCGGTGATGGTGCAGAGCTCAAACAAGGTGTTCTTTACCGCCGTCAAGATGGGGCGCTGGGCATTTGTGCCCCCGAAACTGGCGGGGCGCGACACGGTCAGACAGTTAATGGAATGGAGTAATTTAACCCGCAAGGAAGGCATGCTGGCCCTGGAAGCGCGTATTCCCGGGATAACCGACCCCTTTTTGAAAAAAGGGGTGCAGTTGCTGGTGGATGGTCACAGCGCAGACGAGATTCGTGCCGTGCTGGAAATTGACATCCACACTTGGGAACAACTGCGTTGGCAATCAGCGCGGGTATGGGAGGCGGCGGCTGGCTATTCGCCCACCATCGGTATTATCGGTGCCGTGCTGGGTTTGATGCATGTCATGCAAAATCTTACCGAGCCCAGTAAATTGGGTGGCGGCATTGCGGTTGCCTTTGTCGCGACCATTTATGGCGTGGCTTTTGCGAATCTATTATTTTTGCCCGTCGCGAACAAATTGAAAGCGCTCATCATGCAGCATACGCACATGCGTGACATGGTGGTTGATGGTTTGTGCGCGATTGCAAACGGGAATAATCCGCGTTTGGTCGAGCTCAAGCTGGAAAGCTATCTGGTCTGACAGTCATGGCTAATTCATTGAATATATTGATGGAATCCGCCATTTCTGTTTCCCTAACCCTGATAATGCAATAACCATGGCACGCCGACGTAAACGCGCTGAGCACGATAATCATGAACGCTGGCTGATATCGTATGCTGATTTTGTCACGCTGTTGTTTGCGTTTTTTGTGGTGATGTACGCGATTTCATCGGTCAATGAAGGGAAATACAAAACTTTTAGCGATTCGCTGAATGTTGCCTTTTCTCAGCAGCCCGATGCGGTTTCTATCTCGATTGTGCCTAATCAGGAGGAGCAAAGACTCAAGGTGCTGGTGGATAAACGTACCGCGCGTCTGGTGGAGCAACAGCGCAAGGTGCAGGAACAAATGAAGGAAGTTCACGATAGTTTGCGTCAGATGATGGCGCCACAAATTGCCCAGGGACAAATTGGCATCTACCAGACCAAACGCGGTGTGGTCGTGGATATAAGCGCCAGTACGCTGTTCAAGGAAGGTGAGGCGACCTTGCAACCCGATGCGCAGGGCGTTTTGCAACAGTTGGCGCGGGTTTTGAGTCAAAAGGAACAGTCCGTCGAGGTGGAAGGTCACACCGATGATGTGCCCATCAAGAACGCGCAGTTCCCTTCCAATTGGGAACTGTCCTCGGGGCGTGCCAGTAGCATGGTCAAGACGCTTATTTCCTACGGGGTGCCGGAGTCACGTCTGATGGCGGTCGGTATGGCCGCAAATCAGCCCATCGTACCCAATGATACGCCTGAGCATCGCGCTCAAAATCGCCGGGTCTCGATTACGCTGGTGTCACCTGAGTTTGATCGTTTGAATCCGTCCGCGTTACCGTAGGGTGGGCACGTCTTTGTGCCCACGCGGGGGCAGTGTCAATCCCGGTTCGACCCGCAATCAGACGTTGCCCAGTGATCTGCCGCTTCCGGGCGCAAAATTGGTTTGCCCGTCCGGGCCGTATAGATTGGCTTTGTTTACAGCCTTGCTGAGCACGGAGAGTGTTTGTTGATTGTGGCGCAGTTTCATCTGTATCAGTTCGCCATTGATGTGATTGAGTTGCTGAGACTGTTCTGCGAGGCTACGTATTTCCTGCCAAAGCGCTAAACCTTGCACGCAGTTATTTGTCAGCCATGTCTGGATGGCGCTGCTTTCGAGTACAGGAAGGGATTTTTTCAGCAGGCGACGACGCCCTTCGGCGACTTCATTGAATTGCACGGCGTGTGTTGATTTTTGTTCGGCGAGTTCCAGCAGCTGATCGATAGCGTTTTCCGTCAATAACCGTTGCTCTTGCTTCAAAAGTTCGGCAAAGCCGCGTACCAGCCGCAGCTCTTCTGTCAGAGCGGTTAATAATTCCGGGCAGGAAGGATGGTTCAAATCTACGCCCTGCTGCCGATCAGATCTTGCACACTTTGAATCAGCTGATCGGCTACCAGTCCTGAATTAACCTGAAAGCGTCCATCGCTGATAGCCTGTTTGATTTCGGCTACTTTGTTGGCATCCACGACCGGCGAGCTCGCCATGCTGGCTTCCATCTTGTTCAGCTGTGCCGCCGTTGAACCTAGCGATACGCTGGTGCTGGATTGTTGTGGGGTGGGGCTGGTTTTGGCATTGCTGGTGCGCGGGCCTTCACTCATCAGGCCTGCGGGCAGCGGGGTCGTTGTTTTTTCGATTTTCATGATAATCCTCTCAGGCCGGTGGTACTAAAATTTGGGTAGTTGCCTTCTATATCGGAAGGAATCTGTAAAACTTTAGGGTAATTTAACATTATTTTTTAAGTTGTTGCCAGATTAACAAATTTTTCACCAGAGTTGACGAATAGGCGGTAGTTTTGCACATTGTTCTGCAAAACGGATGGATGATAAAAGTGGTATCTTCGCATCTCACGCCAACGGGTGCAGACTTCGGTTTTCTGCAAAGAAGAGCATGTTAAAAACATCAGAAGAAACACTTGATCCTGCGGATTGGCAGGATTTCCGCCTGCAAAGTCATCGCATGCTAGACGATATGCTCGATTATATTGAATCTTTGCGTGAGCGCCCGGTCTGGCAGCCGATTCCTGCGGCGGTGCGCGAAGTTTTTCAGCAACCCTTGCCCGCGCAACCGGGCGATCTCGGGGCCGCGCATGAGATGTTTATGCAGAATGTACTGCCGTACGCAATCGGCAATGCGCATCCCGGCTTCATGGGCTGGGTTCATGGCGGGGGCACGCCGGTGGGGATGCTGGCGGAAATGCTGGCGGCCGGTTTGAACGCCAATCTGGGCGGACGTGAGCAGATGCCCGTCGAAGTTGAGCGCCAGTTGTTGCGCTGGGTGCGTGAGTTATTCGGCTTCCCGGAAACGGCTAGCGGACTGTTTGTCACCGGCACTTCCATGGCTAATCTGATCAGTGTGCTGGTTGCCCGTACCGCCGCTCTGGGCGGCGAGGTACGCGAGAAAGGCTTATCCGCCGGACATAAATTGACTGCTTATACTTCGTCCAGTGCGCATGTCAGTGTGGCGCAGGCTATGGATATGGCGGGCATAGGCACGGCGGCACTGCGCAGGATACCGGTGAATGCGCACTATCAGATGGATGTTGCCGCTCTCGAGCAGGCGATCGCGGCGGACAAGGCGGCGGGCATGACGCCGTTTATCATTGCCGCGACGGCGGGTACGGTCGATGTTGGCGCGATTGATGCGCTGGCTGAGATAGCCGATGTCGCGCAGCGTGAGGCTGTCTGGTTTCATGTGGATGGCGCATACGGCGCGCTTGGTCGGCTGGCAGCAGATATTGCACCCTTGTTGCAGGGTATCGAACGTGCCGATTCCATCGCTTTCGATTTTCACAAATGGGGGCAAGTGCCCTACGATGCGGGATTCGTGCTGGTGCGCGACGGGGCGTTGCACTACAACACTTTTGCGTCTCCCGCAGCCTATTTGCAACGTGAAACGCGGGGCATGGCAGCAGGTTCGCCCTGGCCGTGCGATTTTGGCCCGGATTTGTCGCGCGGATTCAGGGCGCTTAAAACCTGGTTTACCTTGCAGGTGTATGGCTCGGAAAAGCTGGGGCAGGTCATTTCGAATACCTGTGCGCTGGCCCGATATTTGCGGCAACGCGTCGAAGCGGAACCCGGATTGGAGCTTATGGCACCCGTTGCGCTGAACATCGTGTGTTTCCGCTATCGTAGCGCCGAGGCAGACAGGATCAACGCGGATATTGTGGTGGCACTTCAGGAATCGGGTATTGCCGCACCTTCAACTACGAGGATCAACGGGCAGCTCGCGATACGCGCGGCCATAGTCAATCATCGTACCCGGACTGGCGACATTGACGCATTGATAGCGGCGACACTGGCATTCGGCGCTGATATTGAGCGCCAGGCTGAAAAATTTTAAAAAATGTTGGATGGTTATTGATAAAGTCGGGAATACAAGATGAAGATTGAGGTCGTTGAGTCGCAGGGCTCGAATCCGCCACTCATCGGTCTGGCCAGACTGATG
Organism: Gallionella sp.; assembly: GCA_030653355.1. GTDB lineage: Bacteria > Pseudomonadota > Gammaproteobacteria > Burkholderiales > Gallionellaceae > Gallionella. The sequence goes on along the minus strand of JAURZN010000120.1, from coordinate 7,579 downwards.
CGCATGGCTGTTGCAGGAATGGATCTCGCCCCGCTGGGTGCTGAACTGATTGCGCGTGCCGGGGCTGATCCGCGCACGGCGGATGCCAATGCGCTGATGGATTTGTCCACGGTTTTGCAACTCAGGGGTGAGCGCGAGTTGGCGCTGGAAATTCAGTTGCAGGCGATGGCGATACAACAAATTTATTCGGCACCCCGTGGCCATACGAGCCGGGCCGCCATCAGGCTGCTCGCTATCATGGGGCCCGGTGATTTGATGGCAAACTCGCCCATCGAGTTGCTGCTGGAAGAGGTCGATGTCGCGCTCGATATGGTGTATGTGACGACTGAACTGGACTTGCCGGCGTGCTTGCCTGAGCATGATGTGCTGTTTGTCGCGATAGCCGAATCCGAACAAAATATTCCGCTGCTCGAGAAAATTCAGGTTGCCATTGCTTCATGGCCTCGTCCGCTGCTCAATAATCCCGCGCGGATAGCCCTGCTGTCACGCGACAACAACTGCGCATTGCTGAAGTCAGTCCCGGGACTGGATATGCCGGTTACCGTGAGAATCAGCAGGAAGGTTCTGGAGCAGATCGCCGAAGGTGAGCGATCAATGGCCGATATGCTCGATGACGGTGACTTTCCGCTTATCGTGCGACCGGTTGATTCTCATGCTGGCAAGGGGCTGGAGAAGCTGGAGGATGCGACAGCGATTGCGGGCTATTTGTCTGCGATCGCAAATGAGGAGTTTTATGTTTCACGTTTCGTTGATTATCGCGGAACGGATGGATTGTTCCGTAAATACCGCATCGTGCTGATTGAAGGGCGACCGTTCGTTTGTCATATGGGCATTTCCGATCACTGGATGATTCATTATCTGAATGCGGGTATGGCCGAAAGCGCAGAAAAACGAGCCGAAGAAGCCAGGTTTATGGCCGATTTCGACACTGATTTTGCTGTTCGACACACGGGAGCTTTCAAGGCCATCAATGAGCGGATCGGGCTGGATTACCTGGGTATAGACTGCGCTGAAACCCGTGAGGGTAAGCTGCTGATTTTTGAAGTTGACAGCTGCATGATCGTGCATGCGATTGACCCTGTTGATGTTTTTCCCTATAAGCCGTCGCAGATGCATAAGGTGTTCGATGCTTTTTACCGGATGCTGGCCCATGCGGCGCGTGTCGAATAATCGTGAAATTTTCTGAGCGCTCACATGGCGTCAGCGCGCATCCATTCCCGACGACGGAGCAGTTGCTGGTTTCCGGGGGGGATGCGCGCATCGCGCTTGACCCGCATAGCGGTCTGAACAAGTACGGTTGCCGGCCTTATCCTGATCCACAGATGCTGGCGCTGGGTTCCTCTACCGCATCGGCTATTTCAACGGCGAGTTTTGCTGCGGCGAACCAGTTGCGTGAGCGGTTGCTAAAGGATTCGGGCGCAGCTTCGTTTGAGGCGATCTATGCGCGCGAGATGCAGCGCATCAGGATGGCATTGCTGTGCGACCTGACAGATATGAATATCGAGCTGGTGTTTGCCACCTCGGGCACGGATGCGCATTTTGTCGCCGCCCGGCATGTCGCGAATACCAGCGGCACGCCACTCAGGGTGGTGATGGTGGAAGAGGCGGAAACTGGCAGCGGTGTGGCGGCGGCGCTGGCAGGGCAGCATTGCAAAACAGGTTCATCTGTCGGAACAGACCGTTCAGAGGCCATTGAAGTGTGCTCCGTGCCGCTGCGGGCGGCAGATGGCACGACGCGCCCGACTGAGCATATCGATGCCGACGTGGCTGTACTGGTAAACGAGGCTGTCGCGCAAGGCGGGCGCGTATTGCTGGTGATGGTGGATCAGTCCAAAACGGGATTGATCGCACCCAGTCCGGTTTGTGTTGCCGAGTTGCGTCGCCGGCATCCGCAATGCCTGGATATTCTGGTGGATGCTTGCCAATTCCGCATTGCGCCACCGACCCTGCGCGCCTATCTGCAACAGGGTTTCATGGTCGCGATCACGGGTTCAAAATTTTTCACCGGCCCGTCATTTTCAGGCGCTTTGCTTTTTCCGGCAAGTATAGGGAAACGACTGAAGCTGTGCACGGGCGATGATAGCGGCGCGGAAAATTTTGGTTTATTGCTGCGCTGGGAGGCGGCGCTGGTCGAATTGCGCCGGTTTCGCGCAGTGCCCGAATCTGTCGTGGTTGGTTTCATGCGTGCCTTTGAACAGGCGGTGCAGCAGCGGCTGATGAATGATCCGCGTTTCGAACCGCTGGAGGTTCCATCGCTGAAGCGCGAGCCATTCACAACGCAGCAGAGCTGGGATCATATCCAGAGCATCTTTCCTTTTATGCTGTATCGCCCTGAAACGGCTGCCGGACGTATCCCGCTCAATCGCGACCAAATGCTGCAAATTTATCGTCAGTTGCCCGTGGAGGCGGATGGCGCTGCGAGCCTGCGTTGCCAGCTCGGACAGCCGGTTGCATGCGGCACACGCGAGGGCATACCGGTGAGTGCATTGCGTTTGTGTATCAGCGCGCGGCTGATCGGTGATGCCTATGAGGAAAAAGGCATAGACGGGGTCATTGATGAGGCTTTGGCTGCGCTGGATAAAACCGCCTGGCTGATCGACCGGCTCGGTAGCTAGGCAGTAATCAGGGGTCGATCCGGGCTACGCCGTCCGCTACGGCAACGCCGCTGATCACGCGGCCTGTGGAGGTGCGTATCTGCACGGCTTCTCCTTCGCTGGCATTATTCAGTGCCATGCCCGTGCCGCTGATACTGAAACCGCTGCCTTGCACGGAGAGTCGCACGGATTGACCCTGTTTGATGCTATAGGGCGCGCGCAGCATATTCATACTCAGTATGGAGCCCGAAGCGATGCTGTAGCGCAACACTTTTCCTATTACCTGGCTGCTGTCCGTGAGGCCGCCCGGCTGTGTGGTTTCGGTGGTGAGTCGTGCTATGTCCTGTTCGCGCACGATTTGACCCGCCGTCAGTGGATGTGCGCTGATCAGTAACTCGCGGGTTATTTTGATTTGCACCGGGATGAACAAACTCCAGCCATTCGCTTCCATGCAGCGCACACCGATGGAAACCCGCCCTATCAACTTGCTGCCAGCCGGCAGGAAAGCTTCGATCCGGCTGCATGCGCGCAGGGTGATGCGGCTATCGATTTCATCCACATGATAGGCAACCTTGCCGGGAAGATCGGCGGTTTGTTGCTTCACGAAGCTGTCCACTGTCTTTTTCAGCAGGGCGTGTTCCTGCTGCGCAACGGCACCGGCACAGTACAAAAACAGACAGGCTATCAATAAAAAGTTTTTCATGGGCATCATTGTGCGTGTCGCGAGCTATTTAGGGAAGGGGCGAATAGCCCGGAATGAAGGGGGAATGTCATCGTTATTCGGCAGATAAGAATTTTCAACGCGACGTAGTATTGCTATCAAGCACGTTATAGTCAGTGAAAAGGAGGGCGTTATGATCAACAAATTGGATGAGTCCTTGCGTTTTCAACAAACCGCATTGAGCCTGCGCGGTGCGCGTCAGGAGCTGCTGGCTTCCAATATCGCCAACGCCGATACCCCTAACTACAAGGCGCGTGACATTGATTTTGCCAGTGCCTTGCAAAATGCCGTCGCCGGGTCTGCGGCAAAACTGCCGGTTGCGCAGAGTTCAAACAGGCATCTGGAAGGTAATGCAGGCGGTTCGGTGATGGGCGCGCCGGTGCTGTATCGCAGACCGGTGCAGCCGAGTGCAGACGGAAATACAGTTGATATGGATGTGGAGCGCGCGCAGTTTGCCGACAATGCATTGCGCTACGAAGCTAATGTGCAGTTCGTCAGTGCCAAACTGAAGGGCATGTTGACGGCGATACAAGGCTAAATGTGAAGGGGGTGAGCAATGTCTCTATTTAATATTTTTAATGTGTCCGGTTCGGGCATGGCGGCACAGTCGCAACGGCTGAATGCGGTGGCCAGTAATCTGGCGAATGCGGATAGCACCACCAGTGCTGACGGCCAGCCCTATCGCGCCAAGCAGGTGGTGTTTTCTGCCACTCCCATGGGCAGCGCGCAAGGCGTGAAGGTCGTGGCCGTAGCCGAAGACAAGTCGCCGGGCAAAATGATATACGACCCCAAGCATCCGATGGCCGATGAGAAAGGCTACGTGGAGATGCCCAATGTAAACGTGGTGGACGAGATGGTGAACATGATCTCGGCTTCGCGCGCCTACCAGAATAACGTGGATGTGTTGAACACATCGAAAACCTTGTTGTTAAAGACGCTGGCTATCGGGCAATAAGGGCGTGCTGCAACCGCGCCGTGATTAACAACTGACAGGAAACCATCATGATTAATGCCACAACGGACACCAGTAACTTGTTTGCACCTGCAAAGGCGAGCACGACTGCAGCAAAGACGGTCAATGAGCAGGATCGTTTCATGACCTTGCTGGTTGCGCAGATGAAAAATCAGGATCCGCTCAATCCTATGGATAACGCGCAGATGACCTCGCAACTGGCGCAAATCAGTACGGTGAGTGGCATTGATAAATTAAACACCACCTTGCAGGCATTGAGCGACAGCATGGCGCCGAATCAGACGCTGCAGGCCGCCAGCATGATAGGGCATGGGGTGATGGTGCCGGGCAATGGTGTTGATTTGGCCAATGGTCTGGCTTACGGTGGTTTTGAATTGACGCAGCCAGTGGATGGCGCAGCCGTATCGATATACAACCAGGCGGGAGAGCTGGTGCGCAGTATCGATTTAGGCCCGCAGTCGTCGGGTTTGGGCAAGTGGCAATGGGATGGCAAGGATGGCGCGGGAACAGCCATGCCGGATGGTAGTTATACTTTTGAGGTCAACGGGTCGCAGGGCGGGACGAGTGTGGCTGCGACCGGATTGCAGTTTGGCGTGGTGAGTAGCGTCACTCAAAGCGCGCAAGGGGTGACTTTGGATGTCGGGCGGTCGGCAGGTGTGGCGCTTTCGCAAGTTAAACAAATTCTTTAAGGAGAAAATCATGGGCTTTCAAGTAGGTTTGAGCGGTTTGAATGCGTCATCCAAACATCTGGATACCATAGGCAATAATGTAGCGAATTCCAGTACCGTGGGTTTCAAACAATCACAAGCACAATTCGCCGATTTGTTTTCAGCGTCCCTGAATGGTTCGGCGGCCTCGCAAGTCGGCGCCGGGACTAAAATTTCCGGCATCACGCAGCAGTTTACCCAGGGAAATATTACCAATACCAATAATCCTCTGGATACGGCTATCAGCGGCCAGGGTTTCTTTCGTATGGTCGATGCTGACGGTGCCGTTTTATACAGCCGCAACGGCCAGTTCCAGATGGATAAGAATGGATTTCTGGTCAACAATCAGGGGCACAAAGTGTCCGGTTATCTGCCGGATGTCAATGGCGTGATCATCGCCGCACAGCCTTTGCCGCTGCAAGTTAACTCGGCGGATTTGAAGCCGAATGCGACCACCACTGCAGTGATGGGCGCAAATCTGGATTCTCGCGCCACCGTGCCGTTTACCGCTGTTTTTGATGCCGCCGATCCGACTTCGTACAATAGTTCAACGTCACTCTCGGTCTACGACAGTCTGGGCGCCAGTCATGTGGGGACGATGTATTTTCAGCGGCAGCCGATTGCACCTACGACAGCGCCAGCCATTATTCCGGTCGGCGCGACTACGGCGACCGTCGCCTCCAGCGCAGGCATGGCAGTGGGTACGACTATCACTATTCCGGGTGCCGGCCCGGCAGGCGCCGCATTGCCGGTTGTGCTTAGCGGCATCGCCGGCAATGTGCTGACTTTTACGCCGGCCACGACTACGGCTACATTGGCTGGCGCGGCGATAACTTCTGACGCGCCATCGGTCAACTGGAAGACGTTTATGACTGTGGACGGGGTGAATGTGGCAGGCGTGGCCACCCCCGAACTGGCAACACTGACATTTGATGCGCTGGGAAAGCTGGTTTCGACCACGCCGGCTTCCGTGCCGGTCGGGACGGTGTCTTCTGCGGCATTGTTTCCTCTGTCCACTACGGTATCGCCGACCCAGGCGCTTACCTTTGATTTTGGTTCGCCAACGGCAGGCACGACGCAATATGGCGGCAATTTCGGGGTCAATACCTTGACGCAGAACGGTTATACATCGGGGCGTCTAAACTCGACCAGTACCAGTCCGGATGGCACGATTTTAGGGCTTTACTCCAACGGGCAATCGCGTCCGCTGGGGCAAATACTGTTGACCAACTTTACCAGTCCGCAAGGCTTGCAGCCGGTGGGCAATAACGAATGGGTGGAAACTGCCGCTTCAGGCGGGCCGCTGTCAGGTGTGCCGGGATCAAGCAGTCTGGGGTTGCTGCAGGCCTCAGCGACCGAAGATTCCAATGTGGATTTAACCGCTGAACTGGTGAATATGATCACCGCGCAGCGGGTTTATCAGGCCAATTCACAAACCATCAAGACGCAGGATCAGTTGCTGCAAACCATTGTAAGTCTGAGATAGTGGTGAGTGGTGAGTGGTGAGTGGTGAGTGGTGAGTGGTGAGTGGTGAGTGGTGAGTGGGGTTTTCCACTTACCACTGAGGCACATAGTGCCGATCTACTCACCACTTACTAAATAAGGAGTATGCAATGGATAAGCTGATATATACCGCGATGACCGGTGCCTCTCATGTGCTGCAGCAGCAGGCGGCGGTGTCGGAGAATCTGGCTAACACCAACACGCCGGGGTTTCGCGCGACGCTGAATACCTTCCGTGCCGTGCCGCTGGTCGGTGAGGGCTTGCCTACGCGTACTTTCGTGGTGGATTCAACTTCAGGTTCGGATTTCACGCCGGCTGCTTTTCAGCCCACCGGACGCGAGCTGGATGTGGCGGTAAATGGTGCCGGCTGGATCGTGGTGCAGGATGCGGACGGTAAGGAGGCATACACCCGTAATGGCAGTCTGCAAATCAGTTCGAACGGAGTGTTGCAGACACGCACCGGGCTGAATGTGCTGGGTGACTCGGGGCCGATCACCATCCCTCAGGGAGTGCAGGTCACCTTTGCCAAGGACGGTACGATTTCGGCTGTTCCTGAAGGACCGCAGGCGGCCTCGGTATCAGCCGTGGGGCGCCTGAAACTGGTTAACCCGCCTGCAGAGCAGCTGGACAGGGGCGGTGATGGCCTGTTTCGTTTAAAGGACGGTTCTGCGGCGGCAGTGGACGCAAAAATAGAAGTTGTTCCTGGCAATCTGGAAGGCAGCAACGTGAGTACGGTGGAAATGTTGGTGAACATGATTTCACTGGCACGCAAATTCGATATGCAGATGAAAATGTTGCAAAGTGCAGATAACAATGCAAAACAGGCCAGCTCGATAATGAGCATTGCTGGATAGTCGTTAGTCGCTAGTCGCTGGTTTTTAGTTAAGGCAAAACCAGCGTAGCTGACAATTCGACTAACAACTAACGACTAACGACTAACGACTAACGACTAACGACTGAGGTTAATAATGATACGTTCTCTATGGATTTCCAAAACCGGTCTGGATGCGCAGCAAACCCAGATGGATGTGGTGACCAACAATCTGGCCAACGTCAGTACCAATGGTTTCAAGCGCTCACG